>QCSN01000060.1 GCA_003211515.1 Synechococcus sp. AG-670-F04
ACCGGGCTTGAAGCGCCGACCGCTGGCCATGGAGACCGGAGCCTTGAAGCCCGCCTTAAATCCGGACAGATCGCCGAGATCTGCAGGAGCTGGAATCGGAATCTTGCCTCCCAGTTCCTTCGAATTCGCCGTCACCGTGCCGAGAATCACCACTCGCCTGGAAGGATGGCTGGAGGCCTTGATCCGATCCAAGAGCAGATGAACCAACAGAAAATGACCAAAGTGGTTAGTGGCCATCGAATTTTCATATCCCTGGGGTGAACGCTCTGGTTGTTTGAGCTTTGGCTTATAAACCGCGGCATTGCACACCAGTGCGTCAATTGGATCCGAAAGGCTCTCCACAGCCCTTCGCACACTGTTGAGATCGCCAAGATCCATCAACACGTTGCGTAAACGCTGCTTTGGGATGTCCAGAGCATCCGCTGCGGCGGCGGCACGCTGAGGGCTCCGATTCGCCGTAATCACCGTCCAGCCCTGGGCAACCAATGCCCTGGTGGCGTTCAAACCGACGCCGGAAGTGGTACCGGTGATCAGAACGGTTCCAGGGGTTGCCATCAGGCGGAACAGGGCAAGATGAACCTCAGTCTGCCCGGCGAAGCGCAAACCACTACGACGGAAGACATCAAATGCTGCACGCCAGCCACCGCATGCAAACTCCAGGGCGGCTGCATCAAGACAGCTGCATCCAGCCAATCAACAGCAGCAGACGAAGTAATGACAGGCCCAGAGCGATGAAGCCAAAGAATCAAAATCAAGATCACAAAGACCCGCTCTAAATCAAAACCGCTTCGACCCTTGATTTGAAACCAGAAACAACAGAGCATGGTCAAACAAAACAAAACTTGCTTAAAAAATTTTCCATTCGTCAGCAGCAAGCCACAACATCTGCTCCCACAAACAAGAATCCGCCTCCAAGCGACGACCATTCAAGGCAACTACCTCAACAAAATAACAAACCACTCATCCAAACAAACGACCAAATCGATGCATTAATGCAGCAAATAACAGACCTGATTCTCAATAAGCCGTGAAGCCACTGCTCGCCATCAGCTGCGTTTACATCCAAGCCGGCATGACTAACCTGATGAAAGAGATGGCGCACTGAATGTTCACCGCCGCACCGCGTCCATGAGCACCTTCAACCTTTTTGAACGGTGCACAGCGGAGCTGGTCTCCCAACTTCGTGAACTTGGCAACGAATCAATTGAAGACAGGGGAACTTGTTTACTCCGCGAGGGCATCGCCAGCGATCAGCTGTTCATTGTCATTGATGGAGAACTTGGCGTCGTAACGCAATCAGCACGCAAGAGCAGCGAGGAACTGTCCACGCTCACGCAAGGTGCCCTTGCTGGGGAAATGAGCTGGCTGGAGAAACGTCCGCCCGTCGCCACTGTTGAGGTGCATTCCCGATCAACGCTTCTATCGATTCCCCGAGCAAAACTTGACGAGAAAGTAAAGAATGAACCGGGCTTTGCAAGCCAGTTTTATCGCTTAATTGCAGAAAAATTAGCCCTACAAATCAAGGAACAAAATACTTGGATTCATCGGTTCAACCAGGATATTGGCGCCATCGAACCTCTCAGGAAAATTCTTATTCTGTTTGCAGGCCTTGATGAACGCGACGTCCATCGCCTCGCAAATCTTGGGCAACGTCATCGCCTGTCTCCAGGAGACATTCTTCTCAGAGATAACGATCCAGTTCCATCGCTGTACATCGTGATGGCTGGCGAAGCAGACATCTCTGTCTCCATTGCGGGCAAAGATCAACCCGTGGGTAGTTCAAGACGAGGCGAAGTCCTGGGAGAAATGACATTTCTTCTCCCAGAACAACACAAGGCCTCAGCCAGTATTCAAGCCAGATCAGGATTGGATCTTCTCGCGATTGACAGACTCCAATTAACCCAGATGCTCGACTCAGACCCTGGTCTGTCTTCCCGCTTCTACCGAGGCCTTGCCTGCATGTTGTCGCAAAGAAGTCGAGATCAATTGCAAAGCCATCAACTGGCAGATCTGAGTCGTCAAGCAGAAACCGAACTTGATCAACTCGATCTAGAGCAACTGGAAGGAGCAAGTCGTGCAGCCCGTTACTTCGACTGGTTGTGCCACCAGGCACGAGATCGTCAGGAATTTACGTCATGAAAATTCCTGCTGGCAGCTGTGAAACGTGGCCTAAACAGGCTTTTCGAATCTCTCAAGGGGAGTTGTTACTTGTTACCAAGGGCGCCAATGACTTTGCTTTCTTTCGCTTGGAGCGAAGCATTGTCTTTCCAGGGTTTCCCAAGCTTGAAGACAACGAGATCCAGCTCTATCTGAGCGCAATCGACGATTGTCTGATTGAACTCGTCAACGAACGTAAAACGCTAACTCTCGATCAAAGTAGGTTCATCGACGAAGAGGGCCGTCGCTGGCTGGAGGAACGTCTCCGCAAACAGCAGCAGCCATCCGATGGTGCGCTCCCAACCAGCGCCGACTTGCAGAAGCGCCTGCTCCAGTTGCATCTCGACGCTCAGAGACGAGTCGATCACCAACTGAAGGTGCATCAACATCTTGATGACGGCAGTGAAGCGCGTTTGTTCCGTGCGATGGAATCCGTCGATCAAGCCGTTGATCCGGGGTCAGCCAATGCTGGGGTTGTCATTCGTGATGTCGGCAGTGAAGACCCCTTGATTCGTTGTCTAGGTCTGCTGCGCCCTACGCAGACGCCCCCCTTGCCTCCACGCAATCCGGATGCCAACCCAAGGCGGCGATTGCAGCAATTGCTCGAACGCACCGATCTCTTCGGCCGAGATGTTTTGATCGACGCGCAGTCCTTGAAACAGGACTGCGGTGATCTAATTGGCTTTCTCCAGGATGCGCAGGATTCACCGCTTGTGCTCAAGTCCACTAGCCAGGGCTACCTGGTCTGGGCTCCGTCGCGAATGGGCCAGGCCTTGCCTTTGGAGGATTGCCAAGAGGTTCTCGAGGAGCTGAATCCACGCATGGTCGCTCTCAGTCCAGCGTTCCAAACAAAGGACCTGAGCACCATTGGCCTGCTTCGCTTCGCCTATGGCACGCCGAAAAACACTGCGGCTTTTGTCGTCGGCGGCCTGCTTCTGGGAGTGGTGATCGGCTTCCTCCTTGCAATTGGTCGTGACGTGGGAGCAGCACGTTGGATTTTCGGACTCGGAATTACCGGCGTACTTGCAGGAACAAGCCTTGGATTGCTGAGTGGTGGATTGCGCCTTGGCGTTGGCGTAATGCTGCTGTCGACCGTGCTGTCGCTGCTCACACCCACGTTCAACACCGTTATCACCAATCAGGCATTGCCAGATCGGGATTTCAACCTGTTGATCCAAATCAGCATCGTGTTGATCGCCGCCGGCATCACACGGGTGTGCATGGAGTGGGTTCAAAGTCGGGCCGTGCAATTGAGCCAGCAACGTGGGGCCGTGCGCTCGCAACTGGCAGCCATCCATCGTTTGTTGCGCCTTCCAACCGAATTTTTTCGATTGCGAAGCATCGGTGATCTGCAGCTGCGTTTTTCAGCCATCGAAGAGCTACGAGAAGAGATTCAGACCCTTCTGGAGGGTGGACTTCTACGCCTCGTTCTCACAAGCCTTTATATCCTTTTCATGCTGCGGATCAGCGTCAAACTCACAGCGCTCGCCCTTGTTGTGGCTGGTTTGATTTTGATTCCCACAGCTGTGATTGGGCTGCAATCACGGCCGCTGCAACGCCGGCAAGAAGAAGTGGAAGCGGATGCACAAAGTCGCAATTTGGAATTACTTGCTTCCGTTTCCAAGTTGCGTTTAGCAGGGGCAGAAGTAGCGGCCGCGCGTTGGTGGGGCGAAAAGTTCCAACGCATCGTTTCACTCGAAAATGCCCTCGATATCAAGGAAGCGAATGCATCGCTACTCCAGAATGTGATGCCCAACCTGGGCAACCTTCTCATTTACATCGTGATCACACGATTGATCGCGGAGGCGGCCAACTCGCCCAATCTCAATGCCCCCAATGTCGGCCAACTGCTTGGTTTTTTCTCAGCCTTCGGTACCTTCATCGGAGCAACTGCTGGCTTTGCGGGTTTGCTGATCGGCGCCTTCGACATGCCTGTCATTTATGAACGCGCTCGACCGATCCTGGATGCAACTCCTGAAGCAACAGATGTTCTCGAGGAAGCCAGTCAACTTGAAGGCAATATCCGATTGGACCGCATCAGCTATCGCTACGCCCCCGACCTACCCCTTGTTCTCGATCATGTGAGTCTTGAGGCCAAAGCCCAGCAGTTTTTGGCAATCGTCGGACCATCAGGGTCTGGGAAGTCAACGATTGTGCGCATGTTGCTTGGATTTGCAGCTCCACAAAACGGCGAAATTCGATTTGACGGTCAACCGTTAAATGGTCTCCGCCTCGACAGTGTTCGTCGCCAGATCGGAACGGTTCTGCAGAACAACACGCTCTTCAGCGGCACATTGATTGAAGCGATTGCCGGTGGCAGTGTGATCGATGAAGACATGGCATGGCATGCAGCAGAACTGGCTGGACTGGCCGATGAAATCCGCTCAATGCCCATGGGGCTTCAAACCGTCGTGACGGAAGGAGGCGGAACGCTGTCCGGCGGACAGCGTCAAAGGGTGGCCATTGCAAGAGCGCTCGTGCGAAACCCCAGGATCCTGATCTTTGATGAAGCCACCAGTGCATTGGACAACCGCAGCCAAGCCATCGTCACCCAAAGTCTCGACAACTTGGCGATCACACGCATCGTGATCGCCCACAGGCTCAGCACGATTAAGAACGCTGATCAAATCGTCGTCCTTGCGAATGGACAAGTGGAAGAGCAAGGAACATGCGACACCTTAATGGGCAATCGAGGGCTGTTTTTCCAGATGATGGAGCGTCAGATCACATGAGCATTTTTCGTCAATCTGCACTCGACGCGCTCAGCAGCCCGGAGAAGCTTGACCAGCCGTTGCAGTTACTCAGACCCAGTCAATGGTTGCTGTTGTTGTCACTCGGAGGTTTCTGTACGGCCATCCTGATCTGGTCCATCTGTGGACGCCTTCCTGTACGAATCGACGGACGCGGTGTTCTGGTGCGGAAAAATAGCCTCACACAGGTTCAAAGCGAAATCAATGGTCAAGTGCAATCGTTATCCGTTCAGGTTGGCGATTGCGTAGAGCAAGGTCAACAAATGGCCCGCGTTGATCCTGTTCGACAAGAAACAGAACAAGATCAAGCCAAGATCCGGCTTCAGCAATTAATCAGCCAGGACAAGCAAGAAGACGAGCTTGGGGAGATCCGACTCGATCAATTAGAGGATGAAATCACACGCATTAAAGGGTTGGCGACGATCGGGGCCCTCTCCCTTGATGACATCAACCGGCGCAATAAAGAATTAAGCAGCTTGAAGGACAATCTCACCTCTCGTAACAGCCAACGGGAACGTGAAATCACGATGTTGAAGACTCGCATTCGCTCGCTGGGACAGGAAATCGCCCGGACAGCCACGATTCGGGCTCCGCTCAATGGTTGTGTCATTGACCGCAGCGTGAATCAGGGCGAAGTGGTGCAATCTGGGAGCACAATGTTTTTCTTGGATACTCAGCCAAATTCCACCAAACTCGACAGCTTGGCGTTTTTTCGTGCTGGAGATGGGAAACGCCTGAGCCCTGGCCAACGCGTGCGCATCACGCCCGACAGCGCTAAACAACAACGGCATGGCGGCATTGAGGGAACAGTGCTTGCGATCCGGAATCTTCCCGTCACCGAACAAGCTCTTGTGAAACGTCTTGGCCAAAAGTCGCTCCTTGATTCTGTTCGAGCGAATACCCAAGGTGCCTTGATCGAAGTGGTCACCACACTTGAACGTGATCCATCCACGGTGAGTGGTTTCAACTGGGGGGGTGGCCCAGGACCTGATCTGAAGCTCACAGCAGGGACCCCAACCGCGGTCAGGGTTTTGGTGGAGGAACGAAGGCCAATCAGCTACGTGATTCCAATCCTTCGCGATCTAACAGGGATTTACTGATGTGGGGGCATCACGGATACGGGCTGAAGGGCCTGTTCAGTCGAAGGGTTTCGACACCGACCCTGTTGCAGATGGAGAACACCGAATGTGGTGCTGCATCCCTCGGAATCATTCTTCAGTATTACGGCCGCTATGTGCCACTGGTGCAGCTTCGGGAGCTATGCGGTGTCTCACGTGATGGGAGTGATGCCGCCACGTTGATCCTGGCGGCGCGAAGCCTCGGGATGACAGCGAAAGGATTTAAAAAAGGATTGACAGCGCTGGCCAAACTCAAACCGCCTGCCATCCTCTTCTGGGATTTCAATCATTTTCTGGTTTTTGAAGGATTTGTCGGTGATCGTGTTGCCCTGAATGATCCTGCGTTAGGGCCGCGCACGGTCAGCCTTGAAGAATTTGATTACAGTTACACAGGCATTGTTCTCACTTTTGAACCCGGTCCCGACTTCGAACGGGGGGGAAAGGCACCGTCGGTTTGGCCAATTGTGTTCCGTCGACTCATGACCGAACCGGGTGGAGCACTGTTCATTCTTTTGGCTGGCCTACTGCTAATTCTGCCGCAACTGGTCATGCCCGTGTTCGCCCAGATCTACCTGGATGAAGTGATCGGGAACACGATGGATCATTGGCTCAAACCGATGCTCTGGGCGATGGCGATGACCATCGGGGTCCAAGTGCTTCTTCAGCATCTTCAACTGGTGGGAACCCGCAGCCTGGAGAAACGCCTAACACGCCGATTTGCAATCGGCTTCGAACAACAGGTTTTATCCTTACCAGATCGCTTTTACAGCCAACGTCACGTGGCTGATATCGCGGGGCGTATGGACAACAATTCAATGGTAGCGGAATTCATTGGTGGCCAGCTAATACCAACCACTACGGGATTAGTTTTACTCGTCTTTTATCTTATCCTCACTTTTCTCTACAGCCCATGGCTAGGATTATTAATCCTAAGCACAACAGCGGTCAATGCAATTGTTGTGCAGCTGAATCTACGTGTGCAGAGAGATGGCAACCTGGCCATTGAAAAAGATTCAGCCAAAAGCAGCGCTGTATTAATTGGCGCGATTCAGGAAATTGAAACAATCAAAGCATCGGCCATCGAAAACGACGTCTTCCGTCGCTATGCAGGGTTTCAAAGCCGTCTTCTCAATACCCTTCAAGATCTTCAACTACGGGATGCACGCCTTCGGTTGATTCCCACCGCGATGACCACACTGAATGAGGTGGCCATTCTGTTGCTGGGCTTCCTGCTTGTGATCAAAGGACAGTTAACGCTTGGGATGTTACTGGCTGCCCAGACAATCGCTTTCAGTTTGAAATCGAAGATCGAGGAAGTCATCAGTTTTTTCCAAGAACTTCCCTCCTTTGAGGCCGGGGTTCTCCGGCTTGAGGACGTGTTGGAACAACCACGTGATCCACTTCTAGCCAGTGGCGTTTCCAAAGGAAGTCAATTAGGACTGACGCGCTTAAGCGGCAGCATTGAGATCAATGATCTGCAGTTTGGGTTCAGTCCGTTTCAGCCGCCGTTATTCGATAGTTTTTCACTCAGCGTGCAACCTGGCATGCGAATCGCACTCGTCGGTGGCAGCGGCAGTGGCAAGAGCACTCTGGCCCGACTGATTGCAGGGCTAATTCAACCGTTGGAGGGAGACATCCGCTTCGACAACATCAAGTTGCTTGATGTTCCCCGTGATGTGATGGTCAATTCACTCGCAATGGTTCAGCAAGACATTGATCTCTACGGCTGCAGTGTTCGAGACAATCTCAGGCTGTGGAACACAACCATTCCCGACACCGATCTTCTCGAGGCCTGCCGTGATGCGGAGATTCTTGATGTGATCAAAGCCCTTCCAGAAGGATTTGACACGATGCTCTCTGAAGGTGGTCGTAATCTCTCTGGCGGTCAGCGCCAACGCTTGGAAATTGCACGGGCCTTGATCCAGAATCCAAGCGTCCTCATCCTGGATGAAGCCACCTCAGCCCTGGACGCGCAAACAGAACAGCGGGTGATTTCAAATCTCAATTTGCGTGGATGCACCCAGGTCATCGTGGCCCATCGACTCAGTACGATTCGCGATGCCGATCTCATCCTTGTGCTGGAGAAAGGTCGTGTTATCCAACGGGGAAAACACGACACGATGATGGCGGACAAAGACAGCCCCTATGCACAACTACTCGCTGAGGTTCGATGAGTCGCCAGTACCCAAAAGTAAGCATTGAGGATTGAGCATTCGAATAAAGCTTCAGCTTCAATCTCTAACAAAACGATCAATCCCATGAGAATTAAAACCAATCAGTTCAAAAAAGCTTATACCTATCAAAATAAAACACTAAAACTATAAATTAGACTCCACTCTCAAGACGATGCACAAGCAACAATTTTCCAGAATTGATCACTACTTTTGTTACACCTGTTGAATCTTTACCCCCCCTCAATCATCATCACAAGGGAGATCTTGATGGCAAGGCCATCTCAATTTTCTAACGCCAAATGATCCTCAGCCGATTGGGTGCGATCCATTGATCCTGCTCACTCATCAATCGCTGATCACCACCGATGCTGAACAAATGGTCAAACCGCTGCTGAAGGGTATTGAGCTTGGCTGTTTCCACCGTCACCACCGCATCAATCTCTCCATGGCGCTCAAGTCGCTCCTGATAAGCAATGGAAAGGCGCACGATGCTGACGCAACCAAGCATCACCAGGCCCAGCTTGACGGCCAAAGCCATAACGCTGCATTGCAACTCCCGACGGTCGGTCTGCTCCTGGATCGATGCCGCCAACGTGGCGGCATCGACGACCGGTCGTTGCGTTGAAAAAGCCATGGACGAGGCCGACTGAACGACAAGGCTGACCGCTTGTAGCTAAGTGAACCTTCTCTGCCAAGGGCTCCGGCTGATCAGGCTTCGTAGAGGCTGATGGACAGGCGAAGGGCGAGAACCGCAGCATGGGCGGCCACCACAAGTGCAATGAAAATCTCAGGGGAGGAAAGAGCGGTGTCCATGGAGGCTGTTCCTGTGAATCGGTCCCATTCTTCTTCAAGGGGCTGCTAACACGCCATCATTCGCAAAGGCCTGTCACACCAACACCAGCCCGTCCATGGACCCGGTTCTGATCACCGCCGCGGCCATCCGCCATCTCGATCTCACTCCACTGGATGGCGTCAGCCAGCTGCCCATGGGTGAACTGATGGAGCGCGGCCCCGTCCTGCAGCTGCAATTCGACTGGCCTCGAGAGGCCGAAGACCCACGCGAACTCGCGGAATGCCCCGAACCACGACTCTGGTCTTTGCGGGCTGATGCTCGGTTCCCCTGGTTACCGCTTGTTCTGGAGCGTGATCAGGGCAGTCTGATCCGCCATGTGGCCATGGTGGTTCCCCACAGCTTCAACCGTGGCGAGGGTCTCCGCTTCGAGCCCCAGGCCCTAGAACTTTGGATCACGCATCGGTTGATGTCTCTCGATGACTTCTACAGAGCGGAAGACATACCAATGCGCGGCAAGCTCTCTCAAATGGCTGCTGCCCTCGGTTACGAGCTGGATATGAACTTCTGGGGTCTGCTCGACCGCAATGTTCAGAACAGAAGCTGAACAGCCCGCCGGCTGCTGTCGATCGCCAGAACGATCGCCAGGCCTCGCAGCAGACGCACCAGGACAACCGCATCGAAATCATCAAGACGACTGGCCGTCCAACGGGCCGCTAAAGCCGCCACTCCGCCG
>QCSN01000061.1 GCA_003211515.1 Synechococcus sp. AG-670-F04
GTAGCGATACCCAACGCCGTCACCAAAAGCGGCCCCATCCCGGTTGGCATCCCGCAGATGGCTTGGCACGTCCTGCCGGTTGGCATTCCGGACCGTCTTCAAGGCATCGAAGAAGCCCATAACGCTGTTGCTTTTTTCCGTGCTGGCCAGGTAGAGGGCTGCCTGGGCGAGTGGATACAAGCCTTCAGGTAGGCCAACCCGTTCGAACGTGGCGGCGCAGGCTTCGACCACAACAATCGCCTGGGGATCAGCCAGTCCGATGTCCTCACCAGCGGCGATCAGCATGCGCCGAAAGATGAAGCGGGGGTTCTCGCCCGCTTCCATCATCCGCGCCAGCCAAAAGAGGGATGCATCCGGATCGGATCCCCGGATGGATTTGATGAAGGCACTGATGGTGTCGTAGTGCGCATCGCCGTGCTTGTCGTAGAGCACGGCGCGTTCCTGGATGGATTCTTCAGCCGTGCCGAGCTCGATCTGAATCGTGCCGCCGTGATCGGGTGGGCTGCTTTCCACCGCCAGTTCCAGGGCGTTTAGCAGGCTTCGGGCATCACCGTTGGCCACATCAACGAGATGATTCGCCGCCTCAGGGCTGACCGACACCGAACGCTGGCCATAGCCCCGTTCGGGATCGCTGAGAGCTCGCTTCAGCAATCGGTGCAGTTCCTTGGGCGCGAGCGGAAGCAGTCGGAACAGCCTGGAGCGGCTCACCAATGCTTTGTTGACCTCGAAATATGGGTTTTCTGTTGTGGCCCCAATCAGCGTGACGGTTCCGTTCTCCACCCAGGGCAGCAGAGCATCCTGCTGAGCGCTGTTGAAACGGTGGACCTCATCGATGAACAGGATCGAACGCAGACCATGGCGCTCTAGGCGTTGACGGGCGGCGTCCACTTCAAGGCGGAGATCTTTGACCCCTGCGAGCACGGCATTCAGGCTGCTGAAATGGGCCCGGGTGTGGTTCGTGATGATCCGGGCCAGGGTTGTTTTCCCAACCCCGGGTGGTCCATGCAGAATCAGGTTGCCGACACGGTCGGCGGCAATCGCTCGTCTAAGCAGGCGTCCATCCGCCAGGATCCCGCTTTGGCCCTCGAATTCTTCAAGGGTTCGAGGGCGCATTCGATCCGCCAGTGGTGCGAGCCGCTGGCGTTGCTGTTCCCCTTGATAGGCAAAGAGATCTTGGCTCAACGTGGCAGCAAGCCTGGTGCCAATTCTGCCGGTAGCCCGGCCAGGTCGTCACCGTGCCTATTCATGCTCATAATCCGCTTAAAGACTGGAATTCTGTGCGTCATCCGCTGCGATTACTCCTTCCCCTCGCCGCACTGATCACGGTCAGTTCCTGCGCAGGCGAAGAGGTTGCTCAGCCACCGCCGCCCAAGGTTCAAACCGCAGCGGCCGCGATGGCCGAATTCACTGAAGGTGTCGACACCGTCAGCACGTTGGAAGCAACCAATCGAGTGCAGTTGGCGGCTCAAGCATCGGGCCGGATTCTTGAGCTGATGATCCGCCAGGGCGACCAAGTGCAGCCAGGACAGCTGCTGATGGTCCTCGATCAAGCTCAGATCCGGGCCCAGCTCGCCTCTGACCGGGCGAAGCTTGCTGAAGCCGAGGCGGAAGCAGACAGGACGAAAACCGAGTGGGAACGCTACGAATATCTGGCCAAGCAGGGTGCTAGCTCGGAACAGAGGCGGGATCAGAAACGGACGGCATACATCTCAGCTCAAAAGCAGGTCGACGTGGCCAGGGAGATGATCAAAGCTACTGAAGCCACCCTCAGTTACAGCAACCTGCGGGCGCCGTCCGCCGGATTCGTCTCTGATGTATTGGTGAAGGTGGGTGATGTGATCAACAAGGGGCAAACCCTCACCAGCCTTGTTCAGAACACTGAGCTCGAAGCGCGTGTAGAGGTGCCCGCAGTCTTCTCAGACCGGTTGGCGATTGGCCAACCCGTGCTTCTCAGTGCCCCGGGCAATGAAACGGTTATCAGCACAGGGAAGGTTGACACCATCAACCCACAGATCAATGAGAAGACTCAGGGGTTGCTGGTTAAGGCGGTTTTCGCCAATCCCGACGGGACGTTGCTCAATGGCCAACGTTTGCGAACCAGGGTGCTGATCAAAGCGAAGGAGGAACTGGCTGTTCCCTTCGTCGCCATTACACAGACATCCGGACAAAGCTTTGTGTTCCGACTCGGGAGTTTCGACGACCTGAAAGCCAATCCTGGGAAGGCGGATATAGATGCGCTGAACAAAGCGAAGGAGGCTGGAAAGCTCCCGGACAATGCGCTGTTTGCCATTCAGACACCCGTGACGGTGGGTGAGCTGGAGAACAATCTTTATCCGATCACAAAAGGCCTTGAGCCCAACGCCCAGGTGGCCACCACCAATTTGCTCAACCTCAAGCACGGCATGCCTGTGCAGATTCAATCCAAGGACGCTGGCACGTCCGTGGCTCCAGCACCAGCGAACTGAGGTTGATCGATGTCCGCTTCCAATAATTTCATCACGAGGCCTGTCCTCAGCACGGTTTGCAGTCTGCTGATCGTGATCGTTGGTTTGATTGCCATTCCAATCCTGCCAATCGAAAATCTTCCAGATATCGCTCCTCCCACGGTGAAGGTTCAAGCCACCTATGTGGGGGCCGATGCCGTTTCCGTTGAACAGGGCGTGACCTCTGTTCTGGAGCAACAGATCAATGGCGTTGAGGAGATGGATTACATCACCTCCAATAGTTCAGCTGATGGTGTGAGTTCGATCAGTGTGTCGTTCAACAGCGGCACGGACGCCAACATCAACCAGGTGAATGTGCAGAACAGGGTGGCTCTCGCAGAGCCGCAGCTGCCTGAAGAAGTTCGTAAATCGGGTGTCACTGTCAATAAGTCGTCCACATCAGCACTACTGGTTTACAACTTCATCAACAAAGATCCTTCCCAAGTTGAATACAGTGTTGAGACCATTAGTGGCTATCTCGACAAAAATCTCACTGACAACATCAAGCGTGTTCAAGGGGTCGGAGACGTTGTTTATTTCGGAAATCGCAAAATCGCCTTCCGCCTCTGGCTCGATCCTGAAAAATTGGCCGCGAATGGCATCAGTTCCAATGATGTGGTAACGCAGCTGCGCAGTCAGAACCGGTTGGTTCCTGCCGGCAAAATTGGTGGTGCTCCAGCGCCGAAAGGTCAAGAATTTACCTTCACCGTTCAGCTGCAGGGGCGTTTAACAACACCACAGGAATTTGAGAACATTATTCTCAAGACGACAGATGATGGCGGACTGATTCGTCTCAAGGATGTGGGCCGTGTCAGCCTCGGTGGTGAGGTTTACGGCATCGATGCCCTCGACCTCAGAGGCAATCCCGCGGTCGGCGTGGCGATTTACCAGCTCACGGGAAGCAACGCCATTGTTGTTTCTGACGGCGTTAAGCAGGTGATCAGCGACTTTGAAAAGACGCTGCCCGTTGGCCTTGAAGTTGAGAACATCTTCGATGTCACCGACTTCATTAATCAGTCGATCAAGGGTGTGACCAACTCCCTGCGGGATGCGGTGATCTTGGTGGTGTTGATTCTGTTCCTGTTTCTCCAGAACTGGAAGGCAACACTGGTGCCGGCGATTGCGATCCCGGTCGCTTTGATCGGAACCTTTGGTCTTGTGCTGGCCTTCGGTTTTTCGCTTAATCAACTCACGCTGTTCGGCCTGGTCCTGGCGACAGGTTTGGTGGTGGACGATGCCATCACTGTGGTGGAAGACACCTCCGCCAAGAAATCGGAGGGTTTGACTGCTGTTCAGGCGGCCATGGAAACCATGGATGAGCTGTTTAGTGCTGTGATTGCCACCTCCTTGGTGAAGATGGCTGTCTTCATTCCTGTGCTGTTCTTCCCTGGTGCAACCGGAACGATCTACAAGCAGTTTGCAGCCACGATTCTGTTCTCGATCAGTATTTCGACCTTCAACGCTCTGACCTTCTCTCCGATGCTTTCAGCGTTGCTGTTGTCTCGGGAAACCAAAGAGCTCAATCGCAATCAATATGCCGTCGCCGGCGTCACCTTGGGATTCATCTATGGCCTGCTGAGTGCTGGAGATGGTGCAGCACGTGCTCTGATCCCCACAATCATTGCCGCTGTTGTTGGATTCCTGGCTTCAAAGGTCTCCTCCCTTCCGCTCAGGCTTCCCTTCGCCCTGGGTGGTGCAGTGGTGGGTGTTGTGACCTCATCGGCCATCTCAAATCTTTTTCCAGTCATTCTCTTTACAGCGATTGGCCTTGTAGTCGGTTGGTTTGTCCCGAGGATTTTCACGTCCTTTAACCATTTTTATGGCGGCTTTGAGAAGCGCTATTCCAGCATTCTCGACCTCGCCCTGAAGGCTCGTCCTGTTGTGATGGCGGCGTTGGCTGCAGGGATTCTGCTCACCGGTTTCGCTTTTACAAGAGTTCCTGGTGGTTTTGTTCCCATCGAAGACCAGGGATACTCCGTTGGCTTTGTTCAGGCTCCTGAGGGTGTGTCCAATGAAAAAACATTGGAGATCAATAAACAGGTTGCTGAGGTTCTCCGTTCGGAAAAAGCGATAGCATCCGCTGCTCTATTTAGCGGGGCTAGCCTAGACGGCAACGCTCCCAACAAAGGGTTTTTCTTCTTTGGAACCCGGCATTGGGACGAACGCCCAGGTAAGGACAATTGGATTGTTGCTAATTTTAAGAAATTCATCCTCAACAAAGAGCCTAATATTGATGATTCCGTCTCTGCCATTGTGCAGAGGCTTAACAAGAAGTTTGCTACCCAGATTGATGGTGGTCGAGTGATTGTGGTGGAGCCTCCCTCGATTCCTGGTTATGGCACAGGAGCTGGCTTTGAATTCCAACTTCTGGATCGGAGCAGTGGCGCCTATTCCCTTTCGGAGTTCTTTGAATCCGCAGGACAAATCATTCAAAGTGCAAATGCCAATGACCTCTTAAGTCGTGTTTACACCTTATTTTCTCCGGAATCGCCCCAGTACGAGATCTCTGTAGATCGCGAAACGATGGCTTCGCTGGGTGTGGACTATGGCAGTGCGATGTCGGCATTCAGCATCAATTTTGGTGGTGCTTACGTTAATGACACCTTCCAGGAGGGCAAGGTCCGCAGGGTGTATGTGCAGTCAGATGACGTCAACAGATCCAAGCCCCAACAGTTGACATCCACGTACGTCAGCAACAACAAAGGTGAGCAGATTCCCCTGTCGGAGTTTTTCAAGATCAAGCCGATCAATGGCCCGAGTGTGATTCCCCATTTCAACCTGTTCCGCTCGATCAAGGTGGAGGGAAGTCCTGCTGCTGGGCGAAGCTCCGGCCAGGCGATCTCTGCGATGAAGCAGACCTTTGAAGACGGGAATTACCAGGGGCTCGGCTACGACTGGACAGGCATTTCCCGTGAGGAGGTCAAGGCCGGATCTCTCGCGGTGGTGATCTTTGCCCTGGGCATCTTGGCAGTGTTTCTGGTCCTGTCTGCGCAGTACGAGAGCTACACCGATCCGATCATCATTCTTCTCACGGTTCCCACTGCATTGCTGGGTGCGTTGGTGTTTCTCGGTGGGGCAGGCCAGGTCTTGAACATCTACGCCCAGGTGGGCCTCGTGATGTTGATCGGTTTGGCGGGTGGCAACGCAATTTTGATCGTTGATTTAGCCAACCAGCAGATGGGTAAGGGCATGTCTGCGGTCGATGCGGCTCGCTTTGCGGCCAAGTCGCGATTGCGCCCGATTTTGATGACGTCGATCTCCTCTTTGACGGGTTTCCTTCCATTGATGCTGGCCAAGGGCGCTGGAGCACAGAGTCAGGCGTCCCTTGGTCTTGTGGTGTTCGGTGGATTGTTGGTGGCCACCTTCCTCTCCACCCTTGTTGTGCCTGTCTTCTACACCGTGATGAAGTCCGTATTAGGGCAGGCCGATGCCAAGCCACTGGAGGGAGGTGAAGGTGGAGCCGGTGATCTTGATTCTGTCAAGACGACTTCCCAGCCGAGCTGATGGATCCTTCTCATACCCCCACCCCAGAGGTGAAGACCCGCAAACCCTTCAGTGGCATGCGGGTCTTGTTGGCGATCGCGATCGGCAGTGCGGTCGGCGGTTGTGTCGCTTATTTCCTTTCGGTGCTGATCGCTAATACGCCTGCTGAAATCAACCCTTCAAGAGCACGCCTGTTTTTTGTGATGATCATCTCCTCCGGTGGTTTAGCTGGATTCTCGATCGAATCGATGCGCCAGCTGCAGGAAGAAACCACGGATGAGGCCTACCGGCGGTACAACCCCCGCCGTGGGCGCCGAGGTTGACCCCTCCTCCCCTAAGTCCTGGCTAACTACAGCCAATCAAAAGCCGCACAGAGGGGCGGCCTTTTTGGTGGCAAGCGCAGCTTTGGGAGCCATCCCAAAGCTGCGTGACCCTCACCCGATCAGGTCTTGGACGATCAGGTAATAACGGTCGGCCGATCCATGCCCGTGCGTTGCTTGATCTCAGCCAGGTCGTTGATGGCACTGATCATGTCGGCCAGGGCAACCTGGGGGTCCTGGTTGAGATCGCCGCTGTTGGGAACATAACTTTCCAGATACACGCGGATTGTGGCTCCCTTGGTGCCTGTGCCTGAAAGACGAACTACCACCCTGCTGCCGTCGTCCAAGAGGATCCGCAGACCCTGCCCCGTGGTCACCGAACCATCCACAGGGTCGGTGTAGCTGAAGTTGTCGGCTTCGCTGACGCTGCGACCCGCAAAGGGCTGACCCGCCAAGCTGGGAAGCATGCCCTCGAGGCGGTCAAACAGGCCATGGGCAGCATCGCTGGCAACGGCTTCGTAGTCGTGCCTTGAGTAATAGTGACGTCCGAAGCGCTTCCAGTGCTCGGCCATGATCTCGGCAACGCTGCTGCGGCGCTCCGCCAGGATCTGCAGCCAGAACAGTACGGCCCAGAGCCCGTCCTTCTCGCGCACGTGGTTGCTGCCCGTGCCGAAACTTTCTTCACCGCAGAGGGTGATCTTGCCGGCATCCAGCAGGTTGCCGAAGAATTTCCAGCCCGTGGGAGTTTCGAAGCAGTCAATTCCCAGCTCCTTGGCCACCACATCCACCGCAGCGCTGGTTGGCATGGATCGGGCCACCCCTGCCAAGCCGGAGGCGTAGGCGGGAGCCAGCGTGGCATTGGCGGTTAGTACCGCGAGGCTGTCGCTGGGGTTCACGAAGCAGCGCTGACCCAGGATCATGTTGCGGTCGCCATCGCCGTCACAGGCGGCACCGAACCGGTAGTCGTCGCCCTCGAGCAGCAGTTCGGCCAGCTCGTGGGCGTAGGTGAGGTTGGGGTCGGGATGACCGTTGCCGAAGTCCTCAAGTGGCATGCCATTGCGCACGCTCCCCGCCGGTGCGCCCAGCAGCCCCTCGAACAGGCGGCTGGCGTAGGGCCCGGTGACGGCATGCATTGCGTCGAAGGCCAGCGGGAAGTCGTTGCGGATCAGATCGCGGATCTGATCGAAGTCGAACAGCTTCTGCATCAGCGCAACGAAATCGTCGACGCCGTCGATCACCTCCACCTGCATCGCGCCGATGCTGTGCAGACCGGGCGCATCCAGCGGAATCGCTGCAGCCTCAACAATCGTGTATTGCTGCAGGGTCTTGGTGAACTCGAACACCGCATCGGTGAAGCTTGCTGGTGTCGGCCCACCATTGGCGCCATTCACCTTGACCCCGAAATCGCCTTCAGGACCGCCGGGGTTATGGCTGGCGGAAAGAATGACGCCGCCGATGGCCTCCCGTTCGCGGATCAGGTTTGATGCCGCAGGTGTGGAGAGAATGCCGCCGGTTGTAACGATCACCTTGCTCAGCCCGTGGGCTGCCGCCATGCGAAGGATCACATCGATGGCACGGCGGTTGCCGTAGCGGCCATCGCCACCCAGAACGAGAGTTCCACCCTGGACACCGGGCAGGGTGCGGAAGGCGGCCTCGATGAAGCTTTCCAGATAGTTCGGTTCTTCAAACTGTCTGCTGCTCTTCCGAAGCCCGGATGTACCGGGCTTCTGATCCGTAAAGGGGGTGGAGAGGCGCACCTGATGCTGCGTCGGTTCCGCTGGGGCCGCGGTGGTCATCAAAGAGAGTGGGACTGTTTGAAACGTAAACACGGAAACCCCGTGGCAGCGTGATAGCGAAGACCAGTTGTGGTCGTTAGACGTCCTCCAGTCGTTTTCCTTCCGAGCTATGCGCCGATCCGTGTTGATCCTGTTGATGGGTTCAGGCCTTTCGCTTGGTTTGATCGGCGTGGACCCACTGCAGGCTTCACAGGCTTGGAAACAGGCTGTTCCCTACCCAGAGGCGTCGTCTGGAGCATCCGCTGCAGCGACAGCTGTGCTCAATCGAGGCGGGTCTGAAGAATGCCTGCGCGGAAAGCTTTCCAATGCCATCGTTCGGTTGTCAAACAGCTGCGACGCCGCAGACCGTTCCTCCCCCGTGTGCAAGTTTGCCTCTGACCTTGCAGGTCAGGACAGCGAACTCAGCCTTGCGGAAATGGTCACCACATCGGAGACCATTCTCAGGATGCTGGCGGATGAGGCGTCCCGCTGAATTGTCTTTTCCTTTGTCTGATGGATGTCAGTCATCCCGGTTCATCAAGCCTTTCTGAAGACCAGAAGGCTCTGCTTGAAAGCTTCCGAAACAAGGTGCACAGCAAAATCACCAGTCATGGCCTCACAGCTGTTGATGTGCAGATTTTCGTGGATGAAATCAAAAAGCACCCCGATGTCAGCGGTCCTCTCCTTGAGGAGGTCCGCTCGGAAGTGGGTCAGCTGATGCAGGGTCAGCGCTTCAGTTTCGACTTTGATTGACCGATTTCTGATCTGCTCAGGACTGGGTTGGAGCTCCGGGGCCTTGGGGCCTTCGGGGCTTGTCTTTTTTCCTGACGGGTTCAGCGCAAAGTGTGGTCAGCCTTCTTGCGGAGGTGTCGATCCGATCGCGGCGCTTGTAATCGTTGTTGGAGGCCACGTTTGCATTTTCCACAACCTCCCAGAGAACGTCTTTGCAGATCACAGGCAAACGCGGGTGATCCATGAGGGAGTCAGCAAGTTGCCTGCTGTTGCGGCAGCTCGCCTCACTGTTTTCCCTTGAACAGCTGTAGGCCTCCAGTTGAATCTTGCGGAGCTGCTCTTTGGTTGGCCAGGGAACCCATGTCTCTGCGTGTATGGGTGCTGTGAGCAGCAACAGCAGCGACGGGATCAGACGGAGCTTGTTCATGGAGTCATTTTGACGTGACTCGAAAGACCAAGCTGTGTTCAAGCAGTCGCTTCCTGCCCTGGTTGAGAGATGGCTTTGGGGAATGGTTGAACTGTGTCGATAGTTTGATTCTTGTTGATCATCTGGAATTTCAGAAGGCAATTAGGCCATTCGAAAGATGGAGGAAAAATCTGTCTCAGAGTGTTTTTCTTTCAAAGATAATATTAAGAGATTATTGTTTTAAGTGATTTTAAGTGGCGGAATGTTAACG
>QCSN01000062.1 GCA_003211515.1 Synechococcus sp. AG-670-F04
TTTCCTTCTCCCTCGCAAAGCACCCTGAATCCATCCTCGTGCTTCACCGCCTGAATTGCGTTCCAGTGCGGAGTTGAGGTATCGGAGTAGGTGCGCCCCTTCCAGTTCTTCAGCGGTAATGCACTGCCGCCGTTGATGGCCAGCTTGTACTGCTTGCTGGAGTCCACCAGGCCATTGCCGTCACGGTCGTTAGGGCCGGAAGCGGAGCGGACATCAGCCATAGTGATCCAGAGTATCTATTAATGCTGGTCGAAAGGCACTGTTCTGTCAGGCTCTGCGCGAGCCCATCAGTCCGTACCTCTCAGGCTTGGTCTTGTCATCGCTCTCCGCATCAATCAGCTGAGCGTCCGATGCATCGTCAGCAACCGATGCACCCAGTAATCAACCAGGCGAACCACCAAGCAGAAATCCACGAACCTGCGCATCCCAGCCAGCGAACAGAGCTTTGATGCCCTTGATCCATTTCGTCCTGCTGGCGAGCTCTCCATCAAGATGTACATCAAGAAGCCTGAATCGATCCTGTTCTCGACCCCTCGATTACAGAAGCACCTCAAAACCGTCTTCAACGTCGATCGCCCTATGGCATCCCAACGATCCAAACACTTCGAGCTTTTGGAGGAGAGAGCCATTCCCGATGGGGAACGCCAGGCCACCGCTTCATCATCGATCAGGATTGGGAAAGCCTTTCGACCATCAAGGATCCATCTCCCTCAACATCAACATCGCGGTCAGGATTGCCCCCAACAGTGCCATCCAGCTGAACAAGATCACCAAACGCACTCTCCCAATCCCATCGAACAGCACGGCGGCTGTTCAACCACTGGAGAAGCGATTGATCCGTCCAGACTCATAACCTCAAAGATCTTAAATTTACCGGCTTTTGCCCCCGTGGCTTCAAAAAGAACATGAGATACAGAGTCAACCGAAACATACTTCAGGGCACTACAGTAGCAATTGGAGTCGCCAAGAAAACTGACGACCTTTCCAATCGCATAGAGGAATCGAACCCCTATCCGAAACAAAACATCTTTACTTGAATTGCAAACAAATCCATTTGTATCGACATCAGTATGAAGGATCCTTTAGCCGATCAACGGGCATGAAATGGAAACCAAGCACAGGAAAAGCCCATACATACGCATTTGAAGCAGTAACGGCGGCCTTTAGCGCTCTTGGAAAATGCAAGTTCAAACAACAGAAACAAATAAGATTAAGATCATTTTCCTATTGCAAGATCATGTTGATGAACTGACGAAAACAGGATGGATAATTGGGTGGCTCGATTAACTCGTCCCAATAACAAATTCCATAAGTGCGGTTCCGCATTCAGCAGTTCCTCCCCGCACAACGCCTCAACAGTGGTCTCCACACTCGGTTCGGATCACTGCTTGCAGCAAGCTTCCCTATGAGGCAAAGGCCTGCAGGTTCAGCGTACAAGTCTGGTACAAACAATCAATAAAGTATAAAAAATTTATAGCTCATTCAAGTGAATTTACGAAAAACCTTGATTAGGATCGTTCAGAAGCAAATTTCGCAAGTGAGGGTTTAAGGTTGCTGATGCCAAATAACCGTTTGGTCTTGTAATGCTTCGTGTCGTACACAAGATTGCTGGCAAGCTACTCGTCTAGATAGATTCCCTTCTCTACAATGTTGCGAAGTGGGAGTACAACGACTCACACAACGATCATGGCAAAGTTAATCAATCACCCCGTTGGGCTGAATGATGTCACCAAAAATACTCTCCCAATCATTTTTGAGAGCAAAGGGTGTTTTTTTCCAACCAGTATTGCCCGTGATCATGCCCGACTCATCTGTGGACCATATCAAGAATCTGCCTCGATTCTTTTTCCCAGCCCCCTTCAGCAGTACCTCAAAGCCCTCATCCTTCGGTACAGCTTTGAGGATGTTGTAGCCAAACTTGCGATTTCTCCAATTTGACATAACTCTCCCACGACTATTCGTGATAGGAAGGCCTGTGTTGTCATCAAAAATTTGAGATTGGTTCGTACCATCAACTAAACCATCGTTGTTCTGATCCAGCGTTAAAGGGCCTTCAACCACTGCTGGGCCTTCAGCTACTGCTGGACGACCAATAACCCCATCGGGTTTGATAATGTCCCCGAATTGCTCTTCCCAATCACTTGCAGCTTTGGCAGATTGCCATCCACTTCCCGATTGAATGATTCCTTTTGGATTCGTTTTCCACTGTAAAAACTGATTCCTTCTCTTGGTACCTGTCCCTTTCAATAGAAGGGCAAATCCATCATCGGTGGAGACAGCCTTTATCACTTTATAACCAGTTTTTTTACTATTTGAATTCCCTTGAGCTTTTCCGCGTTGATTTTTAATTGCAAGTCCTGATCCGCCGTCAAAAATCAACGGTTGCTTCAGTCCATCAACCAATCCATCTCCATTCTTATCCTCCGCTGGTGGCACTCCCACCTGACCATCAATTTTGATAATGTCACCAAATCGATCCTCCCATCCTTGGGTCACAGCAGAATCAGCAGAGATCCAAGAACTACGCGTTGTGATTATGCCGTCAGAATTGGTACTCCATTCCATAAATCTCCCCCGATTTCGTATACCGTTTCCTTTCAAAAGAATATCGAAGCCAGCATTTGTCTTAGCGGCTTTAATGATCACATAACCTAGTTTCCCATTCTTAAAATTACCCTTCAGCACCGTTCCACGATTGTTCGTAATCGGTATACCACGTTCATTTTGAAAGATCTTGGATTGGTTGGTTCCGTCAACGAGTCCGTCTCCATTAGCATCAGTAGCAGGAGGAACACCGACAAAGCCGTCCTTATCAATGATATCTCCAAAATCCTCTTCCCATCCCAATGCGAGAGCCTGATCGCGCGTTTTCCATTCACTCTGTGATGAGATTTGACCCGCTTCATCAATACTCCACTGTTTAAACTTACCTGCACGAAGTCTGCCAATCCCTTGGAGAAGAATTCGATATTGATCCTCATCTACAACAGCCTTGATAAAATTATAGCCAATCTTTGCATTCGCATAATCACCCTGAGGCTGACCATTATCATCATAGATCGTGACAACTTTACCATTGATAAAGATCTGAGTTTGCCCACTCCCATCCAGTAAGCCGTCGAGATTTAAATCTGACTCTGCCACGTCCTTGATCGGTACAGTGACAGATTGCGTTTTACGATTGCCCGCTAGATCCAATGCTTCAACAACAACAGTGTAGGTCTCTTTGGCCTCAAAATTAGGATTAATTAGCAGTCGAAGATCACCCGTTGTTTCATTAATGGCAAAGTGTTCTGAATCGTCTGTATTTTCCAATGACAAACGATATTTTATTGCAGTTAGATCAGATGCTGTCACGGTGTGGACAAACTGCTCAGCACCGCTGTTCTCCTCAATCGCTGGAGCTGTTTCAGACGAGGTGAAGGCTGGTGCAGTGCTATCGATTGAAACCAGTAGCGGTTTCGACATAGCAGAAGAAACACCAGTCATCGATGTTTTGGCGGTGATGGTGTGTATGCCATCCTGCATTACCAATTCTGCTGGAATGGTGTAAGTCCATTGGCCATCAAGACCAATCTCGGATGTTCCCAGCGAGACAGAATTCTGGAACAACTCCACTGTTTCGCCGGCAGTTCCTTCACCTGAAAACGTTGGAGTATTGGTGCTTGTGCTGCGGTCTGAGTTTGAGGCGCCAGTATCGGATTCCTGATCCAACAATGGCGCGTCAGGCGGCTCAGGTGCTTCAGGGTTCACGGGTGCGAACATCCAGACATCACCAGGAATCGTTCCTTTTTCAGTGACCGTATCAATGCGCCAATAATAAGTTTGGCCAGCTATTAATTGCTCTTTCGGAGTAAAGATATTGTTAATCTGATTTCCTTGAAATTTAAGATCTGATGGATTAGAGCCGAAATAAACATTGCTTGATTCACCATGACGCCCTTCCAGCCAGATTAGGTCCGTATCAATCTTTGCATTGTAGGCTCCATTGTTTGGGATGGGAGTTCTAGCTTTGTTCGCCTGATAGCCCGGGATCCAGTAATTATCATCGCCGTATTCGTAGGCACCAATGTCAGGGGCAGATCCATTAAAGCCATCCGTAAAACCAGGTTTATGTGTTCCTCTGTCAATCAAGGAAGAACCCTCTCTTGGCCGAAAATCAAAGTTATTAATATCGCGTAATTCGTCTATGATAAATCGACCATTGCGCAATTTTGTTCCCATTGAGTTTCCAGTGCTGTTGGCTGGGTTCTTCACTGGAATACCAGTATCTTTGTCTCCGGCGTTGTTGTGAATTATAGAATTCGCATGACCAGCAATGGGAGCTCCTATTTGCTTGCAAAACCACTCGCCGTTTTGCTTCATTTTCTGGGTTGGTGCACAATTTGTCCCGGGTCTCCAGCCATAGAATTTGTCAGGCGTCACGCGGACGTCTTGCCTTGCATTGTTGAAGGCAAGATTATTGAGAATGGTGTGATAATCCCCTTTTAAGCGGAAACCACGACGATTGTTAAAGCTCACGTTGTGATGTGCTGTCCCTCCAAATCCTGAGGGTGATCCGTCAAAACGAATTCCATTTCGCCCTGGCAGGTCATGTGTCCAGTTCTGTCTTACGACCAGGTTGTAAACCTGCGCCTGATTGATTTGAAAACCGGCATCATCTCCATGGAAGAATGGGTTATATACTCGCGAGAGTTCAATCACTGAGGTTGGATAATTATCACCACCATATTCCTGTGTTCTCCAAATTTGATTACCAATTCTTCCAACACCTCCGTACCCGAATGTATGATATTCAACTCGTCTAACTTTGTTATTAGCGGAATCACGGCCAATTTCAAAGGCACTGAATCCAGCCGGTTTATTATGAAAATAGACGTTGTCAACTGTATTGCCGGAGACTCCTTTTCCCCAAGTTAGGAAGTTTCCTCCGTAGGTATAGGCAACTTCGCTATCGCGTATCGTTAAGTTGCGATCTTTCTCAATGCCATATCCTCTTGCAAGACCCTTATCGCCACCATAAGCCATGTTATTGGTTTGATTGTTAACGTACCCTCCATGCCCATACCTAAAATGTTCTCCGGTCCAAGCATCGACCAACATATGGGAATGATGCCCAGAATAGAGAAGCTTGGAATTTGAAATGGTTGTATCATTGACTCCATTCAGATCAATTTCCCCGACTTCAAAGTTTATTCCATCAAACACAAGGTTTGACGAGCCCTCCACTTTGAGTAAATTATTTTCAGCAGCTAAGTTAGGGGAATGGCTAAACGCTCTTGCTTCAATATTTCTTGTGTTGGGATCACTTCCATCCGGCATCCATGCGTATAGGATGCTTGGTTTTCTTTTCAAGATGACGTCCATCCCATAGGACATTTTGACATTTATAAGGTCATGCTTCTGTTGCAGGTGCCATTCCCCTGGTCGGTCTAGAAGGTTGAGGTGATTGGTCAGGTAATAGTGTCCCGGCATGTTTTGATGCCGTAAGTCCGCAGGAATGTTGTTTCCTGTTGATAGAGTGATGCTGGATGATCCTTCTTCCTTCTTTTCTATTACTTGAATAGAGTTTCCACCATCAGGTGTGTGTGGTACAACGACAGCACCATCCAATGCAACCGTGGGCAGTTCAGTGGAGCTCGAGGCAAAGCTATTGGGGTGCCAATAACTACCTGGTGTTGGATTGTTCGCATTGGAATTATCGGGTTGATCCCAGTCCTTATTGATATTCGGCCAACGTGCTCCCGTCAACATTTTTCCGTCAAGAAATAATTGAGAGGGAAGGTAATTAATTTGAGTTTTCCAAATATTGTCATCATGCTTCACCCACCTCGATGTCACTGGATGGGCGCCAGTGATAATCACCTCTTCATCTTGATAACTTTGGATTCTTATCGGTTGATCCTTTTGGCCATGGTAACCAGATATAGAAATTGTCGAATTTTCTTTGTTGTCTGGTTGCGCCCATTTCTCGCCGATCGGCAGCCGATATGTTCCTCCGCGGATTGTTAATGATCCCCCTGGAATATTGCGTGTTTGCCCTAAATGACGTACACCCATTTTGATCGTTTTAAATGGCGCCTCAAGCGTTCCAGGATTGCTGTCGTCCCCATCGAGAGATACAAAAAATGTATTTCTCTTTGCTGGTGTGATGACACCGTCAGCTTTAATCATATCCCCAAATTTCTCTTCCCAACCGTAGACCAATGCATCCTCTGCCGATTTCCACTGTTCTTTTTGTGAGATCAAGCCGTTTTTATCTGTGCTCCATATGCTGAACTTTCCAGAGAGTTGTCTCCCTGTTCCTTTAATTAGAAGATCATATCCTGTTTCAGTCGCTATCGCTTTCAAAATTTGATATCCCCAATTTTTATTATCTGAATTTCCCTTGTTGCCTCCGTCCGCATTTGCAATTAAAAGTCCTGCTCCCTCATGCAGGATCTGAGATTGATTGGTGCCGTCGACAAGTCCGTCGTTGTTTTGATCGAGTGTTCCTTGCGCTACCAGGATTTCGGCTTCCGCAGAGCTGTTCGACGTCAGCTCTGGTGCTTGAGTATCAACAGTCAGCTTTAATGCCGCTGAGCTTTGTAATGCTGCACCGTCTTCGGCAATGACTAGTGCCGTAATGGAATGGCTGCCATCGTTAAGAGCCTCACCACTTTGAATGGTGAATGACCAGTTGCCTTCACTGTCTGCTGTCGTTATTCCCAGTAGTAGACCTTCGTCTGTTTTCAATTCAACCGTTGCATTCGCCGCGGAAGTTCCGATCAGGGTTGGTGTGTTGATGTAGGTGACACCATCTGTCTGCGAGATTCCACTGTCTGAATCGTTAAGCAAGACTGGTGTTGATAGTTGTTGCTGGTCGCTGGGCTCCTCTTCTGGTGCTATTTCAAGACTGCTGTTATTGGTTGGTTCTTCGTCATTGCTTTTGTCTGGATCGCTTGAATCTGGTTCGGAAACAACAGCGTTGGTACTCTCTTCGTTCGGATTTGGGTTATTGGTTGAATCTTCGTCGTTGCTTTTGTCTGGATCGCTTACATCTGGTTCGGAAACAATAGCGTTTGGAGTCTCTTCATTGATGTTGAGTTCATTGTCTGCTTTTATATCGCTTGTCTCGTCCATTGAAACCAGGATCTCCTCTCCGCCACCATTGGTGGGCCGGTCATCTGTCTTGTCTGACGAATCATTATCGTTCGAATTCGATTCTTCTGATAAATCTGTGGACAAAGTGGCTTGACCATTCAGGTCCGACGGGTCAACACTCATTGCACTAATCCCACCTTCAGTACCAGCTACAACACCCTTTTCGTCATTTTCAATCTTCTCCCTAGGATTCAATTTGACGGTTACTGGCCATTCACTGCTGTTCCCAGCTATATCAGTTATTATCAATTTGAAGGAAATATCCTTGGGAATATCCTTCAATTTCTCGACCACGAGGCGCACCTCACCGCTGTCTTGATCGACAGTCAAAACACCATCAAAGCCTTGTCCTTCATCCTTCAACGCATACGTCACTGTCGAAGAATCATCTGCTGTGGCGGTATAGATCAGTTCGCCAACAGGGCTGCCTCCACCCGTCGACGCGGCTTCTACTCCCCCCCTCGACCCCTTACCAAGCAAAAGAGTACGAAACTGCGTATTCCATCCAGCAAACAATGCCTTTGGACCCGAAAACCAACGGCTACGCCCTTGAATTACGCCATCGAGATCAACATCCAACACACGAAAACGGGGTTTGGCTCGACCAACTGAGCCAACAAGAACCTCAAAGCCATCCTCCACTGAGACAGCCTTCAGTGCTTCCCACCCTTTAGCAGTTTTCTTTGATTGAAAAACTCCCTTTTTATTAGAAAGCGGCACAGATATCCCATCCAGATAAATCTGATAGCGGCGATGGCCATCTAAAAATCCATCACTATCGCCGTCTGATGCTGGGCCAATCTCACCATCAACCTGAATCAGGTCACCAAATTCATCTTCCCAACCATCTGCCAATGATTGATCGAGAGAGATCCAATCACTTTTACGATTAATTCGTCCAGCTTCATTAACATCCAAAACTTGATAAGAACCTGTACGTCGACCCTGACCTTCAAGTAAAATGCGATAACCAGAACCGAGACTGACAGACTTGAGCGGCGTCCAAGAGCGAGACGAAACAACCTCAAAAGAGGAACCTCTCCACGTTTTTAAGGCAACTGAACCTTGGTCCGTTACCAACCGATAAAACTTAGATCCATCAATCAATCCATCACCATTCGTGTCATCGGTAGTACCAGGAAACAGTGGCATATCCATAATGACCAATAGAAGAGCTTTATAGATTATGCAGGCACATCAAGAAAAAAGGGCCAGCCATGAGCCTATTCGTACGTTACGAAAGGCGACCTCATGAAACATCCGCCGTTGATTCCGATCCTTGAGGTTGTTCATCAGAGCAAAGCGATCAGCCGTGCTCACCGCATCAATCAGCTGAGCGTCCGACGGATCATCTCCAACCGATGCAGCCTGAAATCCACCAACCCAGCCACCAAGCAGAAATCCACGAACCTGCGCATCCCAGCCAGCGAACAGAGCTTTGATGCCCTTGATCCATGTCGACTGCTGGTGACCTCTCCATCAAGGTCAGGATCTAGACCCCTGAATCGATTCTGTTTTCGACCCACCGAGTGCAGAAGCTCCTCAAAACCGTCTTCAACGTGGATCGCCTTCATGGCATCCCAAAGCTTCAAACTCATAAACGAGAGAGCCTGCCCCGATGGAGAGCGCCAGGTCACCGCTTCGTCATCCACCAGGACTGATAAGCCTTTCGATCGTCCAGGAATCCATCAACATCAATATCAACATCAACATCAACATCAACATCAACATCAACATCACGGTCAGAATTCAGACCAACGACGCCATCCACCTAAACAAGATCACCAAACACACTCTCCCAACCCCGTTGAACAGCACGCCACTGTTCAACCACTTGGAGAAGCCATTGATCCGTCCAGACTTATTAACATCAAGGATCTTAAATTATTTGCCTGCTTTTACCCCCTTACCTCCAAGAAGTACTTGATATCCAGGGCCAACCAAAGCAACCTTCAAGGCACTTCAAGCCGCGGTTGGAGTCGACAGAAAACTCACGGACTTTCCAATCGCGAAGAGGAGCGTACCTTCATCCGAAATCAATGCCTATTTATTTGAACTGTAATATGTCTATTTTGATCAAGCATCGCGAAACGGG
>QCSN01000063.1 GCA_003211515.1 Synechococcus sp. AG-670-F04
GCTCCCCTATTTGGGTGAATTGCAATAGGGCAATAAAAAACCCCGCACTTGGCGGGGCTGGTAACCGTGTGAATTGTTTTGTCGGGAGATCGATAGCGATATATCAACGCCGCTCTTCAGGTTTCCCGAATCGAACGGGAACAAAGATCAAACCGGATGACAGGGATAAATAGCTACCGAAGAAGATTAGTTTGACTGTGCTCGGAGGCTAATATTAATTAGCATAATAGAAATTATCAACGCAAGATAATCGCGTCGACAATATCGTCAGCAGTGATGGCTGTACCTTCCATTGATATTGTGGTGTTTCCTCTCTTGCCAAGATCAAGAATAAAGCCGGAACCCTTCGGTAAAATTCTAAGATTGGCCATATCCTTACTCCGCATCAGAAGTCGATCGCCTTCAGATGGATCGAAATCGATGATGTTGTGGTCTGCATCTTTTAGTAAACCGAAACGATCTGCACCTCTACCTCCCGATAAGTTGTTAATTCCTGGGCCGCCCATCAAAAGGTCATCTCCATCTCCTCCTATAAGAGTGTCGTCACCTTTGGCACCGTAGAGGCTATCTTTACCATCACCTCCAGACAAGGAATCGTCTCCTTGGCCACCACTTAAAACATCAGATCCATCATCTCCGAAGAGCAAGTCATCACCCTTGTAGCTATAAATTTTATCGTTACCATCACCACCTAACAAATTATCATTGTGGTTGGCGGATCCATGCAGGTAATCGTCACCACCAAAACCATGAATCTCATTCTCTGCTGCATCTGTGCCTTGAATAAAATCGTCACCGTCCCATCCAGCCATGGCCCAGAAGTCAGTACTTGCCTGAGGAGCTGCAATCCAGTAATTAACAAATGAACGAGAAGATAGCGGTTCGTTTAAAGAATTTTTTGCCGACAAAAGTGTATGGTCACCCAAGCCAAATATATCTTCTAGAGGATTATCGTTGGACATGTCCAAGTAGACCCCTTTGTTCTGGATAAGGCCTCGTTTCGCCACATACTTTTTAAAGCCTTTTAAATTTGTGCGAACCTTGAATGGCATGCCGTTTTCAAGAAGCTTTAAAGCCATCGATCCAGCAATACAAATCTCTGTTACTGAAACATTAGCAAGCTGATGACTTGGAGCTGAATTTTTAAACTTACCAATAGATCCTGAAGGCATACCACCCATCTAAGCTAGTATTCATGTACTGCCAAAAGTGTTGTCACGGCTTAGGGCTGGTTTATTCATCAAGAAGGGTTAGTCGCCAGGTTCCCCTCCACAAACAACCTTCACCATTGCTGACGGGGTTAATTGTGTGAGTTGTTTTGTCGGGAAATCGATCGACAATCACAAAAGCCCCCTGCTTTTCCCTTGGGGTTTCGTATGGCTTTCAGCCGCCCTGTAATGGCATCAGGCTTCCCGACAAAGAATTCGTCGGTTCAATTTCTTGATACACACTTACTTCCCCAAACCATATAACCCGGAGCGCAAACACTGGAGTTATGTCGGATATAGGAATCAGCCGAAGCTGCAGAAGGTATTACTAAATTGAGACCACCGATAACAGCAGCAGCGATTACGTTGAAGAGTTTCATTTGATTGATTGGGTGTGTGGAGGTCATTCCCTCCATGAACACACCATCTCTGATTAACTATCAGATTCCATCACCTATGCGGGGGATCGTGCATGCTGATCATTACCCTATTTGGATGAAAGGCTACAAGCAAATAACAAAACCCGCCATTGCTGACGGGCATAGGTTGCTTTTAACAGAAAAAATCATTTGAATATATCAATAAATTTTCATTCATCACCATTCATGCCTTATATACCTGCCTCTTTTCCTGCATCGTAAGCAGCGCGATCCCAGCTCTTGCCTGCCGCTATTCCTCCTGCCCATTTGCCATAAAATACGGCTATATTTTTAGCATCATCGTATACTTTGCCGGCAATATCTCCAAGACTTTTCTCGCTTTTACCTCCGGCAAGAGTGGCCAGCTCATCAATAGTCAGTTCGGCTTCAGTAAAGTGGTTCATGATTAAAAGAATGAAATAAGTTGTGAAAAAAGATTGGCTAAATAACTAAGGCTATTTGGGTCGTTGAGGATCATTAGCATTAAGAGATGACTCATCTTTAAAGAGCTGAGGCATTGGCCATTTGATGTCCTTAAAAATGTCTCCCAAGAGAAAAAAGTCACGTTCGGTGCAACCTTTTCCGTCAGGTCCCATCTGAACACCACCAGCGAGAATCCTCAATTGATCAAGGCTTAGTTCCGTGTTGTTCATTGTGTTGAGTGAAGTTATGGAGGTCGCCCTCCGTAAACAAAACATCGCCGGTTCTCAGCCAACTCTCATTAATCTGGCTCACAGCAACTTGTGATCTTGCTCACAGCGTCTTGAGGTTTGAATTGTTCTGCCAAGAGATGGATAAGCCACTCACAAGAGCGCACTGTTTTCCCCTGACGGATATTGTATTGCTTTCAGCTATCAATGGGGTCGGCCTTCTCGGCGTTGGATGAACCTATAACGACTGTTATGGCATCCGGGCCGATGATCTCAGGCAGGGATAGCTGTGATTTTAGAAGGATCGAAGATAGATATATAAGTGAATTGAATTAGTAACCTCGGTTTTGGACTTTGAAGCCGGGATTTTGCTTGCGTTGCTGCATCTTTTAATGGAATGCAGAAGGATAGTTCTGGCGCTGACGTTGGGTCTCCAATTGAGCGTTCTTATGTTGCAGTCGTAGATGGGCTTTTCTCTCAACTGCTGATCAGCCAAGAGGTTAACTATGCGCAAACGTTGCGCTAGGCCCATCTTTCCATCGGCAAAGGCGGCCTTCCTCTTTGCTGATTTTTAAATCGCTGAATTAGTCGAAGTCTACGGACAGAAGTAATCAGATGTTGACTGCCGCAACGATGTCTGCGGTGGCATTGGGTTTAAACCGCGCGTAGCTCTTCAGATGTACCTCAATGGTATGCCCCATTGCCTCGCTGATGTTGGCGATTGGCACGTTCGAGGCGTGCATGTGCTTGGCATAGCGATGGCGGAAGGAATAAGGCGTGAGTTGTTCGCCTAAGCGTTCTACCTCGCCCCTTAGTGCCATCCAAAACTTGCGACGGCGGAGGTATTGGTTGAGGGCTTGCCCGCCGTCACCATCGCGGTTTAAGGGCGGCAGTTTTTCGCCTAACTGAAGGCGGGCCTGCAACTTCCAGTCAATGGCGGTGCCATCACCATCACGCAGGAAGAGGGGGTGAAGCCTGCGGGGTTCTGTTTTGGCTCCTTTAGTGCCACCCATTGATTTTTGGTAGATGGTCCACAATTCCGGTCCGCTTACGCCGTCTTTGATGACGAGGTGCCGCAATTCCTCAGGACGTAACCCGTAGACGGCGCAGAGCTGAATGGCGAACCGCCAGCGGTAATGCGTTTCACCTTCGGGCAGGTTGTCGAGCAACTGAAGGATTTGCGAATCGCTGAGGGGGTATCCAATCCGCTTTGGTTTCAACGTTTCTGGAAGCGTTGCAGGAGGGAGGTAAATGCTCTTGAGGTAGCCCCTTCTCACAGCCCAGTTCAGAAAGCCATAAAGCTTCTGACGGGAGGTCTGACGCATCCGTGAACCTTGTTCCCATTGCTTGAGGCACTCCATCGCCAATGCTTCACCATCACGCGGGGTCTTGCCTTCAAAGCAAGCACGCAGATTTTTCAGAACTGGCAGGTAAAACGTCTTCCAAGTGGTGTCGCCAGCGTTGGGAACGAAGGCGCGGTATTTCTCAAACAACGCATTGAAGTCAAGTTTTTGGTGACTGCTGGCGGTGTCGGCGTTTTGTGCAGCAGCAGCCAGTGTGATTTGAGCACCTGCATAGCGTTTGAAAATTTGCTGAATACGGGGCAGGGCTTGCGTGGAACCCTCAAGGGTCCATGGATAAGGAAGGGCAACACTGCCAAGTCCTTTGACCTGTAGGCGCATCCGGCCACGGCTATTAAGCACCCACCAATCAGGCGCGGTTGAGGCGCGTACTTGGTCACGAAAAGGCTTGACCCAGGGCTCGGTATTGCGAAGAACCCCCACAACAACAGAGGCATGTTGCTATCTCTATTGTGTGGTGAGCGTGTGGTGAGCGTCAAGAAGCTGGTGTCACCTGCTGACAGCTCATGACGCAAAAGCACTGCTAAAACATAGGCTACGACTGGAAAAACCCAGTCTGCAACTAGAGAGTCATGCTGCTTTGGGAGCAAGATGCCGCAGGTTCAAATCCTGTCTCCCCGATGCGTTAAGACGTCAGTTCCCAACTGACGTTTATACCGCTCCGCAAGGGGCGGTTTTTTATTGCTTCCGCGCAGGCGTGCCAAAGCGGTGCCAAAAGGCCATGGGTCAGCGGATGGTTTTGGCACGTCTTTCCCGGCACTAGTTGACAGGAATTGGCACTTTTACAACACTTGTATCAACAAAACAGATTCAGAGGTCGGTCACTTCAATTCTTCGTCCGTGGGGTCGAAGCGGCTTTCCCCGAGCTGTCGTGTAACGCCTGAGTCTGACGGGGAGGAAACCGCAGAAACTCAGTAGATGACTTCAGCTTCAAAGCGAATCAGGAAGCTGCACTATCGCGGCGACCTCATCTCGTCAACCCAACTTGCAAACGCCCGTCAGGCCTAGACTAATGCCTCTCGACAGGCTGTTGCCAACAACGCCCAGCGCCTTGCTGAGTCCTTTGGCATGAGCCCCGAAAAGGCATTGGCATCGGTGGACAAGCGCCGCAAGTGGGAGAAACGGAATAACTGGACAAAGATTCACACGGGACGCCATCATAATCAGCATCCAAATATCGATGCCCTTGCTGCAACCACTTCATAGCCTCTCTCCTAATACTGAGCCTAGAACAAGTAATGTCTCGTGAGCCTGTATACAGTGGGGGCCAAGCCTCAACCTCTTCGATCATTTCTTAATCGCCTTCATCTGCAAGCTCAGATCCATCAATAGTCTCAATAGTGCTATCACAAATCATCGGAGGAGCCACAATCAAGTCAGCTTTAAAGCTATCCATCTACTGCTGGTTATTCACATCATCTAATTCATCTTCAATAACTAATTGAGGATCACTGATAATCTCTTGGCTATTGGCAACTGGCATAACCTCAGTTGTGCCGCTTGGCACTTGAATAACAATGATAGGGTCCTGAATTTCGTTGACAGCTTGAGGAGGCTCAGGGAGCAGAGGAACATCAACATCATCCACTTCAAAAGGTGTATCATCTAAATCATTCCAAAGACCTTTCCTCTTCTTACGAGCAATATTCTGAAACTTTATCAATTTATCTCCATCACATTGAAAGGCATACTTTTCATAGATTTCAGCATACCCTTTCCTAACCATCATCAATCCGATATTCTTCTTACCATTTTGCTTGAACACTTCTGCGACTGTTCTTCCATATCGATCAATATCATGTTCTTGTATTTTTACCTTCGAGCCAAGCCGCAGCATGGCAAGGCGGTGGACAGCGCCGGGATCCTACGAGTAGGAGGCATGTTTGGACAGCACAGCAGACATCGCCCGTGCTAGCGAGCAGCAGGAATTGAGACGCGAAGAATGAAAAATTTGCCGATCTGGAGCGCCGCAGAGGCCCGGGTGTTCCTCCAAGCCATGAATGAGGTGGGCAGTTTCGGCGGCATCGCACCATTGGAGCCCATCACCCTGGAAATGATGCAGGCGATTCAGAAGCATGTTCTGCATTCCGATGTCGACATCTCTGAGCTCGAGATTTTGCATCCACCTGCCTATCCGGCCCTCCTTCCAGATCAGACAAAACGGGAGCAATTGATCCAGATTCTGGTCTTGATGCCCTACGCCGACATGCGCGTGGACCCCAAGATGGTTGCTCTCATCGATGAGTTTGCTGAATATCTTCAGGTCAGCCTGAACACCCTGAAGGATCTACATCAGGTTAGAGACAACCATCTTAAACGCTTACTGTTTGATTACACACGTCGTGCCCTGACTGATTTTCTAAGCCTTGATTCAGCACCAAAAGTTGTCAAAGGGATAGCCGCTGTTATACATCAATCTCTCGGCGACCCTATTCTTGCATCCAAATATCAAGCGCTGGAAACCTATCCGGAAGGCAGCCTTGGACACACGATCTTTCATTGGTATCGCGACAGAAAGTGGCCTCTGCCCGGCGAAAAGAAAAGCAGTCCTGAGCTTCTGGTGAATCATGACTGTTGTCATATCCTAGGAGGTTTCAATACAGACACCAAGGGTGAAATGGATGTCTCAGCATTCACAGCGGGTCTATTCCCTGACGGATTCGGATTCGAATCACTGATGGAAGTGATCCTGGATTTTCATCTTGGAAAAGCTTTCACCACTGTCGGAGACATTATTCCTCCAACCACTGGAGCTTTCATACCAGAAGAAGTTTTCGAAGGGTATGAACGTGGGCTTGCCTGCAACACCAACCTCATTAAAGATCTGGATTTTTGGGCTGTCGCTGACCAACCCGTCCAGGAGCTTCGGGAGCGTTTCGGGATTCCCGCTATCGCAGGCCCCTTACTGCTTCAACCCTGACGGGCTCGGGAGCAATGGCAAGGGCTTCAAGTTTCGATCCCAAATAACGCAAGAACGCTGCACTGTTGAGTGGAGCGTCACACACACGCTGAACAAGACTTTCAGCATTGAGGCTTCTGCCGATTGGATGCACATGAATTCTGAGCCAGTCCAACAAGGGCCGAACATCACCAGCCGTCACATGCTCCTCGGGTGGGCCGATCTGATCCGCCATCGTCTCACTCAACTGAGCGCTGATCAAATGTCCCAACAGATGCGAGGGGAAATAGCCAAATAAACCCTCGCTCCATCGGAATCAGGTTTTAAAAGGCGTCACGGTGTTGCACCGGGGATGGACTAAAGGCGTAACCGTCGATGGCTTGGTTCAGCAACTATTTGCTGAACTTTCCGCCTGCAATTCTTCAGTGATTATCGGCTCACTAAATCAGAAGGGAGGCGCTGGAAAGTCAACCACCGCAGTGCATCTCGCGCATAGGTTCCAGCTGAAGCATGGCAAATCGGTGCATCTCGTGGACCTTGATCCACAAGGCACCAGCTCTTTCTGGTTGCAGGCATCAGATCTGGGAATCGAACACACGTTCCTTGCCGCCGATTCAGACGTTGTTCTGGAGCAACTCCCGGCAGTCGCCGAAACGGCTGATGTGGTCGTGGTGGACGGCCCTGCAGGCCTCTCTGATGCGACCAGGGCCGTTCTGCTCCTTGCTGATATGGCCTTGATTCCGGTTCAGCCCTCCGGTGCGGATGTTCGATCTGCTGTTGATGCAGTCCGGTTGGTTCAACAGGCCAGGCGGATCCGCGGGGGCCTCCCTGATGCGCGGTTGTTCATCAGCCGGGCAACGCGTGGAACAAAGCTCTTACAGGAGGCCCGTTCGGTGTTGATGCAGCTTGAGGGCATCCCGTTGCTGGATACAGCGATCACACAACGGCAGATCGTGGCTGATGCGTTCGGCCAGGCCACCAGCGTCCTCAATGCGAAGACCGGGCCAGGGCTGGAAGCCGGAAATGAATTCAACCGTTTATTCAGTGAGGTCTTCCCAAATGGCTGAGAAGCGCAAGCCGATGATGTCGGCTGAGGAATTGGAATTTCTCGGCAAGAAAGACAACGGTTTTCAGAAGGCTGCCAAACCCGCTGCTGCTGCGAAGAAACCAGCAAAACCTGAACCAGACAAGGTTGATTCGGATCCGGTTGATCCATTTGACGAGGATCTAGGAACGATCGAAAGCCTGAAGAAGAAACCCAAAAGCCGTGAACCACGGGTCAGATTCACCGTTGATATGTCTGAACGTATGCACGCAAAATTACGGGCATTGTCGGCTGATAAGAACGTTCGAATGACCAAGTTAGTGAGGATGGCAGTTGCTGACTTGATCGCACGGTTGGAAGAGGATTGACTAAAACCCCCGCCATTGGCTGATGGGTACTCAATCAAGTGCCAGAATTGGAATTCCAGATTAGATTCGTGAACAAAATAGTTGAGGTGATGAAAGGAATGAAAACATTGATCCCATTCTTGGCTGCCCTCCCTTCTCTCTTCTTTGCTACTACTGCTTTTGCAGATGAGTGTGAGAAAGGTTCGTGCAGAACAGCATGTGATGAAGATGGTGGATGCATTTATCTACATATCAAATCAATTAATTATCCCTATGTTGTTTTTACAACAACCTATGAAGGACACAAGAGCGAAGTGGATTGCTCACAATTTAGATTGAGATATATCAGTGATAATGGCTCAAGAACCTCTTGGGACTTATCACAGCCAGATTTTATAAAACAAGCAAAGATGTCTACTGCTTGCCACATAATGTTCCATCACCGAAATTGAGCGAGGTTCTAATGAATCGACAGGTTTCAATA
>QCSN01000064.1 GCA_003211515.1 Synechococcus sp. AG-670-F04
GCAGGAGCGGGAGCTGGTGCTGGAGCAGGAGCTGGTGATGCGGGGTTGCCTGACCCATCGGTCCGCACAATCAGCGTCTCCTCATCGTGGTCTCCAGCGTTGAGGCCCAGCAGCAGAATCGATCCCACGGACGCGACGCTGATCAGCGCATCACTCCCGGCCTGGGTGATCGAGTAATCCTGGCCGGTTTCGATGCCAACACGGTCGCCCTGGGGGATGCTGAAGTCGGTGACGCGATCGGATCCCGCGCCGAGCTGGAATTGATCGGCACCGGTGCCGCCGGTCAAGGTGTCGTTGTCAGCCCCTCCGATCAGGCGGTTGGCGCCGCTGTTTCCGATCAGTGTGTTGGCGAGGGAATTGCCAGTGGCGTTGAGGTTGCTGGATCCGGTGAGGGTGATCTGCTCCAGATGATTCCCGAGGGTGAAGCTGATGGAGCTTTGAACGAGATCGGTGCCTTCGCCGCTGGATTCGTTGATGACGTTGTTGGCATCGGAGATGACATAGGTGTCATCCCCGGCGGCTCCAGCGAGGGTGCTGGCAGCGGCATTGCCGGTGAGGGTGTTGTTGAGCGAGTTGCCGGTGGCGGTGAGTGCCGATCCGCCGGTGAGGGTGATCTGCTCCAGATGATTCCCGAGGGTGAAGCTGATGGAGCTTTGAACAAGATCGGTGCCTTCGCCGCTGGATTCGTTGATGACGTTGTTGGCATCGGAGATGACATAGGTGTCATCCCCGGCGGCTCCAGCGAGGGTGCTGGCAGCGGCATTGCCGGTGAGGGTGTTGTTGAGGGAATTGCCGGTGGCTGTGAGTGCCGATCCGCCGGTGAGGCTGATCGGCTTCAGGTGATTGGCGATGGTGAAGTTGACGGAGCTTTGAACGAGATCGGTGCCTTGATTGCTGGATTCGTTGATCTGATCACTGGCGGAATCCACCACATAGGTGTCATCACCGCTGCCACCGGCCATCATGTCGTTGCCGCTGCTTCCATCAATGGAGTTGTTGCCGCTGTTCCCTGTGAGTGTGTTGGCGAGGCTGTTCCCGATCGCGTTGATATCGCCTGAACCCGTCAGCGTGATGTTTTCTACGTTGTTGCTGGTGGTGTAATTAACGGAGCTTTGGATCAGATCGGTGCCGGCACCGCTCGATTCGGTAACCACATCACTGGTTGAATCCACCACATAGGTGTCATCTCCAGCCCCACCGAGCAGGGTGTCGTTCCCAGAATCACCATTGAGGCTGTCATTCCCGTTGCCTCCTTCCAGGCTGTTGTTTGCTGAATTGCCTCGGAGGCTGTCGTTGCCAGTTCCACCAACGGCGTTTTCAATAACTGTTCCGGCGGCAATGGTGAGGTTGCCGATGAAATTCCCAATGTTGGAGGGGTAAAGACTGGATGACGCTTTTTCTGTGGCTCGAAGATCAATGGATTGGTTGTCGCTGAATCCGCCAACATCCAATGTGTCGATGCCAGATCCGTCGATCAGCGTAAAAGCGGTTGCGTTGGCGTAGTCTTTGAATTTGGCAAAAATATCACTGGTTGAATCTGCGATATTCGTATTGAAGCCATAGGTTGTATCCCCCGTGAAGGCATTGTTGATGCCATATCCGTAGCCCGCATACATATCGTCGAGCGCAATCCAGTCCACCGACATGGGCGAGCTGAGATAGGCTTTTGTTGCTGTAATTGATGTATTTTCGCTCTGATCGAAATACGACATCATGGTGCTTTGCCATGAATCATTGGCGTATTTGGCGTCGCTGGAATAATTGGCGGAGCCGTTGTAATTGCCTTGGTGGCCTAGCCCTAGGCCATGGCCGATCTCATGAAGGATCGTTTGAAAGGTGTAATTGCCAAACCCGCTTTGGCTTCCATGCCAGCCGGAGTTAATATTGATGTTGACGTAATTGATAGCTCCGCCAAGCCGGGTTGTTGATGCGTACGCGCCACTGTTTTTATCTCCAAAGCGAAAATCTGCATCGACATCAGACGTCGACTGAAAGTCAATCCCCAGTACTTCTTCGAAAAGCTTGAATGCTTCGGTAACTAAATGTTGACGCGCTGAAGAGAGGCCGTCGGAGTCGAAAAGATTGCTTGTGGTGTTGTAGGTGATGACGCCATTTTTGGCGTAAGTTCCGCTGTTGCTGAGGTTGAACTTGCGGGCGCTGGAAAATCGATCGGTCCAGAAGCCTGAGCGCAGGTAATCGGCAAGGGTTTGGTTGCTCTCTGCTGGCCCGGCAAATAATGCATCATCTGATTCACTCCCAATCAGAAGTTCGCCAACATTTAAACCATTCTCGTCTGGGAGTGTTCGGCAGCAGGGGCATCCAGCAGGATGCCCGAAAGGTACGAAGTTGCTGAGCCTTTGGGAAAGAGGATTATTGGGATCGTTTGATAGGGGATAAGTTCTGTAGGTGTTGCCAATATTGTGGATATAATTGAATCTTTTCTCGCCAATGGCAAAGTTTTCTTGTGATTTTCTCTCTTGAATCCCAGTTGTTATGGGAGCCAATGACGCCTCTTAATGGTTGAATTCACCCTACACAATGAATTCAATCTGTGTTGGTGACAACCCTACAATTGTCGGGTTTGTGACGCGTTTCCCAAACGCCGATGTTCCAGCCATGCGAGCCGCGGCGCCATCCAAAGCGTGCTCAGAATCATCGGTGTGACCGGTACGGCTGTGATCACGATGAAAGCCTGCAGTGCGTTGATCGAGGTGCTGTCGCCCAGGCCGCTGCCAATGCGCAGCAACGCGAGGGTCAGGCTGCCGATCATCAGAGCCCAGAACAGCCTTAGCGGGGCAGGGGGCTCATCTCGCCCACTCACCACCATGGCCGCGGCGTAGCTCATCGAATCGGCACTGGTGCACATGAACAGCACCACAAGCACCAGTCCGATCGGGATCAGAACTCCTGACAGCGGCAGTTGATTGAGGATTGTCAGAAACGTTGCCGCCGCGGCATTGATTCCCTGTTGGGCGAGCGCATCCGTGATCGGTGCACCCTTGAGATCCAGGAACATTCCTGTACCTCCCACCAGCGTGAACCAGACGTTGGTGACCAAAGGGCAAAGGATCCCAACGGCCAAAACCAGTTCCCGGATGCTGCGGCCGCGACTCACCCCAGCGGTGAACAACCCCATCAACGGGGCATAGCCAAGGAACCAGCCCCAGAAGAACACGGTCCACCAATTCAGCCAGCTGCCTGTGTCTGCATTCCTGGGCAGCAGAGCCATCTGCGGCAGATGGACCAGGTAAGTGACCATGCCACTGAAGAAATGCCCGATGAGCCACACCCCGGGGCCCAGCAGTAACAGACCGCTCGCCAGGATGATCGTGAGCCATACATTCAGTTCAGACAGCCACTTGATCCCCTTTTGAATGCCGCTCACGGTTGAGGTGGCGAACACGGCTGTGAGAAGCACAACCACCAACGATTGCAACCCTGCACTGTCACTGAGCCAAGGCAGTTGTCCTGCTGCATCACTGAGTTGCAGTGACAAAAAGCCAAGCGGACCAACGGTTCCGGCGACCGCTGCCACCACCGACAGTCCATCGGCCAGGTCGCCGATCGCTCCATCCACCCACGCTCTTGGAAGGATGCTCACCAGCAGTGAGCGGGGGCGCAGTGGTTCTCCGCGTTGTGCCCGAATTGAAAAGGTGATTGTGGTGGTTGTGGCGACAAGCGCCCACGCCAGAAAGCCCCAGTGGAGAAAACTCACGGCCAGAGCAGGATCCACGGCTGCTGGACTCTTCCCCGTCACATCGGCGAACACCGGCGACGGCGTGAGGTAGTGGAACAACGGTTCAGCAGCGGACCAAAACACGCCGCCGCCGGCGAGCAGCGTGCAGATCAGAACGGAACACCAATCGAAAAATTTGAGGTTCGGCTTCGCATCCGGGCCCCCGAGGCGCAAGCCTCCAACGGGGCTGACAGCCAGAACAACGGCAATCAGGAACAGCGCAACCACCATCCATTGCCAGGTGCCCCCCAGCAGGGTGCTGACCAGGGTTTGCCCTTCTTGGGTGAATTGTTTGGCTGCATCGAGGTCTACCGCTGACAACAGCAGAAAAAGCAGCAGTGGAACCGCGCCGATCCAAAGGGGTGGTTGCTGCCACCAGGGGCGGATGGGGTTGGGCGATTCAGACATCGATGCAGATGCAGGAGAAACGTCAGACGCGAGGGGGATCAGCAGACCAGCTCGGATGGGGCAACAAACAACTGTTCTTGGGTCAAATAGCCGTGTTCAAGAACAAACAGCCGTGCGTTGGTGACTCCAGCAGGAGAGGTCAACGGACGGTGATGCGTTGCTGGCCAGGCGGGCGAGGGAGTCTCCGATCAGGGGAGCGAATTTGAACGCCTGCCCGGATCCACCGGTGAACAGGCTGAGCTTTGGTGACAGCCTGTCGAGCACGAAATTCACATCACGGGTCATCGCGTAAGGGCTGATGACGGTCTCAATCCGTTCCTGCACACCTTCGAGGGACTCAAACAAGAACGCATCCAGGAGCTCCACGAGCCTGGTCGGTGGTGCTTCGGTCATCTCCTCGGGTTCGCTGACCCTGAGCTCTGGAGGTGTCCAGTCGATCCCGGCTTTGATGCGGGGGCGACCGTCCGCCGCGTGACTCAACACGGGGAAGCCGTAGTACAAACCCCCGTCGTCACCACGTTCTTTCTGAAAGCAAAACCACTGGGGATAGCGATCGGCCAAGGAAGGATCCACGCTGTAGTGGGCCCAAAGCATCGGCCAGATCTCCAGCTTCGGTGCCAGGTTCAGAGGCGCCAGCAGCTGGCGGCTCCAAATGCCGCAAGCGACCACCACCTGTCCGGCATGGATGCGATGTCCGTCGTTCAAGGTCACACTGCCTCCCACCGCATCGACTTCGATCACTGGACAGTGTTCGATCAGTTGATGGCCAGCACTGCGGGCGGTACGGATCCAATGCTCCACAACTTTGTCGCTCCGCACGGCGCCGGCGGTGGGTTCAAACAGGCCTGTGAAGTCGGGCTTTGGCTTCAAGGGGAAGCGATCAGCGATCTCCTTGGCGGATAGCGCTTCGTAGGGGATGCCTTGGTCGTCCATCACCCGTCGGGCACCGGGGATGGATCCTTCGATCGTTTCTTCATCCCAGCTTTCGCCGTAGAAGAGCAAACCGTGGGTTTCACGCAATCCACCACCTGCATGCACTTCCTCCTCCCGCCAAAGGCGATTGGCTTCCCTTGCAAGCCTGCAGAGCACGGGATCGGAGTACATCTCGCGGAACATCCGGGTTTCGCCGAAGCTGCTCCCCCTGGCATGGGCCAGGGTTTTCGACTCGAGAAGCACCACATCAGTGATGCCGCGACGGGCCAGGGAGGCAGCACAACTCAGGCCTGCCATGCCGCCGCCAATGATCACGACTGCAGCCCGTGTTGGGGGAGACAAAGTGCTCATCAGACGTCTCCAAAGCTGAGGCCGATTGGATCCAGACCCGGATGGGCTGCGACCTGCTTGAGCGCTGCATCCACGGTCAGCCCTTGATCACGCTGCTGCAGAAAGCGCCTGGCGCGGTTCCGCACTTCAAGACGTACAAATTTGTAGACGTCTTCCGGCCGCGCCGAGCGCCATGCCGCCGGGCAGAACCGCTCAATTGAGTCGGCGATCACCGCTCCCGCATTCACGAGAGGGTCGGGCAGCACAACCATCCCTTTCCTGCGCAGCTCATCCGCCAACGGGGGATGGGCAAAGGGTGCATTGGCGGCGGGAACAATGGCGCGACTGCGCAGGCGATGACTCATCTCGGTGGTAATCAGTCCGGAGACCGAGCAGGGCAGCAGCAGATCGAGATCCAGATCCCACCACGGAGCATCGGGCTGGATCGGCGTGGCACCTGGGATGGCCGCACGCCGGGGATCCAGATCGATGCAGAACACGGTCCAGCCGTGGTCGAGCAGGGTTCTGGCCACGCTGCCGCCTACCGCACCGCAGCCATGGACCAGCGCCCGGCCTGGGTCCACCGCATTCAGCTCTCCCCCCAAAACGGCTTCCGCTGCACCAATCGTTCCGTGGGCGGTGGCAGCGCTGGCATCGACCGGACTCCCCACCGCCGCCAGCACGTGGGGCGTAAGCGCCATTAGGCGCTCCATGTCCTCAAGGTTGGTGTTGAGGTCGCAGCCTGTGACCATCGTCCCATCAAGGGAATGCAACAGGTCTGCCGTCACATTGATCAGTTCCTCTTTGACGGCGTTTGGCTTGGAGGCTCGGGCCACGATTTTGCCGCCGGCAAAGCCGGTGCCGTACAGGTCATGTTTGTTGGTCATCAGCCCGGCCAGGCGCTTGCCATCGGCGAGGCAGACCGCATCATCCGCATAGTTGAGGAGGCGCAGGCCCCCATTGGCGGGTCGTTGCACGTCCGTGACTTCAGCTACCACGAACACCGATAGGTGATCCGAGATGTGTTCGGCCAACACGGACACGTTGGATCGCTCTTGTGTGGAGGCGCGCATCAGGCCACGCGCTCCATCATCTGATGGTGTTCGACGTAGTCGAGGCTCCACTGCTCCGGTTCGGCAGCAATGCGGTGTTGAAGTCGTTTGTACAGCTCATCGGCGGCCTCCTCGCCGCCTGCAGAAGCGAAACTGTGCCGGCTCCAGCTGCGAATCGTGGCCATCAACCCTGAAGCGAAGGTTGCTGTGTCGCGGTCGTTGTTCCAACGGCGGCGGTACGGGCACGTCACGTACACCGTGCGCTCATCAACCAGCCGCAGGCCGTTGCGATAGGGCTCCGAACCGCTATCCATGAGCGGAGCGGTGAATTCTTCGGGGGATTTGTAAAAATTGAGGATCGTTCCCTTCTGGTAATCGGCCTCGCTGACCAGGCCTTCGGTCATCAGGTCGTGCCAGATCTGATGCAGCTGATCGAAGACATGACGGGTTTCACCGCCGTTGTTGCCGAGGTACAGGCCCTTGCTGTCGCGGGAGAGATTCACCGTCAGCAGCCGTCCTCCCACCTTCAGCTCGCGACTGCGCAACGCAAGGATCCGGGTCCAGTCGCTGAGGGCCTGGGCGCTGAATCGCTCGAGGGCATCAGCGTCGTTTGAGGCCAGCACATGAACATGGCCGTCCAGAGGGCCTGGGGATTGACTCAACCAGTGCATCGCTGTGGCGGAGAAGCCGAAACTCACCGTCTCGGGTGCAACGGTGGGCTCGTAGAAACTCCGCGCGCTGATCAGGACCGTTGGCGCCGCTTGCCCTGGGATTTGAAGCGCCAGGTTGCTTGCCAGGGCAGCGTTGTCGTTGCTTGGCAGGTCGTTGCCGATCAACGTGAGATGGGCTTTGGGCTGACGGGCGTGCAGGCGATCAAGCAGGCGAGTCCACAAACTGACGGCGGTCCCCCCGTCTGCTGCTCCGTAGTCAATGAGCACATGGTTGGACTGATCGTCCAGGTGGTCCACACAGGTCAGGGCCCAATCCGAAGCAGCTTCAATGCAGAGCTGAGCGCCTTCGGTCTGCGCGCTGTAACCAGTGGTCATGGCGATTGCCATCGACCTCGTCAGCGAGAGCTGACAATGTAACGAATTGTTATGCGAGTGGTTGGCTGGTCGCCCCCGGCTCGGCTTGGTAGCAGCCCGTCTTAGGACTTGGCGAGAAGCCTGTCCAGTTCTGGTTGCAGCAGGGCAAAGGCCCGTCCGCGATGCCCATGCTTCTTCTTCTCGTTGGGCGTCATTTCCGCAAATGTGCGACCTGTCCCTGTGACTTCGAAGACCGGGTCGTAGCCGAATCCGTCGTCGCCACGGGGTTCGCTGGCGATCGAGCCATCGCAGCGTCCCTCCACTTCCAGGAGCAGTTCGCCACCGGGTGCGGCAATGCAGAGCGCTGCGCAGAAGTGGGCTGAACGATCAGCAACGCCGTTCAAGGCGTTCAGCAATTTGGCGATTCGTTCCTGATCGGTTGGGGCGTAGCGGGCTGAATGCACTCCCGGTGCTCCGGCAAGAGCATCAACGCTCAACCCCGAGTCATCGGCCAGGGCCCAGGCACCGGTCAGACGGGCCACGACCTTGGCCTTGATGCGGGCGTTGTCGCGGAACGTGCTCCCCGTCTCATCAACGTCCAAACCGTCCGGCTGGGCTTCGACCTGGATTGGGAGACCGCTGAGCAGCTGTTTGAACTCCCGAATTTTGCCCTGGTTGCCGCTGGCAATCACCAGACGGCGCTCGTGGCCGCTCATGCCGCCTCCGCGATCGACCGGGCCCAGGCCAGCACGGTTGCGACACGGTCGGCATCGGGTGCTTCGCAGTAAATCCGCAGCAGTGGTTCCGTCCCCGAGAAGCGGAGCATCAACCAGTGGCTCGGTCCGAGTCGCAGCTTCACCCCATCGGTGGTGATCACCTCGTTCACGGCAACGCCGGCCACTTCACGCGGCGGGG
>QCSN01000065.1 GCA_003211515.1 Synechococcus sp. AG-670-F04
TGAAGCACTGGCATCGAGCAGGTCAACGGGACGACAACCCAGACGGCGCAGGGCTTGCTGAAGCTCGCCACCGTGAACAGATGCCATGACGTGGTTCGCTAGGACTCAATCCTGACGGGCTGCAGGCAACGACAACCGACGTATTGACAAAGAAATGCGCGCTACTAATGATTGATAAACCATGCGCTGAACCGATGAGCCTGCTTCAGGCCTACCTGCAGAACCCAAGCACCCGCAGAGTTCTGAACCGCAAGCCAGGCGAAAAAGGTTTCTCCTTGATCGAGCTGGTCGTTGTGATTGCTGTGCTGGCGGTGCTCACGGCCATTGCACTGCCCAACTTCCTGGGGGTCAGTGACGACGCAGCCGCCCGTTCAGCCCAGCAGGCAGCAATTACGGCCTTTAAGGAATGCCAAGTGTTCAAGGCACGCGGCCAGACAGCCATCACCGATACCTTCAATAATCCTTCCCTCGCGGATTTCAAAATTGAATCAAATGCTGCAGGCACCGGAGTTGGCTCCGCGGCCGCAACTGGGAAGTACGAATGTTTTACAAATGCTGGAGCGATTAACTCAGTCGTTGCCATTCCAAAGGTTGCCAACAAATTTCCGACGTTCTACGTGGAGACGGATGGAAGCAAGCAATGCAAAACTGGAACAAAGGCAGCCGGCGCCAAGACTTACAACATTGGCTGTAATACAGCCGCAGAATCAACAGCCGTTACATCAGACGCCTGGAAATAAGTTGATTTAAGGCATGAAGGCAACGATTGATCAAAAAGGTTTTTCTTTACTCGAGCTAATCGTTGTTTTGGCTGGGCTTGGCATTTTGTCAAGCCTGGCTCTTCCTAATTTCATGAGGGTTCTTGATTTTAATAACATTGATGCAGTCAAAGCCCTTTTGAATAGCGCAGCAGCTGACTGCCTTCAAAACAGCAGGCTCACTGACTCAACAGCAAAAAACAAAATCAATGATTCAATCGTCAACGCAACGAATTTAGAACAATATGGCTACAAGATTTCAGACGGGAAAGACACCTGTCAACAATTTTCTATAGAATCATCTTCAGCAAATAAAAAAGACGTTCGTTTTCCGATCGGCTTCTCCGTAATAGATGGAAAGCTCACCAAAACTGCAAAACCATCGTCTTCAGACCAAGGCAGTATGAATTCCTGCAAGAAATGGGCAGGCATCAACTGCACCGTTGACGACAAACTCCAAAAACTGCTCGATCACAAAAAAAATATTCAAGATACCAAAGACAAATGCACTGCTAATTACGAAAAATTTCTCAAGAATCCAGGGAATGGCGAGACTACAAAATGGGACAATGATGCTGAAAGAGGTTGTCCTGATAGTCCAACCGAGAATTACAAAACCAGCACATGTACAACAAAAGGATGCGTCCAGAAAGTATGGGTTCTTGATAGCACTCCGTACTACTCAAAAGAAGCCTATGACCAAGCGGTGACGGACAAAAAAGGTATAATTTGCACAGCAAAATTAAAAGAATACGAGAAGGATAAGAAAACTAACTTTCATTCTAACGGAAATCCACTAGCCTTAACACCTTCTGAATGCAGTCCAGACAAATATTGGTTTTTTGAAGGCAGCGATGCTGGCTCCAAGCTGAAATGGCAAGAAAAATATCATGAGAAACAACTTACAACAGGTAAAACAACATTCAGCGACGGCAGCACACGTTATTTGTGCCTCGGCGAAGACAAAAAAACAGAGGCGCTAATGAAAAAATGCGATGAAGATAATAAATCAGCAGTATGCGAAGTTGGTGTCAACAAGAAAAAAGCTGAAAAATTCTCAGGCAAGTTTATTGCGAACCCAGGAAAGCCGGGCGTTTGCAGTAAGGAGTATTGGTTATGCGAGGGTGTTGAGAAAACAGATAAAGCTGCATACGACGCTTCGAGTTGCGGCAAAAAGGTATGTCCACCATCCCCGTTTGGAGATTTGTGCATAAATAATCCAACACATCGCTTGTGCAAAAACACAGAATGGGCGAGATGCAATGGATTCTAATACTCACGAATGACTGGATCTCCCACGACAATTCGCGAACTTGTCGATAAACACTTCTCGCTTCAATGGTGCAGAGAAAATATTGTTGTTCCCTTAGGGGTTGAATTTAACGAAAACACGGGCAGTCAAAAGTTAACCGTAGCGATCGGTAATTTCAGTTACCTCGCCACAATTGGTGACTTCATCAAGCAGCGTGCTGCAGCTGCTGATCTGGAATGCCAGTTCATTGAAAAAGCAGCGACTGATATTCAAGCCTTACTGGATCAAGCCGCCCAAGAACGGCTGATGAGTGATCAGGCACTGGATTCCTTTGAATTCAGTGATGACGCGGTTCTCGATGCCCTGAAGGAAGCCGATGGAGACGATTCAAGCAAAGGGTTTGATTTTGACTTCGATGACAGCGATGAACAGATCATTGAAGAGCAGGCCATGGACCTGTCCTCAGAAATGATGGGCAGCAAAATTCAACAAGCAGCAGCAAAAGTACTCATTCATTCATGCCGGTCTGGAGTATCAGATATTCACGTTGAGCCCAGACAGGAAGATTACAAAATCAGAGTTCGACGCGATGGGGTCATGCAGAATTACGTCAGCATGCCTCGCTCCGCTGGAATCAAATTGACGGCTTGTCTTAAAAACATGGCACAAATGGATATCGCAGAACGTCGTCAATCACAGGATGGAAAAATTAGACGACGCTTTGAAGGTCAATTGATGGAATTCCGATGCGCCACAGCACCAGGAAAATATGGCGAGAAGATGGTCATGAGGATCCTCAACAGCAACTCAGACATGCTGAGTTTGGATGTATTGATGAGCAACGAACAAGTGCGCAATGATTTCCGATCCATCATCAATGAAGCCAATGGAATTATTATCGTTTCGGGCCCAACAGGCTCGGGCAAATCAACAACATTAGCCTCAGCCCTCCGGGAAAAAGACAGTGGTGAGTTGAATATCGTGACGGCAGAAGACCCCATCGAATATGACCTTGGTGGGAACATCCAACAGTTTCCAGTGATTCGAGCGAAGGGGCAAACCTTTGCCAATCTGCTGCGAACCTTCCTGAGGCAAGACCCGGATGTGATCCTGATTGGTGAAACAAGAGATCCTGAAACTGCAGAATCATCGATGGATGCAGCTGAAACAGGGCACCTCGTCTTTACAACATTGCACGCCAACAGTGCGTCAAGTTCATTAACACGTTTAATGGATATGGAAGTGCCAAGCTACAAACTCAATGCATCACTTCGCGGTGTTCTTGCACAACGACTGCTCCGCAAAGTGTGCCCAGAATGCAGTGTGGAACGCCCCATCAATGATGCTGAAGCGCATTTCACAAAGTTAAATGTTGGCACGTCAGTGCGGTTCGCAACAAGCCTGAATGCCGAGGAAAAACAACAACGCAAACAGGAGGGCACGCTATGCACCCGCTGCAATGGCAGTGGCTACCAGGGACGCATTGGTACCTATGAACTGATGAAAATCAACCGGCCAATCCGTGATGCCATCAAAGAAAAAAAGGCGACACACGAAATCGAGGGCATTGCCGTTGATAGTGGCATGTTGACACTCAAAAGCTATGCTGTAGATCTGATCCGGCAACAACTCACAACGATTTCTGAACTTCAGAAAATCTGCAATACGGAATTCTAAAAACAATCTTTTTCAAACATCATGGGGCTTGCACGTCAGATTGTTGATTTTGCCATCAAAGCCGGTTCCTCAGATATTCACCTTGAGGAAGGATCACCAATCGCCATCCGCGTCAATTCAGATATCAAAATTTTAGAGAATATTTTGCGTCCAGATGACATGACAAAGCTTCTGCTTGAAATCATGGGGCAAGAGAAATTAGAGCAATTTCAAAACAGAAACGATTTGGATACGTCCATTGGCTTGGACGGACTATCAAGAATTCGTATTAATGCTTATGTCGCCAATGAAAAGCGTTGTCTCACCTTACGAATCTTGCCAGATAATTTACCAAAATGGCAAGATCTTGGGCTTCCACAACCATTTATCGACTTAACACATAAACACCGTGGACTTGTGCTTTGTACAGGGCCAACTGGTTCTGGAAAATCTACAACTTTAGCGGCTTTTATTAATTGTATTTTAGAAACTCAGAAACGACATATCCTCACCATTGAAGATCCGATTGAATTTGAATTCAACCATTCACGCACCTCAATCATTCATCAACGGGAAGTCAAGCGAGACACCGAAACGTTTGCCTCAGCTCTTAAGGCAGCCCTGCGAGAGGATCCTGATGTGATTTATATCGGAGAAATGCGCGACCTTGAGACCATACAACTGGCGATTACCGCTGCAGAAACAGGTCACCTTGTCCTGGGAACACTACACACATCCTCTGCAGCAAAAACTGTGGAAAGAATCGTTGATGTGTTCCCAGGGGATCAACAGGAGCAAGCCCGGCTGCAAGTGTCAACCTCGCTCTTGGGAATCATGTCCCAAACACTTTGCAAAAATACGATTGGCAAACGTTCCTTGGCGTATGAGCTCCTGATCAACACGCCGGCCATTGCCAACTTGATTCGTGAACGAAAAGTAAGCCAGATTTACTCTCAACTTCAAACTGGAAGCAAAGAAGGAATGAATACCCTTGAACAATGCCTCATGCAATTGATCGAAGAAGGGCAAGTGAGCCAAGAAGAAGCGATGGGCAAAGCATCGAATCCGAAGGCTATTTTAGCGACGCTGGTGGCGAACTGATCATGGCAAGTTATGGCTCAAAATCAAACAGCTCGACGATCTCGCCGCCGACCTCGAATAAAGCCAGAGCAGAAGGCGATAATCCTAGAACAGTCAAAACAAAAGCTGTTGGCAAAAATTTAAAAGTTCCTCAGAAGGATCTACTCGTCTTTTTTCGCCAGCTGGCCGTGATTCTGCAAAGCGGTGTGCCACTGGCCCAAGGACTGACATTGATCGCTGAGAACATGACCAATCAAAATCTCAGCAGCTGTGTTCAACAAATAGCAGCAAGATTAAGTGCTGGTGAAGAGCTGTCTTTAAGCCTTCGGAATTTCCCAAAAGTGTTTGAGCCACTGACAGTTGGTCTGATTGAAGCAGGGGAAGCAGGGGGAATCCTTGAAAGCGTCCTGGATCGGATCGCACTTTTGATGGAAGAAAAGGCGAAATTAAAAGGACAGCTCATTGGAGCCATGATCTATCCAGCCATTGTCCTCTTACTTGCAGTGACCGTGAGCCTTGGACTTTTGATTTTTATTGTTCCAAAATTCAAAGATATGTTTGACGGCATGGGAGCCGAACTTCCAGCACTAACAACATTCCTTTTGGAATTGTCCAAGGTTGTCACTTCACTCCAATTCGCGGTTGGTGGACCAATTGCTGTTATTGCAGGTAGTTATTTATTTAGCAAATACTACTCTTCATCGAAAGGTCGACTCAATATCGATCGATTACTCCTGAAGATACCACTGTTTGGCGATCTGATCTTGCGTGCGGAGATGGCAAGCATGTGCGACACGCTAGCGACTCTCGTCAACTCGGGGATCCCAATTGTTGAGGGATTAGAGCGGTGCGTTTCAGCCAGCTCAAATGAGGTGATCCGACGCACCATTCGACAAGGCATCCACCTCGTTCAGCAAGGGCAAGAATTAAATTATTCTCTAGGAAGAAGTGGAACATTTCCAAAGCTTGTTGTATCGATGATCAAAATTGGAGAAGAAACAGGACAATTGAGCTTTATGCTTGAAAAGTTATCTGTTTTTTACAAACGCGAAGTCGAGTCTGCTGTTTCATCTCTGACAAAGGCAATGGAGCCAGCTGTCGTGTTTGTGGTTGCGGGAATTGTCGGCACCATCGTGGTTGCATTATATCTACCAATGTTCAGTTTAATTCAAAATATGGGGTAAAAATCAATCGTCTTGAAAGCGCAATTCACCAAAGGAGTAATCTTCAGTCGTTTTGTCATCCGTCTCGACAGATGATTGACCTCGTTTAGGAATTAACGTGTCTGAGGCATTAACTTTAGGAAGGCCAGGGATAGAATCAGACGATTCTTCTAAATGTTCAGCTTTAGATTCAGTGACAGGACCATCGTTGCACTGATTCAGTTCATCGTCACGAACATCATCCCGCAACTGTGCAGCCAGGTTCAGATCAAGAGACGTCTCAGAGGTAGACAAAGAGGAATTCTGAGAAGCCTCCACAGAACCAATCTCTTCCTGCACAACATCATTGAGAATCAACAACAGATCATTATCGGTATCCTCACTGACAACGACAGCATCAGGATTATTCTCTAATTTGTGCATCGCTTCATCGCCAATATTTTGAATAACTGAACCGCGCAAAGCCTCATCCAACGAACTCTTAGGTTCCACATCCAAATTTTCCAGCATGGATGGGCGATCAGTTCCTATTGCCTTGCTATCGTCCTCGCGATTAACTTTCTGAATACTCGGCCATGATTCTTGATCCTCCAACGAAGGTGCGACCTGAGCATCCTGATTGTTGACAATCAAGCCTTGATCAGTTGAAGCACCTGAAAGATTGTCAATTCCATCAATTTGAATCGATGGCCATCGCAATTCTTCATCCGATGCAATCACAACATCCTGATCCGAGTCATCAGCCATCGCCTCTACTGGGTTCCGATCAACATCCTGATCGTCGTCAAGCTCAGCCTTTTGGATGCTTGGCCAGGCTGATGAACTTTCCACTGAGGATTCAGACGCGACCAGCTGGTCGCTGGACATAGAGTGTCGATCAATGCTCTTCTCAGGCTGATCATCATCGCGGTCCTTCTGAATGGAGGGCCATTGCAATCCGTCATCCAATGCGATCACAACATCCTGATCCGAGTCATCGGCCTTTGCAACGACTGGGTTCCGATCAGCGTCATGATCGTCTTCAAGCTCAGCCTTCTGGATACTTGGCCATTGTGATGGATCTTCGGGCATCAAACTGATTTGGTCAGGCTCATTTTTTTCATCAACGAGCTGAGCATCAAAACTTACCATCTCAGGATTAACACTGGGTCGTCGGCTCTGAATGTCAGTCAAATCGTCTACTTCATCTGGCTGTTCATCTTCTATTAGGTTGAGTATTCCGGGAACTACGCTGGAATCCTCTAGCAACACTAAAGTCGATTCATTGACTTCAGCCAACTCACGTTCACCCAGGGGTAATGCTCGTAGGTTATTCTCACTATCTGGCTGAGGTTCAAGTTCTTGTTGTTCAGCAGGTTGCTGCGTTGATAGAGATAGAACAAGACCATCAGAGATTTCAGATTGATTGGTCGTCGATGATGACGACTGAGCTAATTTACCCGCAATGACATCAGCAACTGACAGAGTACTTATTGAGTTCAGCTTGGCATCCAAACTTTCTTTAGAAGAGTGTTGAGACGTTGCAAGCAACATTTTTTTGGGTAGAAGGCCAAGTGCTAATCCAACCAATCGATTGATGCTTCCTTGAAGCAAAGGATCGTCGGCTTGCGCTGCAAGAAGACCTGGCGCCAACAATGGCTTGCACACAACTGAATTCAAGCCAAGCTCGGAGGTCAACAACTCAGCCAGGTTTGGATGCGATGTATTGCTTCCCATCAAATGCAGACAGCTAATCACACGGTTGGGAAATCGTTCATTGAAATTCTTAAGGGAAGACTTGAGATCAAGAACCAAAGCGCGGAGATCAAGTTCAGAAATCGGAAGGTAGCTCTCTTCCTGAACAATTAGTGATTCGGCATTAACATGATTCTGTAAAACACTCAAAGTTTGATCTTCATCAAACTCAGGTTCTGGAAATGTACGAATTGCGGCAAGTCTGTCGACAGCCATCGGCCCCGAATTCCCTACGACCATGAAATAGCTGCAGTCAGGAAGAAGTTCGAGAACCAGATGGACTTGATCTTGAGTGATCGCCAACAAGTCGTCTCGAATTAAGCGCAAGTGGCTGAAACAGCCCAATTCGAGAAGCTGCAATTCCTGATTCGCCAGCTCGAGCATGGCAATCACCTGATCCACCAAAACCTGAGGAATTGCTGAAAGAAGATAATCCTTCATACCTTGGCCTTCACTGAGCTCAGAACCAAAAGAAAATGAACAAAGATCAAAATCAGTTTGAATCAACGGGAATGGAATTTGAATGCCATTAGCAGGAT
>QCSN01000066.1 GCA_003211515.1 Synechococcus sp. AG-670-F04
TTCCCCAGTATCGGTGGTTTGAGGAATGGCGACACCGCCTGCTCAGCGATCAAGCAGATTGCCTCAGGTCGCTTTGGTGTTACAGCAGAATACCTGCGCAGTGCCAGGCAGCTGGAGATCAAGGTCGCGCAGGGTGCCAAACCGGGTGAGGGTGGGCAGCTGCCCGGTCCGAAGGTGGACGACTACATCGCAGGGCTGCGGAACAGCAAGCCAGGTGTGGCCTTGATTTCACCACCGCCACATCACGATATTTATTCGATTGAAGATCTTGCTCAGCTGATTTACGACCTGCATCAAGTGCATCCCGCTGCACCAGTTAGTGTGAAGTTGGTGGCGGAAATCGGGATCGGCACCATCGCCGCAGGTGTGGCGAAGGCCAATGCCGATGTGATCCAGATTTCTGGTCACGACGGTGGTACCGGCGCGTCGCCGCTCAGTTCGATCAAGCATGCCGGCAGTCCCTGGGAGCTGGGGCTCACCGAAGTGCATCGAGCTCTGCTTGAAAACGGCCTGCGCGACCGGGTGCTGCTCAGGGCAGACGGTGGCCTGAAGACGGGTTGGGATGTGGTTGTCGCCGCTCTGCTCGGAGCGGAGGAATATGGCTTCGGTTCGGTGGCGATGATTGCCGAGGGCTGCATCATGGCCCGTGTTTGCCACACGAACAATTGCCCTGTGGGCGTTGCCACCCAGAAGCAGGCTCTGCGCAAGCGTTTCACGGGAATCCCTGAGCACGTGGTGAATTTCTTCTGGTATGTGGCAGAAGAGGTGCGTCAGCTGATGAGCCTTCTTGGTGTGGCTCGGATCGCTGATCTGATCGGCCGATCCGAGCTGCTCAAACCCAGGGCCGTTGACTTGGCCAAAACCCGATGTGTTGATCTTTCAAGTCTGCTGGCGCCGATCAACGGATCTGAGGACCGCTCCTGGCTCCATCACAGCTCCGAAGCCCACGGCAATGGTCCGATCCTTGAGGACCAGCTCCTGGGGGATGCTGACCTGTTGGCGGCAGTGGACAGCCATGGTTCCTTGAGCCGCACCTTGGGGATCATCAATACCGACCGCAGCGCCTGCGCCCGTCTGGCGGGTGAGATTGCGCAGCGTCACGGCAATCGTGGCTTCCAGGGCCAGCTCGATCTCACCTTCCGTGGGGCGTCTGGCCAGAGCTTTGGTGCTTTCCTCGTTCAGGGCATGAATGTGCGTCTGGAAGGGGAGGCCAACGATTACGTGGGCAAGGCGATGAACAGCGGCCGGATCACCCTGGTGCCGTCTGATGCCACGGCCAATCCCGGCGAGCAGGTGATCCTTGGCAACACCTGTTTGTACGGCGCCACCGGTGGTGAATTGTTTGCCCTCGGGCGTGCCGGAGAACGCTTCGGGGTGCGGAACAGTGGAGCCCACGCCGTGGTTGAGGGCGCGGGTGACCATTGCTGCGAATACATGACCGGAGGTGTGGTGGTTGTTCTGGGAAGCACGGGCCGGAATGTTGGTGCCGGAATGACCGGTGGGGTGACCTTCCTTCTGGATGAGGGGGATCGGGTTACGCCCCGCGTGAATCCGGAGATTGTTGCGGTCTGTTCGATCACCACGGCTGAGCAGGAATCGATGTTGAAGGGGTTGCTTGAGGCCCATGTGGCCGCCACGGGTAGTCCAAAGGCTTTGGCCTTGCTGGCCGAATGGCCGGCGGTGAAGGATCGCTTCAAGGCGCTGATTCCACCGAGTGAGCGGGCTGCCATGGGCCTGGCGGACAAGCAGGCGGTGGCTGCCTGATCGAGGCACCGTTCTGTGCCCTGGTTCGCCAAACACGAAACGTTCACGCCGTCAGCGGCCGCTCTTCCAATCGAGCAGAGGCGGCCCCATCTCGAGGCCCATCGCCGTTGGGTGGACCAGCAGGCAGTTCAGGGCCGTGTCATTCGCAGTGGCTTTCTGGTGGACAGCTGCAGGCGTCCAGGCGGAGGGGGCCTGCTGATCTTTGAAGCCGATTCCTATGACGACGCGCTCGAATTGGTGCAGCAGGATCCGATGATCACTGCGGGCCTCGTGAGCTGGACCTTGCAGGAATGGATCCCCGTCAGCGGGGATGGCTGGCCATGAGTCGCTGCACTTCACCGGCGTGGTAGCTGCTGCGGGTGAGCGGTGTACTCACCACCTGCAGGAAGCCAAGTTCCTCTTCACCGATGCGTCGGTAATGGGCAAACTGATCCGGCGTGACAAAGCGGTCCACGGCTAAATGTTTAGGTCCAGGTGAGAGATATTGACCAATGGTCACGATGTCCACGAGATGGGCGCGTAGATCGCGAAGCACGCCGATCACCTCCTCGTCGGTTTCGCCGAGTCCCACCATCAGCCCCGATTTGCTGTACGCCTTTGGCCAGTCGGCCCGCACCCGTTGCAGCAGCTCAAGTGATCGCGTGTAGAGGCCTTGGGGGCGAGCCCGCCGGTACAAACGTGGAACTGTTTCGATGTTGTGGTTCAACACGTGGGGTTCCGCCGCCATCACCGTGGCCAGAGCCTCCCAGTTCCCGCATAAATCAGGGATGAGCAGTTCGATGGTGGTGAAAGGCGAGCGTTGTTTCACCTGCTCGATGCAGGCCACGAATTGGGAGGCACCACCATCTGGAAGATCGTCCCGGTTCACCGAAGTGATCACCACATGCCTCAGCATCAGGCGAGCTACGGCCTCACCGAGCCGCTCCGGTTCAGTGGGATCGAGTGTGCGAACGCTTCTGTCGAAATCGATGTCGCAGTAGGGGCAGGCCCGGGTGCAGCCCGGGCCCATGATCAGGAAGGTGGCCGTGCCTCCGGCGAAGCATTCACCAATGTTCGGGCAGCTGGCCTCCTGGCAGACCGTGTTGAGTTTCAGGTCAAGCAGCAGGTCGGCCACAGCACCGATGCGCTCCCGCTGTGGGGCTTTCACGCGCAACCACTCGGGCTTGAGCACGGAGGACCGGACAATTGTTGAGTCTATCAAGCGGAAATAACCTACGGTTGCGTTGAAACCAATAGGCGTGCAGTTTTTGCTTGGTTTGTTGAAAGTAATGAGGGCTTTAGTAGTGATCCATTCGTCAGATGTCTTTGCAGCACAATCAGCCGAGATCAAGTTGATCAGGCCAGCCCATCGTCGTCTAAGATAACCTCAACGGGATGTAGCGCAGTTTGGTAGCGCACTTCGTTCGGGACGAAGGGGCCGCAGGTTCGAATCCTGTCATCCCGATTGACTTCGTCAATCGGGGGCTATCAAGCCGATAGTTCTGTACGGGCATTCCCAGGCAGAATGGGACTAGTAAACTGATATCACTTCACTATAGTACAGGCGTCAAGTGCAGGCGCCAATCGCAACATGGCTCCTCCGACCTCCGAGTTGGCCTGTCTCACCGATGAGTTGCGCCAGGCCATTGCTCCCTGTCCTTTTCGCTTCGAGTGGTCCAACCAGCGCCAAGGCCACAAGTTGCTGCTCTCTGGCGATTGGAACCGATCTGGCACCTATACCACCCGCACCATCGGTGGGCCCAACGGTGCGCCGATCCGCAAAGCCGCAAGACTGATGACCACGGCCCAGCGTCAATCGGCGTTGACGGCTGGTCAGGGCTTGATCAGGCGCTGGCAGAGCGGTGCTGATACCCGCCAGCGCAGGCGCCCTTGCGCCAGCCCTTGTGATCTGCAGCTCGATCACCAACGCTGCGCGTTGGTGGACCACGTGCGCTCGCGCAGTTGCGGCTATGGCCGGAAGAAAAAACTGCTGCGGCACAGCCAGAACCTTTTTCTTTGGCTGGATGAGCGCAATCTCAGTCTCGACAGTCCAAACGCAATCTGTTGGGCGGCTGATGGCGTGCGGCGCGATACGGCCAACTACAGCGATCGCCTGTTCGTGGCGCAGTGGGCGATCGAGCTCAATGGCCTCTCCTGGGTGCTGCCCAAGCACCGCCGGGCCCAGAAGCCCAAGGTCAAGCGCGCCTTCACTGAGGCGGCCAGCGACGCGGATGTGGAGGGCCTCTTTGCTTTGATCAGCGATGCTTCTGCAGAAGCGTTCTGCCGGGTTGTGGCAGCCACGGGTTGTCGCCCCTCAGAGGTGTTGCTGTTTGATTGGCGGCGCTGGGAGGCGGAGGGCCGTCCGATGCAGCTGCATGGCTGGTCGCCCAAGCTCAGCAAAGCTTTTGTGGCGGCCGTGCATCCGCGCCAATGGCTGGAGGATGCGGACATCGCCCTGTTGGCATGTGCCGCGGTGGATTCGTCAGACCGCTCGGGCTCCGAGGAGGCAGCCCAGGCCAACACCCGCTACTCCTCACGCATGCTGAGGTTGATGCAGGCCGATCTGCGCCGCGCCGGCTTCAGTTGCTTGCCCACCTGGACCGACCTGCGCCACCTCTGGACCATTCGCGCCCAGAGCGATGGGATGGACCGCAAGACAGCGGCTTTGGCTCAGGCCCATAGCGAGCGGATGGCTGCTGAGGTGTATCTGCGCCATAGCGAGCAGCGGCAAGCCTTGTCCGGAATTAAGCGATTCGCTAGCATTATGAAAGCTGATTGCTAGGTGTGGCCGGCAAAAGCGTGCTGCTCAAGCTCTCGCCTGAGGCTCATGCCCAGGTGTTGGGCGCCTCCGAGCGCCACCAGCGCTCCATGCAGAAGCTGCTGGTCGCCTTGATCGAGGGCTGGTTGGCTCAAGGGGCTCCAGACCCCGTTGAGTTCGCTGCTGAGCCTGCTGCGGCTGCTTCAGCGTCTCCACGTTCTGTTGATGGCGTGGATGCGCGGGCCAGGCAAGCCATTGATCTGTTGGCGGAGCACATGTTGAAGCTGCAAAGCTCTGTTCAAGAGCTGCAGAGATGGCGCGATTCAGATGATCGCGGATCAAGCCACGATGAGACTTACTGGGAGCATTTTTCAGAGGCATTGGATGCATTGGTTCGCAACGGTGATGACGCTCCAGTTAGTCCTCTGCAAGCCCTGATTGATCAGAGTTTCAGTGACTCAAATGAGATCAAATCAGCGCAAGAGACGTCTTCCTTGGTAACAGATCAGATGGGTTCTTTGCGTTAACTACAATTACTTGAGTAGGAAATTTGTTGGCGCCGCAAATGTCTGGCGGGTTGGCGATTTTTGGGTGTTCGTTGTTGTTAGTAGGTGGGACTCGACTGTCTTTGTTGCCGCCCTAAGATGTCTATATATGGTGGCTAATGGATGGCCATTATCTACATCTAGTGCCTCTTCGTAGATTGAAGTCAGTGGCCCCGCAGTTTGCTTGTGACTGCCTTTGCGTTTGAGTCAGAGGGCTTGTCTGAAGGGGTGGAGCTTGCCCTATTGGAGTTATTGAGAGGCCGATTGCGTCGCCCCAATCAGCTTGAGCAACATCAGGTCCGTCGTTCTCTGGAGCAGTTGGATCTGCTTCAAGGAGGTGATCAAGAACAGCAAGCGGTGGCTTGGTATTTCTTGAACTTTGGCCAGGGCTATGGCTCCTTAATCCGTCATGGGGAATCGTTCAGCGCAAGGCACGGTTGGCTGACGCCTCAACAGGTGGGCTTTCATCTTGGGGTTGGGGCCGCGCAGCCGCACTATTTGGCCATCCGTCCTGCTCGATGGTCGACCTGGGCCTTGATCGACATTGATGAGGGCAGCCGCTACCACCCCGCAGCAATGGATGGGGAAGGTGATCTGGTGGTGAAGCAGGCGCTCTCAACCATTGGTCTGCGCCAACCGATTGAATTTCAGAGCAGCACCAGTACTGGAATTCATTTGTTGTACCCGCTGGCTGAGATCATCAGCACATGGGATCTGGCGCTGTCCATCGAGCAGTGTTTGGTTGCTGCTGGCCTGCAAGTGGCGCCTGGCATTCTCGAGCTGCGGCCGAATTGCAAAGCATGGGATGCCAATTATCTGTCGATTCGAGCCCCTCTAACCGGTGAGGGTAATTCCTTCTGGGCGCCCGACTATGGTGATTTCGGGCTGCACGATGATCTGGCCATTTTTCAACAGATCTTCTGTCAATTACGGCAACACAACCCGTTCAATCCTTTCGACGTTGAGCAAGACATCACCAGAGAATGTTCACCTAATTGGCGAGGACCAGTTCGATCTAAAGGTGCCTTGGCCGCTGCTGAGCTGCGCCTTAGGCAGGGCTTCACCGCATCAGGTCAGACCAATGAGTTGACTTTTCTGGCGCAACAGATTGCGCGTCTGATCGAGGGAATCGACTCAGTTGAGGCCTTGCGCAGACGCTGCACTGAGCTGGTGTCGCAAGCTCCAGGATTCTTGCAATTCTGCAATCATCAAAAAGAGGTGGAGAATGGTAGCTATTGGACGGATCAAACATTGCGTAAAGCTCTTGCTTTATCGCCTGGTGGATATGAAGGGACTTGGCGGCAGCGATGCAATCAACGGCGGGCTGATCAGGCCTCTGAGCGAGCCCTGAGCGCGATTGAAAGGACGCTTGAGGATGGGTTGCAATTCTCGTCTTTAAATGCGGCAATCGCGCATCTGAAAGCACAGGGAGGGCCAGCCAGGTCCTGGTGGATGAAGCCTCAAAACCAAGAAATCAAACAGCGTCTTCTTGATCAGTTGGTCCTAGTTGACCGATCTGCTTGAACAGCTCAGATGAAACACTGAGCGAGATGGTCTCATGAAATGCAGATCTGTTTCTTCTCAAACTTTCACCAAATTCTCAGTGAATTGAGCAATATTTTGGCCAAAAAATAGGCCAATCAATCGATATCCCCCGTTTGGGGGATGCAATAACTGCTGCAAATCTGAATACTGATCTGAGATCACTAGAGGAAGTTAATGACAGATGTTGTGCTGATTGCCAACGAAGACGAGGCCATCAGCAATCTGAGCATTGGTCTTCTGGAAGAGGTGGACAATCAGCTGGAAACAGCTCCACAAATTGCAGTTGAAGAGACCATTAGCGGCCTGAGCACGAGCCCTGCTGCAGAGGTTGAAGGTCAACTGGAAACGGCACCGCAGAGTTCAGCTGTTAATTCAAATTCAAGTGATTCTGTGGCAATCGATCCTATTTCGAGCTTCAGCGCGTCGATTCTTGCTGCTCAAGAGGGCGATAGCACTCAAGAAGATGATCTGATTGAAATCAACAATCGTCTGGATGATCTTTCGGCAGAACAATATTTCCCGCATGTAAGAAGTTGTCAATGTTCAGCTTGTAAGAATAATTCGTTTGAAGCTCAAACCCAGAGCGGCCAAAGCTTGGCTGACGGAATGCAGAGCCTTGTCTCAGATATTCTCACCCCAGAGGACCTCAAAAGCAAAGATTTTAGGGATGCAACCAAGAGCTATTTAGGCGAATCTAAAGTTCTTTATTACTATATTTTTGATGAAGAAAGAAAGATTGATGACTACTGTTTTAAAGGCAATACCAGCATTTTGTGGACAAAGGATCACGAGGACGATGCGACTACGTTCATTCACAATGTTTTTGCAAATTTGGATCCAATTATTGGGCTGGATTTCAAGCATACAGATAATCTTGAAGAGGCGCATTTAAATATTTATTCAGTAAGCGAATGGAGTGTTTGGGAAGAATGGGAAAAGGGTGGCCAATCTGAATTTTCTGGACGCGCTAATCGGCGGGTTTCCTCTTCAAGGTGGGATGTTCTTTGGAAGGATACAACTGTCAATTCACTAGGCAATGATTCGTCTGGCGAAGGTGATTCCTTTGATGCAAATACGATTGTTCATGAAATCGGCCATGCTCTAGGCCTATCTCACCCCAAGGAAGATCCAGATAATCCAAGTTGGACAACTGATGACACTGTGATGTCATACATTCAGAGCCCAGATGGTAGGGGTTACAGCTTTTCGGAATTAGATATAGCAGCTCTTCAGAGTAACTGGCCTACCGAAAATTCTGCTCCAATCCTCAGCGGCACGCAGGCGATTCTCCCCTCTTCCTCAATCAATTCCGCCGTCACCCTGTTATCAGCCACTTTGCTTGAAGGCTTCTCTGATGCCGATGGAGATGCACTTTCTGTCTCAGATCTGACTGCCACGAGCGGCACACTAACCGATAACAATGATGGCAGCTGGAGCTTCTCTCCTGACATCAACTTCTCAGGGATTGTCTTTCTGTCCTATGCGGTGATCGATGGTAACGGTGGCTACGCCCATACCACTAATTCTTTTC
>QCSN01000067.1 GCA_003211515.1 Synechococcus sp. AG-670-F04
GTTGTGGTGTTGTTCGATGCTGAGATCAATGCTGTGTTGGATCGATGCTCGGATGGCGATGTGATCGCCGTGCTTGGGATTGAAATCGGTGATGGTGTCGTTGCCTGTTGAGAGAACAAAGCGATCAGCACCATCTCCCCCGATGAGGGTGTCGTCGCCGTCTCCTCCATGGAGGTTGTCGTCGCCGCGTCTGCCTTTGAGCGTGTCGTGTCCAGAGCCACCTTGGAGCGTGTCGTGATGGCTGCCGCCTTTGAGGGTGTCATCACCAGCAGCACCCCTGCCATTCTTTCTAGATTGATTGCTACGACATTGACGTTGCATGTCTTTGGGCTGGACCTCGATGCAACGTGATCGTCAACCCGAGGTCATGGATCAGCCTGGTCTCGATCCTGCAGACCATGACCGAGCTCTTCAAGGTCTTCGACGGATTAATGGAATCAGTCGCTGCGTGCCAGGGCTTTTTCGTCATTTTGAAACCCTTGCCTCTGAGACCCCGTCGACCCAGTTGAGTGTGCTTGAACTGGCTTGCGGCGGTGGCGACACGGCCATTGCGCTTGCTGCGCTCGCCCGAAGACGCCACTTGAATCTGTCCTTCCAAGCCTGTGACCTGAATCCTGAAGCTGTGCGTATCGCACAGCGCAACGCGGCCAAATCAGAGAGCAGTGTTCGCGTGTTTGTTGAAGATGCCCTCGAACCGTCTAGATCCCAACAATTTGATGTGGTGTATTGCACGCTTTTTGTTCACCATCTCGATCCTCCTGATGTGATGCGCCTCCTGAGAGGGATGGCAGCACGAGCCCGTCGGCTTGTGATTGTTGATGATCTGATCCGCAGCCGTCTTGGGTATTCCTTGGCTTGGATCGGTACACGGCTGTTGAGCCGATCCTGGGTGGTTCATCACGATGGACCATTGTCTGTACAGGCGGCCTTTACTCCCAAGGAGATCCTGGATCTCGCAGCTCAGGCTGGTTTGCGTGATTGTGCCTTGGAGCGCACTTGGCCTGAGCGCTATCGACTCTGCTGGAAACCCCACTGAGATGCAGAACAGTTGGGATGTAGTCGTGATTGGGGCAGGAGTTGCTGGGGGGGCTGGCCGCCTTTGATTGTGCACGTCGTGGCCTGCGGGTTTTGCTCGTTGAGAAACGATCGTTCCCCCGCTGGAAGGTCTGTGGTTGTTGCTTTAACGCCAATGCCATTGCAGCACTGACTGCAGCGGGGCTCCCTAACCTTCTTCGTTATCAAGGTGCCGTGCCTCTTGATCAACTTCGGCTTGGTTGGAGTGGCAAGACGCTCAACCTGGGGTTGCCAGGCGGTTGGGCACTTTCGCGGGAGACCTTTGATCAGGCATTGGTCAACGCTGCTGAGGCTGCTGGCGCAACTTTGCGCTTCCAGACCGGCGCTGTGCTCGAAGAGATGTCCAAAGGTGGGCGAATGGTGCGATTACGACCACCTGGTGGTGCTCCAGTGGAGCGGATCAAGGCCGGTGTTGTGCTTGTCGCTGCCGGTCTGCAGCATCAGGTGCTTTCCCCGTCCCACGCGGCCAGCTCATCGAGCAAGCCGGGATCGAGGCTTGGGGCAGGCTGCCTCATTCATGAGGATGGCGGCCTTTATGAGTCCGGGGTGATTCACATGGCGATTGGCAGGAGTGGATACGTCGGCTTGGTTCGACGCGAGGATGGTGCTCTCAACATGGCAGCTGCTTTCGACCGCGCCTTGCTGAAGACCTCTGGGGGTGTGGCTCGAGCGGCAGAAGTGGTTCTTACTCAAGCTGGCTTCGCCTTGCCTCGGTTATTGGAGTCGTCTCGTTGGCAGTTAACTCCCGCGCTGACCCGTCGTGCCGGTCTGTTCGCAGGTCATCGCTTTTTGTTGTTGGGTGATGCCACCGGATACGTAGAGCCTTTCACCGGTGAGGGCATGGCCTGGGCACTTGCGGCTGGGGCGGCGGTTGCTCCTTTTGTAGAGGAAGCTCAGGGGGAATGGTCAACGGATCTCGAGCGGCGTTGGCAACGGAGACTGGTGGATCTGACGATCAGTCGTCAGCGTCTTTGCAGTGTGTTGTCGACGTTGTTACGCCAACCGCTCGCGACAAAGGCAGCGTTCAGCATCGGGTGCCAATGGCCGGCCATCCCGCAGCGCGTGATCAGCAGCCTCAATCAGGTGTCCCCACTGATGGCGAGCTCCTGATCCATGCCTCTCACACTTCACGGCATTGGTACGGCAGTGCCAACTCAGCGACTGAGCCAGGCAGAAGCGGTGCAAGTGGCGCATCGGATCAATGCCGACAGCCCAGAGCAGGCAAGGCTTTTGTCGCGGATCTATCAAAAAACCAAGGTGCTCAGCCGTGGAAGTGTGCTCCTCGAGAATGATGGAGTCGATGGCTCGATCAAGGAGCGTCTCAGTTTCTACGGCTCAGAAAGCCCTGGAACCGCAGAACGGATGCGGGCTTTCGAGGAATATGCCGGGGGTCTGGCTCTTGAGGCCGCTGCAAAGGCGCTCAGCGATGGCGCTATCTCATCAGCAGCGATCACCCACCTCGTGACGGTTAGTTGCACTGGTTTTCAGTCACCTGGTGTTGACCTTTTTCTGATTGAAAAGCTCGAGCTAGCACCGAGTGTTCAGCGGACACACATCGGATTCATGGGATGCCACGGTGCATTGAATGGGTTGCGTGTTGCCCACGCCTTCGCGGAGATGGATCCCAAGGCGGTGGTTCTGCTCTGCGCTGTTGAGCTTTGCAGTCTCCACATGGCTTATGGCTGGCACCCAGAAAAGGTTGTTGCCAATGCTTTGTTTGCTGATGGTGCGGCTGCCGTTGTCGCTTCTGCCAATCCTTCCCCCGCCCATCAGTTCCTGGTGTTGCGACGTAGTGGCTCGATGGTGATTCGTGACAGCGCAGATCTCATGCACTGGGAGATTGGTGATTATGGTTTTGCAATGGGTTTGTCGCCTCTTGTTCCTGAAACAGTTGGGGCTGCCTTGTTGCCCTGGTTGCGAAATTGGCTCAAAGATCAGGACATTGATCTTGAGGCGGTGAATAGTTGGGCCATCCATCCAGGTGGACCCAGGATTCTTTCGACCTGTTCAGAGGTTCTGTCGTTGGACCCGAACCTACTGCTCGAATCCCGAGGCGTTCTCCAGGATCATGGCAACATGTCGTCGGCAACAATCCTGTTCATTCTTGAGCGGTTGCGTCGGCGGTCGACTGCTGGACCTTGCCTCGCGCTGGCCTTTGGCCCTGGTCTGAGCGCTGAAGTGGCGGTTTTTGATCTACAACGTTGATATTGATCCTTTTGACTGCTGCATCTGATTAATGATTCTGGGGGCGAAGTTATTCACTGGTTGTCCCGAAAAGCAGCAGCTACTACCAGGATCATTCAGCATGTTCTGGAGAAGTGGCATTCGATCTGTGCGTTCAGACTGCATATGTTTTCATGCGAGCAAATGACCGCCTTGGCCGCCGAATCAGGTGTTCTACAGGTTGTACCAAGCGTCTCTCTGCAGTCAGAAGCAGAGCTGGGTGCCTCATCGGTTCACTGAAATAGGCTGATCAGCACTGGCCTTGGAGGCTTGGAGGCTTGGTGGCTGCTGCTGCTAATAAGCTATTTATTTATTGGTTTGTGCACTTGGGTATGAGTTTGTGCAACTGAGAGAGGGCTCTTGTCTCTCCTATGACCTTGGCAATTCCATTCAGCAGTTGCCTTGCTAAAAATTTTGGCATGGCCTCGTGGGTTCGCATTGTTTTTTTTATTGACCCAATGATGAAACAACTCATTCGCCGCAGCACGCAGCTTTCTTGTTTTGTTGAGCTCAGCACAGGCACCGCGCTTGTGCTTTTCCCTGCTTTTGTGATCCAACTTCTGCTCGGAAAATCTTTACCTGATGGTGGTCATCAACTTGCCCAGTTGTATGGCGCAGCACTGATTGGGCTTGGCATCGCTTGCTGGTCATCTGTCCAGGTTCCTGTTGCAGGATCATCCAGGCTGCGGCTAGGGCTGATGCTCTACAACTTCGGAGCAGCATTTTTGCTAGCTGGCTTCAGTGTGAACGGCACTGCTCAAGGATTGATGGTTTGGCCCGCCGTCCTCATCCACTTTGCACTTGGTGGTTTGATGCTGATCAATCAACAAAGCAAGCGACTGTTCTGATGGATCAGTCACTACCTTCAATCGAGATCAAATGCACAACGGAATCCCATATGGCAAGTAGCCGTATCAAGAGTCTGCCCCATCAAAGCTGAAGGTCGGAAGCGATGGCAGTAGTTCTCTGCACAAAGAAAAGAACCACCTTTGATGATACGCCTTTCCTGCTCGTCGCCTGATACGGGAAAGTCAGTTGACGTCCATTCCCAGACGTTGCCACAGACGTCAACCAATCCGTAGCCGTTGGGTGGAAACTCGCCTACTGGTGACGTCCAATACCAACCATCGATCTGTTGATTTGTCCAGGGGAAAGGACCTTGCCATATGTTGGCTAGCCAACGCCCTCCAGGGGTCATCTCCTCGCCCCAGGCGTAGTCCTGTTGAACAAGTCCACCCCGAGCTGCCGCTTCCCACTCATCGGCACTTGGCAAACGTTTGCCTGCCCAACGCACGTAAGCAAGAACGTCTTCATAGGCGACATGCACCACTGGATGATTCATCAACCCATCAAGACTGGTTTGCGGTCCCTGAGGATGACGCCAATCTGCACCAGCAATTAACGCCCACCAAGCCAATGGCTGGCTGCGATCCACGGTTGGACTTGGTGGAATAAATACAACCGACTCTGGAATCTGCTCCTCTGGAGGCAGATCTGGATAAAGAGCAGGATCTGGCGGACGCTCCGAAACAGTGACGTAATCGGTTTCCTGAACGAAGCGTGCAAATTCTGCGTTGGTCACTGGAGCCCGATCAATCCTGAAGGAGGAAAGACTGACCTGCCGGATCGGTGATTCTTCTGGGTAGAAGCGATCTGAACCAAGCTGATAATCGCCCGCCGGGATGGTGACCATGTCATCCAGGTCAGTCGATTGTTTCATTTTCAATCCTTCTATTGATCAGACTCTTTGGGATAGATCTGAATCGTCACCTTGTCAATCTGTCCGCCGTAGGCGCTGTTGCGACGAGGGCCGATCGTTTTGACTGTGACCGCAGACCCTCGGTCGAGGCCAACGTCTGAGCCCTCATCGATTGAGAAACGTGAGGCAATTGTTTTCTCCAGCCTTCCCTTAGCGACAACCTCACCATTAAGTGTCATCTGAACATCAGCCCCCTTACCCGTACCACCGCCGTCGTAGTCGAGCTCAAAGCGAACGACTGACTTGCCAAGAGGGAGTGACTTATCGCTCTTGAAAGTAAAAATTTCCCCCATGTAGTTGTACGAATATGCAGGAGAACTATTCTCAACATATAAAGACCAACCGCCAAATCGTCCACCTTGAGAAAAAATAACACCGTCTTCGTCTCTGCCTTTTACATCAAGATAGGCGGTTATACTATTCGATGTATTTTTGACATTTAGAATCGAATCTTCCACCATATTCCAAGCCCCTGGGTAAAGATCCATCGATGTTCTATCTCCTAAGAGTGTTGGTCGACCAGCAACAGAAGGCACGAGACGCTGGAGAAGACGATCATCTAATGGCAACACCTGATTTTCAATAGCCTGCTCCATGAATATTTTCTTCATTTCCTTAAGACGTTCCGGGTATTGATCTGCAAGGTCGTTGGCCAGGCTGAAGTCTTGAGTGGTGTCATACAGCTGCCAACCGTCATCCTTTTCAACGCTGTTAATTTTATTTGGCGCCTCCCAGGGATACATAATTGTTGTTCGTGCCATCCAGCCGTTGTGATAGATGCCTCGATTACCGATGATCTCGAAGTACTGGGTGTTGTGCCTTTCTTTTGCATTGGGGTCATTGAATGTATAAATCAGGCTTGTACCTTGCATTGGAATCTGCTGAATGCCATGCATGGTGTTTGGCATCGGTAGATTGGCTGCTTCAAGAATCGTTGGAGCGACATCATTCACATGCGAGAACTGGGTGCGCACGCCTCCACCTTGTTTGATGCGCTCAGGCCAATGAATCACTGTGCCGTTACGCGTACCACCGAAATCACCAGCCACCTGCTTAGAAAGAGCAAACGGTGAGTTAAATGCGATCGCCCAGCCAAGGTGATACATGGGATAAGTGGTTGGGCCACCCCACTCATCGAGTTTTTTCTCCTGTTCATCAGGAGTCTCTTCAACACCATTGAGAAAATGATTCCAATTCCAATGTCCGCTGAAATCTCCCTCAGGACTTGCTCCATTGTCACCGGTGATATAAATAATCAAAGTATTATCAAGTTCACCTAAATCATCAATTGCCTGGATTAGACGACCAGCCTCATAATCTGAATGTTCTACATATGCAGCGAACACCTCAGCCTGGCGGGCATAGATTCTCTTCTGCTGATCGGTGAGACTATCCCAGGAAGGTACACTGTCTGGTGTCTTTGCTAGTTGAGTCGCTTCAGGAACAATGCCAGCTTTGATCTGATTCTGAAGATTCTGTTGTCGCAGGACATCCCAACCTTGATCAAATTTGCCTTTGTATTTGGCAATCCATTCCTTACTTACATGATGTGGTGAGTGAGCGCCTGCTGATGAGTAATAGATAAAAAAGGGCTTGTCCGGCTTAATCGATTTCTGCTGCCTCATCCAACCGATCGCCTGATCCGTCATATCTTCGGTGAAGTGGTAGCCCTCCTTTTGAGGCGCATCTACCACGGTGACTCCATCATGGATAGTGGGATCCCACATGTTGTCTTCTGCGCCCACGAAGCCGTAGAACTTCTCAAATCCTTGGCGCGTTGGCCAACGAGTCTGTGGACCGGCAGCAGTCGTTTCTCTCCCAGGGGTTTCATGCCACTTGCCGAAAGCACCGGTGTTGTAACCATTCAGCCGGAGAATCTCTGCTACTGGTTGGGCATAGTCAGGCACCACAGTTGAATTACCCGCATAGCCGGTAGCGATTTCAGGGATCGAGCCCATGTTGACCTTGTGGTGATTGCGGCCAGATTTCAGAGCTGCTCGCGTTGGTGCGCAGAGGGCTGTGGTGTGGAACTTGTTGTAACGAAGGCCATTGCTTGCCAATTTCTCCGCCGTTGGCATGTTCACCGCTCCACCAAAAGCTGAGGGAGCTGCAAAACCAACATCATCGAGAAGAATAATCACAACGTTGGGAGCCCCTTGTGGAGCCTTTACTTCCCATTGCTCTGGCATCGGTACATCGGCCGGCAGCGTCTTGGTGACTTTCTCTGGCTTAGGCTCCGCGATAGGAAGTTTGGAACGGTCAAAGACGACACTGCTGCTCGAGTTCGGTGAAGCCTGAGTGATCGATGCTGTTGAGAGGATCAGGATTCCACCTCCCAAAGCAACCTGTTGGGATAAGTGTGTGAAACGGGATCGAACAGACATGGCTCAGGCGAATGAAGAATGCTTAGATCAGTTGCATTTGGTCTTTGGAACGACTACCAAAGCCCTGCTTGTAAAAATCCATTTCTTGCAGTGTTGTTCTGCCTGGGTGGATCGGTAAGACTCCACTCAGATCGATACCAAAACCCTCCCTGCTCTACTGAAGCCAATAGATGTTGAAATCGCATTCGCTTTTCTAGCCGGGTCAGAGACATTTGTCTGAGGATCCCTGCAAATTTTGTTCGATTAGGACCATCCCTCAGTCCCAAAACCCAATACTGGATCCAATTGGCTTCTTCAATCAGAAGGACCTGAGGCTTCTTAGCCGGTCCAATGCTGGCCCTGGTGGCCAAGCTGCCACTGTGTTTCCTGACTCTGAA
>QCSN01000068.1 GCA_003211515.1 Synechococcus sp. AG-670-F04
ATTGATCATAGAGATGTTGAAGTGTGTGGTTTTCAGGAAGCTGAGCACTTCTGATTTTGTCGTCACCCTCTGCATTCCTGACGCCAAACGTATTTCCATAAAGCCTTGTCGCCTCATTGAATTCTGCAGCGGTTGTAATGGTTTCTCCCGCCTCCATATCGAGAATAGATAGATCACTTTCAGCACCTCCAGTTAAAGCTACAAATGAATCAATGCCCTTCCCACCAACAACTCGAACATGCTGAGTTAGTGTTCCCTCTTCGTGCTGATGAGCATTGATAATCGTGTCATTTCCGCCCTTGGCCTCCACGACCGTCCAGTAGTCAACGTGCTGATGTATTCCCCATGGATTCCGTGCATTTACTGTGATTGAGTCATTTACAAGAGTTCCTTGAATATTTTCACCAATCATAACGCCAGCATGATGCGCTCTCTCATCAAATTGTTCTGCATCCGACTCATCGAAGACTGTTTGAATTTTTTCGAAAGAAGGTTCAAGGCTTCTTGGATCGAGTGTGAATAGGCCTTTTTGCCCCACTTCCTTGAAATAATTTGCTGCCGATTTATTGCCAATATGCAAACCTTGTTTCTTAAGAACTTTGGGAATACTGGAGACGCCTTTTTTGTTGGCTTTGAGGAGTTCGAACATTGTCTTGAGACGTGTGTGGTTTGTGTCTTTGGGGTCTCCCCCGCCGATGAACACACCATCTCCGGAATCACTGCCTCACTCGATGACCTGCGTCAGCAGTCCCTGTGAGGTTGGTCACAGGTGCCAAAACCCATCAAGCGACTGGTTTTCCCACGACCCCAATGTGGTTCACCTCCTGGTCGGGGTTGGCCCATCGCAAGCAGATTGACTAATTAACCCCGTCATTGCTGACGGGCAAGTGTGCTGTACGCGTTTGAAATCAGATAGTGACAGATGTCAGCATTGATCATTAACCATTTTTGCAGCATAATCACTGCCATATTCTGCCGCCATAGTCCAATCGGCGCAGGCACCTTCTTGATTACCCAACAGCTTTTTGTATTGGCCACGAAGACTGTAGTGAAATTCATTATGAGGATCGTTCACTATCGCTTGATCCAGATCTGCGATGGCCCCCTTGGAGTCACCTAATTCATCTTTTGCACGGCTACGACCACTGTAGGCATCTACATTCTGAGGCTTGATTTTTAAAGCCTTTGTGTAATCAGCTATAGCACCTGTGAAATCTCGCATTCTCAGTTTCAGATCTGCACGCTTAATGTAAGCATCTGCATTCTCAAGATCATTTTCTATCTCTTTACTTAAATCATCAATCTCACTTAACACTTCTTTTTCTAACTGTGATTGGTTCATGAAATCATAGTAATCAATCCTTTCCGAAGGATTTGAACAGCCGGAAATCAACGAAGATCCAAATATAAAAGCAGGAAGTGTAGCCGCAATGATAATCGTTCGGCAAGACATCTTCTGAAGCTGCTGGTATTAGCATAAGTAGAGGTATTACCGATTTTTGTCTGTATTGAATTTACCAGCATAAACTCCGCCATGGTTGACGGGTCTATGGGTACATTGACGTATTAATTGTCAATACATCTCACCATGGATGAAGTCATCGCCAGGCAGGAAGTCATCGCCGGGAAGATATTTAAACTGCTTTTCCGTAAGTGATTTAGCTGATTGCTGCTTCTTGCTTATTGTACGCAATTCAAAACGATAACGACTTGATCCACCTTTATGGAATTTCAATTGATCAAGTGTGAATTCGGTGTTGGTCATTGGTTTGCAAGGTGGTGGAGAGTTATTCCCTCCGATGAACACACCATCTCCGAAATCACTGACTCACTCGATGACCTGCATTCCATAGCCATCGACCACCAGCGCTTGGCATTCATCAGCAGCGTGTTTGTCCTGCTGTGGGGTGTGGTTCTGCTCCTACAGCTGCTGTTGTTCAAGCACTCCAACATGATTCTTGAGCAGGTCGTTTTCCTGCTGGCCTTCCGGTCATTACAGCTCAGTGAACGCTCTTCAGAGGCTTGGATGACCGGATTTCCCCAGCCATTTGTAATCGTTTGCTGGTCTGCGTCAGATGGACCAGTACCCGTGGTAATCCAACCGCTACTGATCTGGACCTTCGATTGCATTAAATCTATTAACGGGCTGCCAGTTGCTCCAGATCCAATAGAGATAGAGCCATCAAGGCCACCACTTCGATCCATGGAATCTGGGCAGCTGTTATCCGCGTAACGGGATAACAGTTGACGCAATAGATAAATAATCTGAAGAAATACGATGAGAAGATCTTACTTGGCTAAGAAGTTAGATGAGTAATCAGCAAAAACGATGTCCTTTAGGTTGGTTGCACAGCTTAATCGCGTATATACCGGCCTTCTTGCATCGGTATTCAACTCCAATGGAGAAGAACTATCTTTTACGACCCGCAAAAGCTTTGACCAATGGAAAACACGTAATATGAAACTTGATGCAGATAAGATTTTTTTGGGTGCTGATAGTGCAGACCTGACGGTTCGCATAACAGATAATAATGGCGACGAAGCGAATTTTATTAAGGGTGAAAAAAAACTAGATTTCGAGGGAGATGAACAAATATTTTCTCTTCAAGTAAGCCAGGCAAGAGGTTCCGGCAGGGTAAAGATGAAGCCAAAATTTGTTGTCGCCAAGGAACACTCAGATAACGACACGATTGATGCCGACACAAATGAAGACCTCTCGGCAACAGTTGCAGAGCGTGATCTAACAATTTTAGACTTAAAATCACAAATATCAAAGTTACAAGAAAAAATACCTGATAGCGACGAATTGGCTGAACGTGATTCATTAATATTAAACTTGAAATCACAAATATCACAATTGGAGAATCAATTGGCAGCAATATACGAATTGTCAGAAGCTGATGCATTTACCCAACAAGATCTTGCCATTAGTGAAAGAGACAAACTCATAAAGGGTCAGTGGGACTTGCAGGGCGTAGACCTCAGCGGTAAGGATTTCATGGGGGGTGTTATTAACTTTCGAAATGCCAAGTTGAATGGTGCGAAATTTACTGATTCGCTCCTTGGAGGCGCTTCTTTTAGAGGATCAAATTTAATTGGTGCAGACTTTAGTAGTAGCAGCAATGAGAGTACTTATTTAGCTGCTACGGACTTCAGTGGTGCGGATCTGACTGATGCGAATCTGAATAATGCGTGGGCACATTTAGGGGACTTTCCGCGCGCTAAACTGATAAATGCAGAAATGAGAGGAACTACCCTTTCATATACGAGACTGCAAGATGCGGACTTCAGTGGTGCGGATCTGACTAACGCGGAACTGAACAATGCATATTTAGCTGGTACCAAATTTATAAACGCGACAATGAATAATGTGGACTTGAGAAATGCATCTCCTGAAGGGCCATACTCGAAGTGTCCCGATGACACTCGAAGTTTTGGATGGACAAAACGAGGTGATAAGTTTTCGGATTTCACGGGGGCAGACCTCACAGGCGCTAATATAAAAAATACGCAATTTGCCGGAGCAAATTTTACGAATGCTGACCTCACAGGCGCGACAGGGAACCCACTGTTCGCGATGAAAATGAGAAAGGAAACAATTTGGAGTAATACAATTTGTCCTGATGGGAGCAACAGTGACTTAAATACAAACTGCGGCTTTTACTAAATGAAATACAGGTTAGCCAATTATTTTGGTATTTCTCTTGCTCATTGTCATCTCTTGAATTTCTTTGTTTGAATTAATAGTTGACTATGGCTTTAAGTCGTATTGTCTAAGCTAATTGTGATTGTCCAGTATTTTTATACCTACCAGCTTCAGCCTCTGAGCACCAAAAACACCGCTAAGCGAGCGGGGCTTAGTATGAATGAAGCCAGCTACATCATTGGCGAGTCGGTTATATAGGTCCACGCGCTCCGCATGACATTTAAGGAGTGATAGCTTTCAAGGCTATTTAGGCTTCCTTGATTTTTTTCCAGGACCGTAAAGCAAGATCGCAGGGAAGGCTGCTATTGGAGTTGCACCAACCAGTGAAAAATATAATAAAAACTGTGCGATGCCTTCTTGCCAAATACTTACTCCCTTAAGTAATGGCAAGAATAGAGAGATCCAAAGAAAAACTCCAAGTGCAATGCCTAATAAGCAAATAATAATATTAAGAATTGATTCAAGCGGACTACCACATAAAGGTGCCATTCGCCATGCCCATGAAAGGCAAAAAACAGAAAACAGCAAACCTTCGAAAAAGGCAGTAAGAATAAATGGAAGGAGAATGATTCCCATCAATATTTTTAAAAAGGACCAAGAATTTTTTTGTAGCCATGGATCTCAAACAATAACGGGTTAACGACATTTCGACATAATCATGCTGTGATTTACTCCTAATCTATCCAGAACACGGGTGCTCAGTTAGGCGGTGGAAAGTTTTACCAACGCATCTTCTGCAGGTTTTTTATATAGCTGCTCACAAAATAAAACCCCGTCATTGCTGACGGAGAAGGCTTCAATGGATACAAGTTAAATGAATATCAAAAACTAAAAGAGGATACTTCTTCAAGCATACACAACTTACCATTGGATTTTGAGTTGACAAGTATTTCAAATGTATTAAGACAAATCATAGCGCTACATTCAGGATTAGCTGTGTCACTGCCCATTCCAAAGGGCACTGGGCCTTCTTCAATAACAATGCCAATTCTGTGAAAGTCTTGTCGATAAGGTATCATGATTAGGAATAATTTTAATGTGTGGGGTGAGATAGGGTGTGAAGAGTTTGCATGCTCCGCCATTTCTGACGGGGTTCCAATGTCATCTTCAGGAATCAATACTTAGTATTCTGCAACTCTGTAAGGTGAGGCGAACCATTTGCTAAGTCGATCATTGCTGGGATTCCTCCGGTAAGCGCATTTAAAGCAAGCCAACCGGCCACAGCGACTGGACCACCACCATTCACATTAGAAAGATCATCCACCGAAAGTTCCTGGTCAGTTTGGTTGGTCGTGAGTTGAGTGTTGTTCATAGGTCTAAAGGGAGTGTGTTGTGTGTCTTGCCTTGAGCTGTGTTGCCCTCGACATTCACAAGATCACATCCCTCTTGGTGAAAACTCCTGTTCCTCTCTGGTGTGGATGCCACGGGTTACTGGTGAAAGCTTGGTGAAGCGGTCCCGCTTCCCTAAAATCCAATGCACGACAAGGATTCCAACAACAAAAACCGCACTTAACGGGGCCGGTGTGTCTGAGTTGTTTTGTCGGGAGATCGATGGCGACACATCACCGCCACCCATCTGAGCTGGTATGCATGTTTTGGCTCCAGTGATTATGGCTGAGGGCTGGTTGATCCATCAAGAAGGTCTAGTAGCCAGATTCCATCGAGTCGAAAAGACCTTGCTGCGTGATCCAATGCTGTTCGTGGATTACGGGAAGGAAATGCCCGAGGGTCAACCAGCTCTTCTTAAAAGCAGGCGTCATCTACGGAAGCCAGAAGCTGTAGAGCTTTGGAAGTCGATGAAGCGCAATGGCTGGAAACCTTGTAGGCCGTTATGGGGAGCTGATAGCAAGGTGTAGAAAGGAATGATGGGATTAGGGTAGATAGGGTTAGTGCAGAAGTTAATGCTGAAGTTCTTTCCAGTATTTGGTGCTCTCCTTCTTTCAGCGGCACCCGTTCAGGCTTTTGAATCATTTGAGGAGTTAGATAAAGCCTGTAATGCTACAGAAGAAAACATTAAACTTTGCGGGGGAGTTAGCGAATGGATTTCTTCAGTTTATATTACGGGTACGCTTTGTGAATTAGATGAAAGAGGTGTAGTTTCGACAGAGCAATTAACAAAGTTTTGGGAGGGCTATAAAGGTTGGGATGAGGTGGCTTTGTGGAACAAAGGAGCACAATCTGTATTTGAAGAGTATCCAAATTGTCCAATCAAACCATGAAGTTATTCAAGCAACCATGAAACTACTTCCACTCATTGGCGCACTGCTCTTCTCAACAGCACCAGTATAGGCTCAACCAAAATCTTTATACTCAGATGTTTGCAAGAACAGCGAGGAAACATTCAAGGCTGGTCTTGTAATGTTTTTGCACTGCGGCATCACTGCATTATGCGAGGGAGTTAAAAGTGGTTTTTTAGACCAAGGCTATCCTTCGGCTTTTGTTGAAGCTATCCTCGAAGCTGCTGAAGAAGACGACAATATTCCTTTAGTAGAAGAAGCCATAGAATTAAGCAAGTCAATGAATCCAAAATGTGGCATCTAATTAGTCTTTTGTTGGAGCCACTCAATCAGGCTACAAAGAGTCTCAAGTGTCGTACGAAATCTTAGCGAATCATTTCCGTGATTGGTCGCTCTTGAGGCTGCTTATGTTCGGCCACCTCGCCAATGATCATGAGACTACCTTCTTAACTCCTAGAGCAGTCATAACCTTGCATTGGGCAAGCTGGTCCGCCATATCTCCATCTCCATCTCCATCTCCATCACCATGAACATCACTATTCACAGGAATGAAAAAGTGATCTCCTATTGTCATTACTGAGTATTCAATTGTTGTGATCTTAGTAGTCGTAGATGAAGGGTCGTAGATTTTTGACATAGGGATTCAATTAGATTTAGTAGCCTTGGTTCATCACATTCAAACCACGATCTTGCCTGCGTTGCTGCATCTTTTGCTGAAAGGCGGAAGGGCCTAGCTGTTGTTGACGCCATTGTCGTAGATTTTGATACTGTGCATTCTTACGTCGACGTTGTTGAGTCTGTTCTGATTGCTATGAATCGAACTCAAAAGTAGTAGGTCGTTTGAACGGAATCTTCTTTGCATGTCCTAAATGAATTACCCCGCTAGCATCTGTTGTGACATCACTAATGAAGCCACTATTAGGCCTCAACTTTGGTTTAGATCGATTGATTTATACATCATGATAGTAGCTAGCGACGCGTTTATGTTTTGTGGAATTGGTCAAGGGCGCTGGTTGTTGGTCAATAATGGGTCTAGGAAGGATATGCTCCAGTAGAGCCTTATCGTTCGGGACCCATTCAAACTTGATCAGGTCTTACGCTTCCCATAGATGTCATGGAACGCATCTAGATCCATCTGTTTAGCCTTGTGATCTGATGCCTAATGAATATCTTTTCAAGTCTGTACAAATCTGCTTTGAATATCTTCAATACAAGCTGGTGGGTGGGAGTTATAAACCTCAGATGGGATATTCTTAAGTATTAGCAATGATTAACTGCGTAGGAATAAATTCTTTATGCCTTTTGCTTTGAATTGCCAGAGACGATGTATTCTAGCTGGATCAAGCTATGGATTGATTAAATTAATTTTTGCGTTCTTTTGCTCATGCTTATTTATGATGCTGGAGAGTGTGTTGATTGATTTCACGGCCCTATTAATTATAGTTCCTGTAATAGGACTTTTAAGATATTCCGATGTCGCAGAATTAAAAAAATATTTTTTGATCTTGATCATTCCCCTCAAACTGATCCAGTTGAGTGGATGGATCGTTTTTGAAACGATATCAGTGTGTCTGCTCTTTGAGCGTGGTGAATGTCTTTTGTGGTCGACTGGCCTTAGGGATGGCTCGACCACGGATTGGACTGTGTTTTAGAGGCCTAGGAATTTGGCGGGAATGCCATCCAGGCTGTTGTTGCCCAGCATCTGGAAAATGATATTCACAAGCATTCCTGCCAAGTGCAAGGCTCCAACAAGAGCAAGTCCCCGCCATAGCTTTTCTGAGAAGGCAGGTGGCTTGTTGTCAACCCATGTGCCAGTGTCGTTTGTCATAAT
>QCSN01000069.1 GCA_003211515.1 Synechococcus sp. AG-670-F04
CCTTAACAATTTCACAGGGGCTCGCGGGCCAGGTTTGCTGCACCTGAAACCCGTTGTATCGCTTTGTTTCTTCGGGATTTCTTTGTGTTTTGCGACGGCGGCCTGCCTCGATCCACAATGGCCACTCTTTCTGGCTCGGTCATGTCCGCAGCAGTGCTTGAGCAACCGGTGCTCGGCTCACGACGTTTATCCAATGTTCTCGTGGCTGCTGCTGTGAGCACCGGAGGCCTTGGTTTTCTGCTGGCCTCCCTGTCCAGTTACCTGGGTCGCGATCTCTTGCCCCTCGGCCATCCGGCTGCACTCATTTTTGTTCCGCAGGGATTGGTCATGGGCCTTTACAGCCTCGCTGCTGCATTGCTCGCCATCTATCTCTGGTACGTGATCGTTGTGGATGTTGGATCTGGTGTGAACCGTTTTGACAAAGATGCTGAGCTGGTGACCATCAGCCGTCGCGGGTTCCGCAAACCCATCCGTGTGGATATTCCTCTCAAAGACGTCAAAGCTGTGAAAGTGGAGGTTCGGGACGGTTTCAACGCCCGTCGTCGCGTTTCACTCCGCATCCAGGGACGGCGCGACCTCCCGCTCACCAGGGTTGGAGAGCCATTGCCTCTCGCTCAACTTGAGCAGGAAGGCGCTGAGCTGGCTCGTTTCCTTGGCGTCAACCTCGAAGGGCTCTGATCAGCATGCGTTTCACTTTTTTCCGTCGCCCTTTTGTTTGGGCTCTTTTCCTGATCGTCCCGCTCATGGTGAGTTGTGGGTCGTCGACGGGTGCAGTCGCTAGCACGAGCTGTGAGCAGGCTGCTGCGCCTTGTCTGCAGGGCAAGGCCTCAGTTCTGATTAGCACGGATAAAGGTGACATCACTCTTGTCGTTGATGGTGATGCAGCACCGATCACGGCCGGGAACTTTGTTGATCTGGTGCGTCGCGGCGTCTATGACGACACCCAGTTCCACCGGGTTGTTCGCGAACCTGTCCCTTTTGTTATCCAGGGGGGCGATCCTCAATCCAGTGATCGCTCCACCCTCACAAGCCAACTCGGTACTGGTGGATTCGTCGACCCAGACACTGGTCAGGAGCGAAAGATTCCGTTGGAAGTGAAATTCAAGGGAGAAGAAACCCCGCGATACAACCGAATCACATCCAATCCGAGTGAACTGGCCGATCTTGAACTCAGCCACGATCGCGGGGCGGTTGCCATGGCTCGATCCCAGGCACCCGATTCCGCCAGCGCTCAGTTTTATGTGGCCCTGCGCCCTTTGCCCGAACTGGATGGTCGCTATGCGGTGTTTGGTCAGGTGACCGACGGACTTGAGGTGGTCGATGCCATTCGCCAGGGTGATCGGATCAAGAAGGCCTCTCTGAAAACTCCCTGAGAAGAGCTGAAAAACGTCTGATTGTCGGGGGCCAGGGCGACTTGGTTCCTTTATGAAAGACAGATGACTTTCACACTCCGTTCAGGCCGGCGCGTTAAGGGACGTTTGCAAACCTCTGGTGAGGAGAAACTTTTTGATTTAGATGTACCTGATGATCACCACTTCAGCCTGAAGCTATCGGCAAAAGGGGTGTGGCCAATGGTTTCGCTGGAAACGCGCTCCGGTGAGATGGTGCGTTCCGCATCGGCTTACAACAGCAGGGCTGCTGAAACGGGTTTCATCGATGCTGATCAGATCAAGGGCGACGGTCTTGTCGCCAGGGTCTCCATGCAAGCCGGTCACACCGGAGCGTTCAAGCTGAAGTTGGAGGATCTCGGCGATCTGAACGCGATTAGGGACGACGTCATCCGGTTCACCAACAAGCGGAGGCGTCAAAACGGGTTGAGTCGTCTAAGGGCTGATCCCCAGCTCAACCTTGCTGCCCAGGGACACGCTGACGATATGGATCGTGTCGGTCGCTATCTCGGTCATCAAAGCAGCGACGGAAGGGATTTTCAGGACCGCATTGATGAGGCTGGGTACGATTGGCGTTCAATCCGTGAAAACGTTGCCAGCGGTCAGAGGTCTGCCCGAGCGGTTGTTCGATCGTGGATGAACAGTCCTGGGCATCGTAAAAACATCCTCTCCGATGACATCAGTGAAATCGGAATTGGTTTCGCTGTGGACGATGCAACTGGAAGCACCTACTGGATTCAGAAGTTCGGAGCACCCTCTTGATCTGGGTTTTCCTCTCCGATTCAGGCAGGGACACGCCCTCCACTGGTTGATGCTTTGAGCAGCTCAGTGTTCACACCGGAAGCCCTTTCGAGGGCAACCTTGCCTGTACGGGCGATTTCAAGAATCCCGTAGGGCTTCAGCAGTCGTTCGAGGGCCACAAGTTTTCCTGGATCGCCAACCACTTCCAGGGTCAGGGCCTCGTCAGCGACATCGACAACCTTGGCGCGAAACACTTGCACCAGATCAAAAATGGCGCCTCGCGTCTCCCCCGGTGCTGAGACCTTCAGCAGCATCAGTTCCCGCTCAACAGCAGGTACCTGGCTCAGATCGAGCACCTGCAGAACATTGACCAGCTTGTCGAGCTGCTTGGTCATTTGCTGCAGGGTCTGATCATCTCCCTCAACCACCATCGTGAGGCGTGACTGACCTTCAGTTTCGGCGGGGCCGACTGCCAGGCTGTCGATGTTGAAGCCACGGCGTGCAAACAGTCCGGCAATACGGCTGAGGGCTCCGGATTCGTCTTCGACCAGCACCGAGAGGGTGTGCTTCATCTCCGCTGTCCTGTCTCTGCTGGGCTGCTTTCACCCAAATTACGGTCCAGCCAGAGCAGCATCCCCGAAAGAAACGTCTCCGTTGTCTCATCGTGGGGGCAATGCCCGCTCTGATCGATCACGTCCAGGTGGACCCAGGGGTAACGCCGCGCCAGATCAACACCGATCGACACCGGAACAAATCGGTCCTCGCTACCCCACAGCAGAAGAAGCGATCGGCGCCCGGCAAGGCGGTTGAGCAACTCAGGTGCAGTGGCCCCCCGCGGTCTCAGCGCCATGCCAATGCTCATGGCTCTGAGGGCTTGTGCCGCCGTGCGGCGCCTGGCTGGTTTGGCGATGAGCTGCATTAATTCGCGATCCTCATGCACGGGCTTTCGGTAAGCCCCCTGCAGTCCGGATCGAAGTAAGGGTGTGCGGATGATCAGAAAAAGAAGCAGCTCAAGCGGCAGCAACCGCATCACTAAAGGAATTAGACGACGCTCGAGTTGGCGCTGTATGGGTGAACGACGCTTTGGGACAGGTCGCAGCAGGGCAGGGTCCGGTAAGGGAGCAGCGACAAGTGCCTGCACAAGTTCAGGACACAACACAGCCGCAGTTAGCGCTGTGAGCCCACCAAGGGAATTGCCCACGAGCACCGCGGGGCGACCGACCACCTCGCGAAGAAAGGCCACGGTTTGTCGTCCCCAGAGGCGGTTGTCGAGGGGGCGTTGCCGATTCCAGCGCGGTTGATCTGAGTCGCCGAAGCCGATCAGATCCAACGCATACACTTGAAAATCCCTGCTTGCAAGCAACGGTGCCAAGCGTCGCCAGTGTGCGCTGCTTGCACCGAAGCCATGCAACAGAACGATGGCCGGTCCATGGCCAGGCCCCAGCACACGCCAGTGGCAACGGAATCCCTGCCATGTCCAGTGGCAGTGTTCACCCCAGTGGGCAGTCTGGGTTGCAGAAGCAGACACGGCTCTGACCCGGACACAGCGTCACTATCGCGAAGGGGCGGCTGAGCTGGAGCTTGGTGATGGCTTCTTTCGTGAACAATCACGTCCGGCTCGAGATCTCTCTGTTCTCCTTGCCGCTGATCAGGCCTGCGGTGTGGGTCAGGAGCGGGGGCTTCGCTGGTTAGATCTGATGGCCGGGTGCGGAATCCGTGCTCTGCGCTGGGGGCTTGAAGCGGCCGGTCGATGTGCTTTTTCACCGGAGATCTGGGTGAACGACGCTGACCCAGATCGCTCAGCTGTACTGAAAAGCAACATGAAGCGATTGGAGCAGAAGGGGTGTCCTCTGCATTTGTTCGCGCAATCCGCCGAGCGATTGCTCACACGCGCTTGGCTGGATGGCGATCGATTTGATCTGATCGATCTGGACGCGTTCGGCAGTCCTTCGGCTTTGATTCAGCCTGCTCTGAAGGCACTTCAGCCCGAGGGTGTGCTGTTCCTTGCCAGCACGGATGGACGCTCTCCTACAGGGCATGACCGGAGCGGTGCCATTCGCCGATTGGGGGCCGCTGCCCGGGTGCATCCCGCCAGCTGGGAGCTGGCGTTGCGTCATCAAATCGGCTTCGTGGCCCGTCAGGCATGGATGCTTGGCCATGGCCTCGAGCCGCTGCTGAGTTTCAGTGACGGTCGTACGTTCCGTACGGCGGTGAGGCTGCTTCCTCATCATGCTGAAGCTGAATTGAACAGCCTTGGTCTGTTGGCCCGTTGTGACGTCTGTGGCAACCAGCAGGTTCAGTCATTGCTCCGTTTACGGGCCTGGGAGGCCTGTCTGTGTCCATCCGGGTCGGAGCATTTGCTGATTCATGGCCCTCTTTGGTTGGGACCATTGCAGGGATTGGATTTTCTCAGGCGTCTCAGCGATGCTTCGGTTCCCGTTGCCGGGGCGACAGGTCGTTTGCTGCATCGACTGCTGGCTGACTCTGGATCCCCAGCCAGGGTCTGGTCGACAGCTGAGTTGGCAAGCCGTCTCGGATTATCGGGGCCGCCTTCCGTTTCAGCCTTGGTCCAGGCGCTGCGCGATGCCGGTCAGTTGGCATCCGTTAGCGGAGTGATGGGAGGGCAGATCCGCACCAATGCAGATCTGCAGATGCTGTTACAGCTCTGCAGCACCGTCGGTGGAGAAGGGCCTTAAATGGATTTCACAACGCGATGCCCGTCACCATGGCCCAGGAGATCTTCAGTATTGCTGCCGTTTTCTGGGTGCTGATCCCTGTCGGTCTTATTGGTGGAGCCCTGTTGCTCAAACTCCAGGGCGACTGATCTTCGGCCTTGTCCAAGGGCCACTAGGCTCCCCCACTGGTGCGTGAGGACTGATGCGGATTCTGGTGGTGGGCGGCACAGGCACACTCGGCCGGCAGATTGCCCGCACAGCCCTTGATGCAGGCCATGACGTGCGCTGCATGGTGCGCATGCCCCGGAAAGCGTCCTTCCTCCAGGAATGGGGCTGTGAGCTCACCAGGGGTGATCTGCTTGAGCCCGACAGCCTGGACTATGCCCTCGAGGGGATGGATGCGGTGATCGATGCGGCCACAAGCAGGCCGACGGATCCCCGCAGCATCTACGTCACCGATTGGGATGGGAAGTTGAATCTGCTTCGCGCCACTGAGCGTGCCGGAGTGAAGCGATTTGTTTTTCTTTCACTTCTCAACGCGCACCGTCATCGCAATGTGCCCTTGATGGACATCAAGGCATGCAGTGAAATTCTCCTTGAATCCTCCGATTTGGATTACACGATCCTGCAAGGAGCTGCCTTCATGCAGGGTGTAATCAGCCAATTTGCAATTCCAGTGCTTGAAGGCCAAACGGTTTGGGTCAGTGGAACCCCCACCGCCATCGCCTACATGAATACGCAGGACATGGCACGTTTTGCCGTAGCGGCGCTTCATCGGCCGGAAACGATTCGAGGCAGTTTCCCGGTTGTGGGCCCGAAAGCCTGGAACACCGGTGAACTCGTTCAACTTTGTGAACGGTGCAGTGGCAAAACGGCCCGTGTTTTTCGTGTGCCGCCGTTTTTGATTCAGCTCATGCAGGGGGTGGCGTCGTTTTTTGAACCGGCGGTGAATGTTGCTGAACGCCTGGCCTTTGCGGACGTCACAGGTGGGGGGCAGTCCTTGGATGCCGATATGGAGTCAAGCTATGCAGCGTTCGATCTTGAACCCGATGACTGCACGACGATGGAGAGTTACATCCGTGAGTATTACGACACCATTCTGCGGCGCCTGAGGGAGATGGAGGCTGATCTGGACAAGGATGCGAAGAAAAAACTGCCGTTCTAGCGAATCGTGTAGTTGATTTGTACTATTTAATGGAGTTTTGGATTTCCATGTCTGTCGCGCAAGTTAAAAATCTCCAGCGACGCCTGCTTCTGTTGTCGGATGAAGCAGAGCAGGGTCTAACCCGGGCATGCGGCCATGAGCTCTGGAAAAGCCTTGGCCCTGACGCGATCGATGGTCTTGAAGATCCATCCCGTCGCGCTGAAGCGAACTATTGGTACGGCCAATGGAATGTGGTGCGTGAACTGCAGGAGGTCGTCGGTTGATGACAGGCGAATTGGATCAGCGGGATGCCGTGCAGCGTCGCTATGGCGCTGCAGCTCTTAAAAAAGAAGCGTGCCTTTGCACACCGGTCGGATTCGACCCGACCCTCCTGAAGGTGATCCCTTCAGAAGTGGTTGAACGGGATTACGGATGTGGTGATCCAACCCGTTGGGTTCGCTGCGGTGATCGTGTTCTTGATCTCGGCAGTGGCAGCGGAAAAAACGCTTTTATTTGTGCTCAGGTCGTTGGAGCTTCCGGATCGGTGACGGGGATTGACCGCAATGCAGACATGCTCTCTCTGTCCCGCTCAGCCTCATCGGCAGTCGCTGAGGCCATCGGCTACGCGAATGTGAAGTTCAAGGAGGGTGCCATCGAAGCCCTTGATGCATCTGACGCTGATGCTCGGCCTCTAGTGGCCGCTGCAAGCGTGGATGTGGTGTTGAGCAATTGTGTACTCAATCTGGTCAATCCTGATCAACGTTCACGCTTGTTGAACAACATCAAACGGGTTCTGGCTCCTTCGGGCCGGGTTGCAATCAGCGACATCGTTTGCGACCGCCCTGTGCCCCTTCATCTTCAGAAGGATCCTGATCTGTGGAGTGGATGCATCAGTGGTGCCTGGCAAGAGGATGAATTCCTGAAGGCCTTCGAACAGCTCGGGTTCGAGCAGGTTCGATACGTTGATCGAAACGCGGAGCCCTGGCGGGTTGTGGAGTCGATCAACTTCTACGCGGTGACGTTGGTTGGCCAGTTGCCTGGCGTAGTCGGCGGCGGGACGTGCTGCTGAATCGCGGCCGTTGGAGCAGGTGTTGTGTTCGTTTGGTTTCTTCGTTTGTTGTGAAGCGCCACTCACCCGCCTGCAATTCACCCAGGTCCAAAGGGGGCTTTCGATCCATCAGATCGACTTGAAAGCGCACCAGCCGCAGGGTCGGCAGACCTACAGCGGCAGTCATCCGTCGAACCTGTCGGTTTCGTCCTTCCTGCAATGCGATCTCCAGCCAATGGGTTGGGATGGTTTTGCGAAAGCGAATCGGTGGATCACGCTCCGGCAGGTTTGGTTGTGCATTGCCTCGCAACCAGCGGACGCGAGCGGGGAGGGTCCGTTTGCCCTGCACCATCACCCCGCAGCGAAGCAGTTCCAATGCTTGCGATGTTGGAGTCCCTTCCACCTGCACCCAGTAACTGCGCCAATGGCCGAAGCGTGGGTCGGTGATGCGTTGTTGCAGCAGGCCGTTATCGGTGAGCAGCAGGAGGCCTTCGCTATCAGCATCCAGTCGCCCTGCTGGGTAGATCTTGGGCAGATCGATCAGTTCGGAAAGAGTTCGCCAACGACTGCCGGCTTCGGCGGTGAACTGGCTCAACACTCCAAAGGGTTTGTGGAGGAGAACGAGGGTCAAACTTGTGTTGCTTCGTTTAAGTGCACTGTTGCAACACAATCTGTGAGTACTGACTAGTGAAGCTACATTGAAGTTAATTCAAGGAGATTTGAGCTTGGTCCAGCCATCGTTTGGATTCGATATCGCATTTGATACAG
>QCSN01000070.1 GCA_003211515.1 Synechococcus sp. AG-670-F04
GTGTGTCAGTTCAGGCCCGATGCACCATCAGCCCATGGCCAGTGGGTCGCAGTAAGGACTTATCGATGGGTGCCACCTCACCCTCCAGTGCCACAAACACGGAGGCGAATGCTGCGCCACAACGCGATTGAGGCATGGCAATCAATGCTGAAAACGGGCTGGCGGCGATGCGCACCTCCACTCCGTTGAACAGCGAGCCCCAAGCCAGCGGAACCTTAGGAGAGCGCAGCGATGGGACGTTCTGACTTCAGCGGCTGTTTAGACCCAAAAAAAGGTCAGTCAGCCAGCCACTTCCTGAAGGCGTTGGCGCCATAAAATAGCGAGGCCTTTGGCATACTCCAACAGTTGGCGATCTGTCGCTTCTGAACAATGGTTTTGGACATAGATCCCCACAAATTTAATGATCCTGTTGCTCTGCAGGTGGACTGGTCACCTATTGAAGATGAACTATCAGCACTTCGCTTGAAACGTCGAATACATAACAACTCTCCCACTCTCACTTTCAATATAAATTATACAGTCCTCATTGGCTGTAGTTTGGTGATCATTTTTTTTGGAGGAACACTCATTACGTTCACAATAGGATTTATATCATTAATCATTCAGGTAGATTTTTATAGCATATCACAAGCTTGGATTGGATTTCTAATCATCTGTGGAATGTCACTGATATTTCTCTTTATGAGCATCAGAGAGCTAAGGCGGCAAAGAACGAAGAAATCTAGCTTTGACCTCAGATCTGGTCATTACATGCAGGGAGGGCCTTGTTATCCAATCAACAAGATTCACGCTTTGCAGTTAATCACCAGAGTTGATCGCGGTCCGAGGAGGACTATTGTTGCGCATGAATTAAATCTGATCCTCACGGATGGAAGACGCCGCAACGTGAATGATCATGAGAACCTTAAATTGATACGCAAACAGGCCTGCATCCTTGCTGACTACCTAGAAATACCCATCTGGGATGCAGTTGACGAATGAAAAGACCCTGCAATAAAAAAACCCCGCACTTGGCGGGGCTCGATTTAGGAATCATTCAACGACTTACATCCAACGCATCATTGAATCGGTAGGTATGTCTGCCATCTGACTGACATAGTCAGGTCCTGGAAGGTAGGGACCTGGAGAACCACCACCATCCATGACATCTTTTAAAGTCAGGGGCTTAACAGGCTTGATCTCTTTTTTCTTTAGCTTGGGCTTTTGGAGTTTCGCATATGGATTCTTTGGCGATCCACTACCGCTGACTCGGCTCAACTGAGACAGGGTGAGTTCAGCATTCATCATTGATCTTTGTTGAGGTGAAGTGAAGTGGAGGTCTCCCCCCGATGCATTCATCATCTCCGGATCCAGCGCCTGACCCGATGACCTAGCTCAACGTTTGCTGTGATCTTGATCACAGAGATGCGCAGGCAATAAAAAACCCCACCATTGCTGACGGGGTTGCAGATCAATCCCAGTCAAGTACTTCCTTCAGCAGTTCGTAGGTACGCCCACATTCAGGGGTGCTGCGTAACTCGTCGGTTTTCACAATGCCGGAAGGTGTGGCCTTGATTCCTTCGCCTTGGACCACCAGCCCAGCAGAAATCAGAGTTCAGCGAAATTCACAGCTATCTCGAATAATGTCACCATTCGGCAGGGTGGTATTCAACAAACAGATTCCATAAGGCTGATCAGCCATGACCTTGCTGTAAAAGCTGCCATCCACCTTCGCCCCGCGCAGATCAGCACCCTCAAGGGTTGTAATCAACCCCACATTGGCCCCTCGTAGATCAGCTCCACGAAGGTCTGCATCGGTAAACCAAACATCATGCAGATTTGCTCCACGAAGATCTGCACCTCGAAAGTTGGATGATCGAGTAAAAAAGGTATGTCTGAGATCAGCACCACGCAGATCCGCTCCCTGCAGGTTAGTGGTGAGCATGTACATATTGCTGAGATTGGCTCGGCGAAGATCAGCTTGCGAAAAATTGGAGTCAATAAAACGCTTATCGCCCATACTCACCGAATTGAAATCAATGCCTTGCAAGTTGCACCCCGGACAAGTCATTGGCAATTCAGAGGGTTGGGCCATCGCTGCAAGCGGCACAAAGCACAGCAATACTTGGCTGGTTAGGTGAATGAATCGTTCCAGCACAATCCTTCTTATCGAGCTACAAGAGATTAATCAATATCAGGGTTTTGTCATCACGTCAGCCGACTGCTCAGCCGGTAGAGCACCTGCATGGCATGCAGGGGGTCAGGTTCCAACCCTCAATAGCCCTGCTCCAGGTTGATTTTTTCGGGGCTGCACCCTCGGCATAAACGGAGAGGGTTGGATTCGAACCGACGGTGTTAGTTAGGTGCGAGGGGGGATTCGAACCCTTGATAGTCCTTCAGCAGGCTGATTTTCTTGGTATTACTCCTTCGATAAAACGGAGAGAGAGGGATTCGAACCCACGATCTCAAGCGCACGAGCGTGAAGGACCAGCCGGTTAAAAGCCGGATGGTCGACCTCAGGGTTATGAATCCTGTGCTCTTACCAGTCGCCTGATTCCAGCTGAGCAAGATCTGAACTTTCGACCTTCGGGTTATGAGAAGGCACCAGATTCTCCAAACCTTTGTCACTAAAGGATGGTCCTTTTAAGTGAACTCCACACGTTCCCCCTCCCCATCAGGCCGGGGTTTCGCCATCGAAAATGGGTTCCTGTGTTTCGCCAGATTCCGTGCAGATCGTCATCGGTTCAACCTCTTTCCCTGTCAATCGACCGGGCACCAGGCGATGGATGTCGTAGCCGTTGCCGATGCGACGTTGCCGATTCAGGGCTCTCTCCCATCCATGTAAAACACATAACTCGTACTTAAATTTCGATTTAGCTGTCAAAGGCCGGTGAAACGTCGCAATGTTCTGTTGTCCACCGGAGTGGCGATCGGCGGTGTGATCGCGGGTAGTGACACAAGTGCGAAGCCAGCTTCTGCGGGACGCAAATCTGACCCTGGTGGCACAGGCAGTGACATCGTCGACGTGATCGTTGTCGGTGCTGGTGTTTCAGGACTTACGGCAGCGCGCTGCTTAGCTCAAGACGGTCGCCATGTTCTGGTGCTTGAGGCCCAAGAACGGATCGGCGGGCGCCTCCAGCGGGTCGAGGTCGGACAAAAAGGGCGCGGGGCCGTTGGTGCCGCGCCCGGATGGGTTGATCTCGGAGGTCAGTGGGCGGGCTTCACCCAAACCAAGACAGTTGACTACGCGCGCGAGCTGAAGATTCCCACCTTCCCAGTGCCGGTTGGTGGCAAGGACACGTTCCTCTATGACGGTCGCCTGAGTCGGCACAACCACGCTTGGCCATCGACTCCGTACAACGCCAACGCGCTGAAGAGCGACTGGCCCGACCTCGACGTACCGAGAGAGCAGCGCGATGACGTCGTTGCCACTTGGCGAAAGATCGAGGCCCTGGCGGCAACGATTGACCCCGCCGCGCCATGGACCCATCCAGATGCGCGCGCGCTCGACACGATGACGATCACCACATGGCTGGAGCGCCATGCCCGCACGCCGATGGCGGCCTGGTGGACAGACGTTGTTGCACGCAACTGGGGCGGTAACGGCGCTTTTGAATCGGGCTCGGCGTCAATGCTGCACTTCGCCTGGGCGCAGCGCGTGTCGCCGCAGAGTCAAACGCCTGAGGCGTTGCTGTTCGACGGTGGGGCAGGGCAGTTCCCGTCGCGACTTGCAGCCGCGTTGCCCTCTGAGGCGATTCGTACGAACGAGCCGGTCCTGTTCATCCAGCACACCAGCTCAGGCGTGACAGTGACCACGCCCAAGGGGACGTACCGAGGTCGAGCCGTCATTGTCGCGATGCCGCCGCATCTCACTGGGCGTATTCATTACGACCCGCCGCTGCCGGCGGCGCGTGACCAGCTGACTCAGCGCTCGCCGATGGGGGCCATCATCAAGGCGCTTGTCGTTTACGACTCGCCCTGGTGGCGTGTTAGCGGCCTCTCGGGAAATGCCATTGGAAATCTTGACGCCATTGAGCTGGTTGCCGATTCGACCAACCCACGGCCCGGAAGCCCTGGCGTGTTGGCAACCTTTTTGACCGGCGAGGCGGCGACGCGTTATGGCGCTGCTCCTGTGTCTGAGCGCCAAGCTGCCGTGCTGGCTGATCTTGCCACCCTTCTAGGGCCCGAGGCCCGTAGTGGCGTCCTCGAATATCACGAGGGCAACTGGCCAGCGAACCCCTGGGTCGGCGGGGCTTACTCAACCTTTTACACTCCCGGAACTTGGACCCAGTTCGGCAAGCATTTGCGCCAACCGGTGGGTCGCATTTTCTGGGCAGGAACCGAAGTCAGTACAGCGTGGCCGGGTTATATCCACGGTGCCTTGCTGGCGGGTGAGGAGTCTGCCGCCGCCGTCACGGCCGTTTTGTAGTCATTCATTGCTGCGCCTGCCAGCGGGCGGAACGAACAGCGCCGGGCCTTCAGGTCATCAACCCGTTGTTCCCAGACGCTTTTTGATCTGACCCGGCCGCGGGCGCCGTAAATGTGCTGATGTGAACCTTCTTTTCATGTCAGATCGGGGTTTTCCAGAGTCCAGGGGGGGAGACCTCTAAACGGTGAAATCAGGGTCGAATGCCTGACACCTGGGAATGGCATGCAGGATGCATCGCCACTTGTGAAGTACCGAACTCCCTAGATAGTGACAGCCAAAAGCCCCTGAAACCAGTGGTTCCAGGGGCCTTGTGATGTGGTGGCGGGGGGAAAATCTGAACTTTCGACCTTCGGTTTATGAGCACGACGAGCTACCGGACTGCTCTACCCCGTAGCTGGTTCTGTCTGAATTCAATTAACTAGGAATTGATCGATTCAACCCCGGCTAGGCGGGTCATTGACTGCGCCCTGGCATCGGGCTCGATCGGCCACCCTGCAACCTACTTACTGGGACAGCTCCCAAGTCGAGCACCATCAATCTCTGGTGATGTACCAAGTGGCGGGGAGAGAGATTGACTAGATATACCAACTTATGCTTCTTTTGTCTTAGTGAAAGGGGGGGGGGGGGAATTATGCACTTGAAATTTTCATGGTTGGTTCCGATGTTGCTTTTGGTAGCCGCTGCATTCTTTTACATAAAAGATGCTAGAAAATTTCAAACAAGTGAGCCTAGTGTTGCGCCGGAAACCAATTGTTCTGACAACATCTTTCCAAAGCCATTAATCTCTGAGGACCAGGAGATAGATCAGGATTGTCTGCAACGTTCAACAGCGATCTACGACAAGGAGATCGCCGCATATGAAGCGATCGAAAGGCAGGTTGGTTATGGAAGATTGCGCGATGACGGTTATGGAAAGGGCCTTAACACGATTACAAAAGAAAAATTAGTTCGAGAGGGTCAATGCTCGTGATGGAAAGTGACCACCCACGACTTAGTCACTGGGACGGCCTGTATTTAGTTATAAAGGAGCGCAAAGTTGTAGGATGGTGAAATATTCTTAAGATAAATATTTTAGCACTTAAACGTTAAGAATGGGTTGAGATTGGACTATGATTTAATTTGCATTTGGCTAAGAATGGATTAAGGTAAGTTTTGCTCTATTTCCTTTAATCCTTTCTCCTATTTTACATCAAAATCGCGGTCTGGCAAGTTGAACCGGATCTTCAATCCATAGACATAGTCCATCTCCTAGCTGTTGATTGGCTACAGGAATAGCGATTTGCGATGAAACGCTGGACAATTGAGCTATCGCGACGAGAACACGCACTGTCCTTTCCTCAATATCTTCGCTGGCAGGGCAATTGACCTGTGGGCGTTATGACGCAACCAATCTCGTGGGATCTGCAAGCTTGAGAGCGTTGGCCCTACTGTTTGTGTTATTAACGGGTATTTCCAATCCACGTTCGAATGGGTTTGACTTTTGGTTTGACAGGATTTTTAAACTTCAACTGATAGAGAGTCACCGGAATGTTGAAACCGTTACCATCTTGGATTTCAATCTCAATGGTCTTAGAGTTTTTCTGAATTACATTGTTGAAAAATCCCATTTGAAATGGGACAGAAATCTTTTTTGCATTTTTGCTGCCTGGCTTGTAGATGCAAAACAAGCCGCTCCCGTCACCGTAACGAGCAGCGTAAAAAACATGGTTCCCTTTTTTGGTTTCAACCTGGAAGGTGTGATCAACGCGAAAAGCTCCCCCCCTTTGCATCACAGCATATGTTGTGGCTTTGCATTCATTATCGAAATAAACTTGCTGAGCTGATGTTTGATAAGGGATCGCCAAAACAGTCAATGCTGTTCCAGTGATAGAAGAAAAAACAACACGCACCCAGCGACTTGTCATTGAAGGATTGGGAGACAAAGTAATTGAATTGATACTTGTTTTGTAACGATAGACTATCAATGAAAAAATGTCATCATGAATATATGCGATTCTGCGGAGGTATTTAGTCTCATCCAGCTAGGGCTTGTGACGCAAGAGGTTGTCTATAAATACAAAGCTATTGCTTTTGGCTCAATGCCAAGAATTGCTTAATCCTGATACATTCCCCACTGCATTGTGATGACTGTCGTCTCTGCGATAAAAGCGAGGATTACGTGATTTGCGACGATGCTTCACTGATTTGGTCATGGTTCACGTGTGATGTGTGAGGCTCTCGCAGGATTAAGTGCGATGAATGAAGTGCCGATAACAGCAGCGGCAGCGATTGAAGTAATGAGTTTCATTTGATTGATTGATTGGGTGTGTGGAGGTCATTCCTCCGATGCACATACCATCGCTGATTCACTTTCAGATTCCATCACCCATGCGGGTGATCTTTATTGCTGCTCATTGCCCATGTTTAGGGGATTGCTCCAGGGCAATAAAAACCCCCGCACTTTGCGGGGCTCTGTAGTTCTAGATATTTTTATCAGTACATCTCGCCAGGGATGGTAATATACATTTGACCAGGAACATACTTCATTTTTTTAACAAGCTTCCCAGTATTCGCTAGCTGCTTAATATTATAGAAACCTTTTGCATTGCGCAGTTTTTGGTTCCAGTGGGTTTCTGTGCCCGTACCGCTAACTGATTGCAGTTGATCGAGAGTCAGTGCGCTGGTCATTGCTTTTTGTGGGTTGCGGAGGTTTCCGCCTCCGATGCACATACCATCTCAGGAATCCCTGCTCAACTTGATGACCTGCGTCAGCAGTCCCTGTGAGGTTGGTCACAGAGACCAAAACCCCGTTCAACGGCAGGTCTTTCTTGACCCCCACTAACCCAAAGTGGTGCGCCTACTGGACGGTGATCACCCCATTGAATCGAGCAATTGCCTTCTAAACAGTCGGTTCATTGTCAACGCTCGCTAATACCTGAAACTGGCGCGTCGAATGGCTTGGCTGGAGGTTCAAGCAAGTTGATCGAAATGAACAACGCCGGAGAACTCAGCAGAGAGGGTCGGATTCGAACCCTCTCCTTTCGGGTTATGAGCCCGACGAGCTACCCGACTGCACTACCCCGCGCTGCAGAACAGGTCTGAATTTCAACGTAGCAGAAGGGGCTTCAGCACACTGGT
>QCSN01000071.1 GCA_003211515.1 Synechococcus sp. AG-670-F04
GAGTTTGGATGTGAATCGGGCCACAGCCAACGAGTGGCGTCAACTACCCGGCTGCAGCGAAGACATGGCTGATCTGCTTGTGAGGCTTCAACAGGGGGGCGTGCAGTTCAGCGCCGCCAATGATCTGTTCCGGTTGCTGGAACTCCCCGATTCCCTCGCCGCCCTCTGGGACCCCCATCTGATCTTCCACTGGTACGGCGATGCACCACCGCAGCCGCTGAAGGCCCCAATCGACCTCAACAGCGCCGCACCGATCGAACTGAAGAGCCTGGGCTGGCCCGAGGACAGGCTCCAGCGACTTCTCCAGGCCCGTCGCCGGCAAGGATTCCGCAACCTGGCGGACCTCCAGGAACGCCTCTGCCTTCCAGCTACTGCGATCGAAGAACTGATCGGCCGGGTCTGTTTTGGCGAACGTCGCGCCGGCCCGTCGCTGCCACCGAGGGTCTGAGTCGTGCAGGGCAGCCGAGGCCAGGGGGAGCTGTTCAGCAGCGCATTGCCAACGGGCAGCGGTCTGGCTGAGATCCTTCCTTTACAACAGCAACAATTGCTGGAGTGGCAGGGGCGCCTTCATGCCCATCAGGCGCCGTTGTTCCGGCGAGAGCCGGTACAGAGCGAGCAAACCGATCTATTCAGAACTGGGTTGTCCGACCCCGCTGCCCTGATCGATCCGTTGGCACTTACCCCTTTACCGCTGAATTTCTGGCGCTGGCCCGAGAGTCCCCACTGCGGCGCTGCGGTCTATCTAGTGCTGGACCGGCCGACAAAGCTTGATCAACCGCTGTTGCTGTACGTGGGCGAAACGATGGCGGCCAACCGTCGCTGGAAGGGAGAGCACGATTGCAAGGCCTACCTGGCGGCCTATGGGGAAGCTTTGCAGCAATGCGCCCTCAAGCCGCGACTGAGCATTCGCTTCTGCACGGATGTTCCCAAGGCAACCCGCGCCAGGCGAGCGCTGGAACAGCGGCTGATCCAGCGCTGGTTGCCTCCGTTCAACAAGGAAACGCGCCAGCGCTGGGCCACACCGTTCACCGCTGAAAGCTGATGCTGACGCTGCGAGCGGGTCTGGCCCTGTTGACCGCCCTGCTGGGGGTGCATGTCACCGGCACCCTCACCGCCACCGCCGCCGCCGCCGCCGCAGACCTGCCGACTCTTCTGGCGACCCTGAAACGCCATGGCTTTGCCGTGGTGCAACAGCAACCACCCGGTGGAACGGCCTATGGCCTGTTCGATGCCGACCGAAAGTTGCTGATGATCGCGCCGATCACCCACGACCTGGGCATCGCTCGACATGTGCTGCTGCATGAAGCCGTTCACGCCGCCCAGAGCTGTCCCGATGGAAGAATGCGCCTGATCGGTTGGTCGCTCTCCACCTCACCGGCTGTCGCCAGCAGGATCCGCTACCTGATCACCAATCACTATCAGCAGGGGGATCAAACCCTGGAACAGGAGGCCTTTCTGATTCAGAGCCAAACCAACGCTGAGGCCTTGATCGTCAAAGCGCTCAATCAACGCTGCTAGTGACCGGGCGGGTAGATGATCACCCACACCAAGGGCGTCACCCCGATCAAGGCCGCCAAAGCCAGCAGGGTCACATTGGTGAACACGCAACGATGGCAACACTCAGGCGACCGTACCGGGACGTCGGAGGGCCTCGCTACGCTCACTCCGCGCAACTTTCCCGTTCATGCGGCTCTCCCTTTCATCTGCCGGCCTGCAGGACTGGAACGGTGATGTGCTGGCGGTTGGCCTGCTGAAAACGGAGGAGAACAGCTCAACCCAAGCGCTCTGTGCGCAGTTCCCAGGCCTGGAGGCCATGCTCGAGCTCCAGGACTTCAAGGGCAAACCCGGCGAAAGCCTCGTGCTGCACCCGATGCGCGAGGGGGCCCCGGCACGTTTGATCGTGTTGGGCCTGGGAGAGCCTGAATCCCTTGGTCTTGACGGTCTGCGTAAAGCTGCCGCCAAAGCAGCCCGATCGGCCATTGGATGCACCGGCAAGCTCGGCCTATTGCTGCCCTGGGACGGACTGGAACCCAACAGTGCCGCATGCGCCGTTGCAGAAGCTGTTCGGCTAGCGCTCTACACCGACCAGCGCTTCCGCAAAGACACGGATCCCCGTCGAATCCCCGACAGTCTCGAACTGATTGGCCTTCCCGCTCAGGCAGCGGCCGGACTCAACGACGTGAATGCCCACTGCGCCGGGGTTGAACTGGCCAGGGAACTGGTTGCAGCACCACCGAATCACGTCACCCCAGCGGCCCTGGCCGACACGGCCGCTCAGCTGGCTCGTGATCACGGACTCGAGCTCAAGGTGCTGGAACGTGCTGACTGTGAAGCCCGTGGAATGGGCGCCTACCTGGCCGTGAGCCAGGGGTCGGATCTGGACCCCAAGTTCATTCATCTGGTCTATAGACCGCAAGGTGAGGTGAAGCGCCGCCTGGCTCTGGTGGGGAAAGGGCTCACCTTTGATTCAGGTGGATACAACCTGAAGGTGGGCGCAGCTCAGATCGACATGATGAAGTTCGACATGGGCGGCAGCGCAGCTGTTCTCGGTGCGATGCGCTCGATCGCCGAACGCCGACCGCAGGGCGTTGAAGTGCACATGATCGTCGCCGCTTGCGAGAACATGGTGAACGGATCTGCAGTGCACCCCGGCGACATCGTGAAGGCCGCCAACGGCACCACGATCGAAATCAACAACACCGATGCCGAAGGTCGGCTCACACTGGCGGATGCTCTTCTCTACGCCTGCGAGCAGAAGCCTGACGCCGTTGTGGATCTCGCCACCCTCACCGGAGCTTGTGTCATTGCACTCGGCGATGAGATGGCAGGCCTCTGGAGCAACGATGATGCCCTGGCGGAAGCGCTGGACACTGCTGCTGGCGCGGCTGGTGAAGGCATCTGGCGCATGCCCCTGCGCAAGTCCTACAAGGACGGCCTCAAGTCGCTGCTGGCCGACATGAAGAACACGGGTCCGAGGCCGGGGGGATCGATCACTGCCGCCCTGTTCCTGCAGGACTTCGTGGAGAGCGACATCGCTTGGGCCCATATTGATATCGCCGGAACCGTCTGGAGTGACAAAGGGCGCGGATTGAATCCGGCGGGAGCGACGGGCTACGGCGTGCGGACTTTGGTGAACTGGGTCTGCGGTCAGGCCAACTGATCGATGAGCAGCTCACCGGTCCGTTGGTATCTGAAGGCCCAGATGGGGGTGCTATTGCTACCCGTTGGTCTTTGCCTGTTCGGTGAGGCCGTGAGCCGCAGAGTGGTGCAGCTGATGGGTGGTCAGGCTGGCGAATGGTTCTGGACCGGAGCGCTCAGCTTGATCTGCATCAATGCGGGAATCGGACTCATGATCGATTCGGGGATGACAAAAGGATTCCCCGGACGGACACCCAACCGCTGATCAGGACGCCATAGCGTGGAGTTGAGCCGATGCAGCCAGCCCGCGCTCGGGAGCCTCAAGGGCATGAATCTGCCAGCGTGCACGCTCTGAGCAGGTTTCCAAAACCCGATCAAGATCGTCCGAAGCATGCTTCGGTGAAGGATATGGACCGATATGACGCGTTCCCAGGCCATCCTTGATGGTCAGCAGATACATACATTTCCTCCCACGCACATGGTGGGAATGGTAAGCAGTCTATTTTATGTAGCTGATCGACAAGAAGCCTGTTGTTCACTGGGAACTTACACGGTGTACAGCCGATACAGTTTTATATTTTCCACAGATTGATTGGCGATTTCTTAAGGCTTCAGTTGTTCTCGGCACATTCTGCAGTCGTTCATCTGACCACTGCCCAAGATCAACGTTCAGCAGGGGGTCTGCTCAGGATCCACTCCAGTCAGCCGCCGTCCTCGCCTTGCTCCCCCAAACCTCATCGAGGCGACGATCGCGTCCACAGGCGAATCGATAGAACTTGTACTTGGCGGTTGTTGTTTCGGCGTAGTTCTGGTGATAACCCTCGGCCGGCCAGAACCGCTCCGCATCGCGCAACTCCACCTGCAAAGCGGAGCGGGGTTGGCCGAGCTCCTCTGCTGCGGCCTGCGCACTGGCTTCGGCTTCATGGGCCTGGGACGCATCTGTGGTGAAAATCACCGGCCGATAGGAATCGCCGCGATCACAGAACTGACCCTCTCCATCGAGCGGATCAATGTTGCGCCAGTAACTCCGCAGCAGCGTTCCGTAGCGCAGCTGCGCTGGGTCGAAACGCACCTGAACCACCTCCTGATGGCCCGTCGTTTCACGACTCACCTGCTGGTAGCTCGGCTGCTCCACATGGCCACCGCTGTATCCACTGACCACGTCCACCACACCCGGAAGCTGCTCAAGATCGTGTTCCATGCACCAGAAACAGCCACCAGCGAACACAGCTATCTCCAAATCAGCAGCCGTCTCCAGATCAGCAGCCAAGACGCTCAACGGCGTGCTCAGACCGACGACAATCGCCAAAAGCCAACTGAAAACCTTGGTCATTCCATCACTTGATCGAAGATCGCCGCAGCGGCACGGTCTGTGACGCCAGGCTGCCCCAGGGTGGCGCGCAGACGCCGATACCCGTCGAGCATCCGCTCACGCGCGGCACCACCCTCAAGCAATGGAATGGCCTGCTCCACAAGCCCCTGGGCCGTCAGCTCGTCCTGAAGCAGTTCGGGTACCAGGCGCTCCTGAAGCAGCAAATTCACTGGGGAGATGTGTTCCACCTTGAAGCGCAGCAGATAACGGGCGATCAAGGCTGTCACCCGGCTGACGCGATACCCCACCACCTGGGGCACCCCCTGAAGAGCTAACTCCAGATTCACAGTGCCGGACTTACCGAGCGCGAGATCCGCCGCGGCACAGAGGGTCTTCTTCAAGCCATCCGCTTGCAGAGCTGGAATCACCCTCGCCTGACGGACCCCCGCCTGGGCCAGCGCATCCGCCAATGGCTGCTCAAAGCGTTCGAGCCCCGCTGGCACCAGGACCTGCATCGAGGGATACCGCTCCTGGAGGAGTGCAGCTGCTCCAGCCAGGTGCGGCATCAGATAGTTCAGTTCCTGCGGCCTGGACGCAGGCAGCAGCAGCAGCACACGCCCATATGGATCAAGACCGAGTTGGCGGCGTGACTCCGCCCGGTCGGGAAGCTCGGAGAAACTGTCCAGAAGGGGATGGCCCACCCAGGTCACTTCGACACCGCGATCGGAATAAAACGACGCCTCCGCAGGAAAGATCGCGAGAATTCTGTTAGTGAATCCAAGCAGCTGGGTGGTGCTTCCGTCGCCGAATCGCCAGGCCCATTCCTGGGGCGCGATGTAATAGGTGATTGGCAAGTCAGGAAAACGACTGCGCAACTTGCAACCCAGCCGTACATTCGCACCGACGTAATCAATCAGCACCACCCCATCAAGGGGGCGCGAGCGAAGCAACTGATCCACACGGGCCTGCAGCCGCAGTGTGGGCAAAATCAGCGGTAGAGCCTCCCAGAGGCCAATGGCACCCATCGGCGCCGTATCGGCCAGCAAGTTCGCCCCCGCCGCCTCCATGCGTGTGCCCCCCAAGGCCAGCAATTCGAGCTCAAGGCCTCGACGGGATGCCTCACGCTGGAGGGCCTGAATCAACAGGCTGCCCTGCAAATCACCGGACACCTCGCCGGTGCTGATCAGCAGCCGCACCATCAACGGCTGCCCAGAGCGGGCATCGGTCCGCGACGCCCGCGACCGATCGAGGCCTCCAGGAAGCTGCAAAGGTGCTCGGCAGCCGGCAGCAGCTCCAGGCGGCGCGCCTCCCGAAGCCCCTCGGCGATCACTTGATCCGAGCGATAAATCAACGACCAGATCTCATGAAGCTGCTTCATTTCACGCCCGTCGTGTTTTGAAGGCAGCCCACTGCGGCGCAAACCGACTCGATTCAAGCCACGCACCCGGCCGGGATGTCCTTCGACCAAGCAATAGGGGGGGACATCGCGAACCACCCGTGTCATGCCACCCACCATCGCCATGCCACCAATGTGGACGAACTGATGAATACCGAGGCAACCGCCGATCACGGCACGATCTTCAATCACGACATGACCAGCCACCTGAACGGCATTGGACATCACGATGCCGTTTCCAAGTTCACAGTTGTGGCCGAGGTGGCAATAGGCCATCAGGAGATTCCGATCACCGATGCTGGTCCGCTCACCTTCATCCGTAGCGCGATTGATCGTGACGCATTCGCGGATGGTGTTGCCGTCACCGATCACCACCTCCGTCGCGGCCCCCTTGTACTTGAGATCCTGAGGAGGCTGTCCGAGGCAAGCACCAGGAAAAATCTTGTTGTCCTTCCCAATCGTGAGACGCCCATCCAACACGGCATTTGGACCGACCCAGCTGTTCTCACCGATCACCACCTCAGGGCCGACAACAGCACCGGGACCAATCACCACGCCGGAGGCGAGCTCAGCTTTGGGGTCCACCACCGCATGGGGATGAATCTGCACAGCTCTGTCCTGGCTCATCGTTCTCAATCCACCAGGGAGAACATCAGATTGCCGGAGCAGACGAGCTCATCGTTCACCGTGGCCTCCGCCTTGACTTTGCCGAAGCGCTTTCGTTTCAGGCTGAGCAATTCGCAGCGGATCACCAACTGATCGCCCGGCACTACAGGGCGGCGGAAGCGTACCCCGTCAATCCCGGCAAAAACGAACAGCCCCTTCGGAAGGTCGGGCATCTGCGTGACGATCAGTCCTCCCACCTGCGCCATCGACTCCACAATGAGCACCCCTGGCATCAGCGGACGACCAGGGAAATGGCCCTGAAACTGCGGTTCATTCATCGTGACGTTCTTGATCGCCACCGCAGACACCCCGGGCTCATGGGAGATCACCCGATCGACCAGGGCAAAGGGATAGCGATGGGGCAGCAACCCAGCGATTTGCTCGCTGGTAAGAACGATGTCAGCTGCGGGGGAGTCGGTCACAGAGAAGGAGTGAGGCTGGCGTCCTGAAGGGCGGCGGCCAGCTCGGTATGGAGTCCATGGGAACCCCTGTAAACGAGCACTTGAGCCTGTGGAAAGCCCACCAGAGCCAGATCACCGATCAGATCCAAGAGCTTATGGCGCACCGGTTCATCGGGAAATCGGAGCGGAGGATTCAACCAGCGATCACCGTCACACACCAGAGCATTGTCCAGCGCTCCACCCTGGATCAGCCCTGCCGCACGCAGCTGCTCCACCTGATCTCGAAACCCGAAGGTACGCGCTGGCGCGATCTGCTCAACAAAGCGCTCGGGCGTCAGGGTCAGGGCAAACTGCTGGCGGCCGATGGCGGGCTGCGGGAAATCAATCACCCCCACCAAGCTGAACTGGTCGGCCGGAGTGGCGGTGATCACGCTGCTGCCCCGATGGCGCACCAGGGTTTGTTCCAGCTGTGGAGGCTCAGGTCGCGGGGTGGAGGCCGGGGAGAGACCCGCCTCAGCGATGGCCTCGACCCACCCCAATGCCGAGCCATCGAGCAGGGGAATCTCGTCGCCCTTCAG
>QCSN01000072.1 GCA_003211515.1 Synechococcus sp. AG-670-F04
CCTGGGCCTGGAGGGTTCTGCTCGCATGGCTGCGTCATCTCCCGGATGGCGTCGCCGTGGTGCCGCTGTTTCTGCGCACCAACCTGCTCAAGTACCTGCCCGGTGGGGTCTGGCATCTGGTGGAGCGGCTCAGAGTGCTCCGCCCTCAGATCGGTGGAGGTCCTGCACTGGCCGCCGTGATTCTCGATCCCCTTCTGATTGCTTCGGCTGCCGTTCTGCTGGTGCTGACAGGTGGCTGGCAGAACGGTTTGCTTCTGATCAGCCCGATTCCCTCTCTGATGATGCTGCCGCGTTGGAGGGAACCGATCCTTCGCCGGCTCGAACGCAGTAAGGCCCATCAGTTTCAAGTGGCTGGAGAGGCTCCCCTTGAGACGGAGTCTCTGGGTAGCGGCCGGAGTGGGTACCCCTGGATCCCTCTGATCTGGCAGCTGGGTTTCGTGCTCAGTCGTTTTGCCGGTTTCTTCTGCTGTGTGCAGGCATTTGGCTTGAATCAGCCCGACGTTCTGATCTGGTTGGCAGCATTCTCCCTGGCCTATGCGGTGGGACTGGTGGTGCCAGGGGCGCCTGGAGGGCTTGGCGTGTTCGAGACCACCCTCCTCTTGAGGCTTGGGGGGGGTGTCTCCGAAGCGCCTCTTCTGGCAGTGGTGCTCAGCTATCGGGTTATCTCCACACTGGCCGACGTGCTGGCAGGGGGATCGCTTGCTGCGGATCGGATTCTGGCGGATCGGATCTTGGCGGAGAGCAGATGAAGGATCCGAACGGGCCGAAGCCATGACCATGCCGCGCCGTTCAGTTCTCTCTCTCCTCGGTTTAGGGGGCGTTGCAATGGCGGCGGCCGGAGCTCGACAGGGCCATGCCGCCCACGCTGGTGACGCCCCCATTCATCCAGCGGTTCGGCCTTTTCAGCCGGTGAGGGTGCCGTTGCCGGTGGATGGTGATGGCCTGAGTGGCGAGGAGCAGCAGCGTTGGTACAAAACCGTTGGCATTGAAGATCGATTGACCCTGCCGGAGGGGTTCCGCGCGGACGTGCTGGCTGCATGGGGCGATCGGCTCGGCACCAGTCGGTTTGGCTTCAACAACGACCATCTCGGCTTTGTAAAACACAGCTCGGATCGGGCTTCGATGACGGTGAACTTCGAGTACATCAGTCCGACGCCCTGGGTGGAGGGCTTTGGCGATGTGGTCGGGCGTTCGCTTCCCTACCGCGAACTGGTGCAGGCCCTGGCTGATCACGACGGTGTGATCGATTGCTCGGCTCTGGATCGAGACACCGCGCTTTGGTTGGCGATTCGTTCGGTGGCGGATGAGGCGATGACCGATCTGGGAATCGGCGTGATGAGCCTCAAGCGCAATGGTGATGGTGCCTGGGTTCGGGAGCATGCATCCCACGACCGGCGCATCACCGGCCTCACCGGTTTGCTGGATGCATCGCAGCGGCTGGTCAGCACCGGCCCTGCGGTGGCCGTGTTTCAGGCCACCGATCGCCTCGGCTATGACGACGGCCTCGGGGCCGAGATCATCGGCAGCTTCGCCAACTGCGGGGGAGGCATCACCCCCTGGGGCACTGTGTTGAGTGCCGAGGAGAACATTCAGTTCCAGGTGCCCGAACCGGTGTTCGCCGATGGCAGCTCCGTTGCTCCCTCCGAGCGGCCATTCGTCTGTCGGAACAAACGGATTGCTGGCCTGGGCAATGTTTACGGTCTGGCGGGGAACAAATACGGCTGGATGGTGGAGGTGGAGCCGGAGGCTCCCGATCAGCCTGTGCGTAAGCACACGGCTCTGGGACGCTTTCGCCATGAAGCGGTGGCGGTGCGGGCTGAGGTCGGTCAGCCGTTGCAGGTGTATTCCGGCTGCGACCGTCGCGGTGGCCATCTCTATCGCTTTGTCAGCAGCGGCGTTGTTCTCGATTTAAAGGACAGGGCCAATTCACACCTCTTTGAAGCGGGTGAATTGCAGGTGGCACGGTTTCACCCAGATGGCAGCGGGGTCTGGCTCCCGCTGAAACCGGAGACCTCGGTGAATCCGTTCCATCCCAGCCGGTTCCGGCAGGCCGGTCTGTCCTGTCCGGTGGAGCTGCCCCATTCGGATCGCCGTCGGGCTGGTGCAGAGCGGTTTTATGACGATGCCGCGGTTGAGGCGTATCGCACGCGCTTTTCAACCCTGGCCGACCTCTACCGGGGAACGGGGCAGGCGTTGCAGGGGGCGATTGTGGTGGATGCCCATCTGGCGGCCAGTGCCATCGGCGCCACGCCGACGGCCCGGCCGGAGGACACCAAGATTGATCCACTCACGGGCGATCTGTTGATCGCCTTTACCTCGGGCTATCCCGGCAGCAATGGCGGCGCAGATCCGGCTGTGTTTCAGGGTCCACAGGGCCAGAGCAGCTGGGGCCATGGCTGGGTGATGCGTCTCGGCGAGACCGATACCAATGCCTTCAGCTGGCGGATGGCGGTGACCGGTGGGGAACCCTGGAGCGGAGGTCTGGGCTTTGCCAATCCAGACAACCTTGCGATGGATCGCCTTGGCAACCTCTGGGTGGTAACCGATCGCTCCACGAGCTCGTCCTCCAGCGACGTGTTCGGGAACAACAGCTGCTGGTTGGTGCCCCGTGATGGGTCTGCGGCGCTGTGTCTGGCGACAGGGCCGATGGAGTGTGAGCTCACGGGTGTCTGCCTGGATCAGCTTGAGACGAACCTGTTTCTGGCGGTTCAGCATCCCGGTGAAGCGCATGGGGTACTTCGCAAAGGGGCTGTCGATGTGAGGACCCATGCGATGGTCGATCGCAATGGCAAGCCGTTTCAGCAAACGCGTTGGGTTCCGCGTGGGTCGAACTGGCCTGCTCAGGCCCCCGGGCGGCCACCTCGGCCGGGGGTTGTGGCGATTCGCCGTTGGGGTGGTGCGCCGATTCTTATGGCTTCATCACCCTGATTTAAAGATCAAATCAGCCCTGAACCAGCGTCACAGAACGCCTCTGGTGTGTGCTCCCGGTGATCTCAGATGGCTTGAGACGATTGCTTTGTGGGTGTGTTGCTGGCCGGGCACACCGTTCAACAGTTGGCAGCAGGGATGATCAACTCCGCTGGACATTGATCCATCACGTGATGGCACTTGTTTGAGATCAAGGAATGATTGTTTGGAGGCTCTATGTCGCCGAAGCGGAACTCAATCCCGGACGGATCGGTTGGTCATGGTCCTTGCCGTTCCGTTCTGGAGCGGACGCATCAGGACTTCTTTGGGCTTTGATCCAGGCTGGGAACCAGGGCCATCGAGGCCACCAGTCCCAAAATCAGGATCATCAGGGCGGGCAGCAATGCTTCCGCTAGACGTTCGTCACCGGCGTACTGATACACCCTCACCGACAGCGTGTCGAAATCAAATGGCCTGAGAGCAAACGTGAGCGGCAGCTCCTTCACTGTGTCGACAAAGACCAACAGCAAGCCAACGGTCATCGGGCCGCGCAGTAAGGGCAAGTGCACTCTTTTCAGCACTTGGAGCCAATTGAATCCCATCCCAGTCGCGGCCTCATCCAGTGATGGATTGATGCGTTCGAGCGCTGCATCGAGCCCCCCTTTGGAGACGGCCAGGAAGCGATCGCTGTATCCCCAGAGAAGAAGAATGATCGGACTCAGCTGCCAGGGTGTGCCAGCGAAAAGCAAAGCGAGTGCCAGAACGGTGCCAGGGATGGCGTAGCCCATCCCCGCCAGGAAGGTGAGTCCCTTCAACCAACTGGCCTGGATCCAGCGTTTGGCGATGGCGAGCATCAGTGAGGCCACAACAGCGAGCAGGGCTGCAGCGATCCCAAGCAGAAAGGTGCGGAGCACCATCTGGAGGAGATCATCCGATCGCGCCTGGTTCAGCTGATCGATGTTCACGATCCCCCACCACAGGGGGATGCCCAGGCTGATGGTGGGTGGAAGCAGTCCAAGAATCTGAGCACCCCAAGCCCGGGGGCCTTGCAGGGACCAGGCGGTCGCATCTCCACCGGCCACACCATCGCTCCAGCGACGACTCCGTTGACGCAGCTGCCGTTCAGCAGCCACAAGACCAAGAACGATGATCAGAGTGATCAGAGCCAGGCCGATCGCTCCTGTCGGATCACCCCCCGCCTGCCACGCTTCCAGGATTCCGGCCGACAGGCTGGGAATTCCGAGCAGTTCAACGGCCCCCAGCTCGTTAACGATCTCCATCCCCATCAGGGCGACTCCTGCTCCGATGGCCGGAAAAGCGATGGGAAGGGCAACCCGGCGGAAGGCCTGCCATGGGCCTACACCCAGGCTCCGGCATGCTTCAAGCTGCCGTCGTCCGCTGACGGAAAAGCTCTCCGTGCTCAACAGGAAGACGTAGGGATAGGTGCTGAGGGCCATGACCACGATCCCCCAGCCAAGGCCATAAATGCGGATTCCGCTTCGGCTGCCGAGGTCCACCAATGTTGCTGACAGGAGATAAGCGGGCGTGGCCAGGGGGATCAGCTGAGCAATTCGGAGCCATCGGCGACCGGGAAAACGACAGTTGCTGAGCAGCCAACCGTTGGCCGTACCGATCACCGTTCCAACGAATGCGCTGCCGATCAAAAGCTGAAAGGTGCCAAGAATCTGCCCACCGCCATCTGCACTTAATTGGAAAAAATTCCCACCAGATGTTTGCAATGCTTCAGTGATCAGGCTGATCAGTGGCCAGATTGCCAACAGGGCAATTGATGCCGCCAGGATCACAAGTACGGAACGATTTGCCGATCGTGATGACAGGATCATTGGCATTCGCTCAGGAATTCAACCATTCGCACGGGATTGTAGACAGCGATGCTGGGCGAAGATCTTCCCTGTATTTTTTGGTCGTATTTGAAGTTTTTTAATCAAAATTTTTAGATGTTCACAGGGGTAATTGCCTTGAATGAAGTGCTCATGGCGATGGATTTTTTCGAAAATTAATAGGGCAGTATGGCGGTGTTGTCGCTAAGAACTTGAGCTATTTGTTTAATGAGTTGATTTCTGGCGTTTCTCTCGTTGGTGTGGCAATGGGTTCGAGAAGGGTTTAATTCCATTGCGATAGCTGGCTTGGCTTAGTTCTTATGTGTGACTATTCGCTTCGGCGAGTTCAGCGGCTTCGTTGACTGACTAACCTTTTCGATGCTTGTTCGATTGGATTGCTTTTGTTTTCGGGCTCCACTGATACAGGACAGCATTGGCTGGTATCGGGAAGGGATTGGCGTTGATGTTCGGTCGGTCTTCGCTGGTTCATCTGCAGTGGCGCTCGATCGTCAATGCAGATATCGCACAATCTCTTTGATCAATTGATACGGCCATCTGGCGAGTCCTTTCTCATGATTCACCGTATTGATCCAACGAACGCGCGCGTGGTCCAGAATCCTGTTTCGCTTCGATCGATTTGGCACCGATATCTCAGCTCAGGGGAAGACTGGTCGTTGCGTGGCATTGATATCGAGATCGCTGAGGGAGAACTTCTCGGACTGCTTGGACCCTCCGGCTGTGGAAAGACGACTCTGCTTCGATGCATTGCAGGTTTTGAGCAACCTGTGCAGGGCAGCATCCTGATGCGTGGAACTCCGGTGGCTGGAGGCGGGCGTTTTGTTCCGCCAGAGCGCCGCGGTGTCGGAATGGTGTTTCAGGACTATGCGCTCTTTCCGCACCTATCGGCCTGGCAGAACGCCTGTTTCGGCCTGAAGCGTGGTGCTGAGACAAGCCGGGTGACGTGGTTGTTCGAGCTGCTCGGGATTCAAGGGCTTGAACAACGCTTCCCGCATCAGCTTTCAGGTGGCCAGCGCCAGCGGTTGGCCTTGGCCAGGGCCTTGGCCCCGTCTCCCAAAGTCGTGCTGTTGGATGAGCCATTTTCCAGCCTTGATGTTGAAGTTCGTCTGCGACTTCGCAGCGAATTGTCGGCCGTTTTACAGGCCTGTGGCGCAAGCGGTGTGATCGTCACCCATGATCCAGGCGAAGCGTTGGCCATCTGTGATCGTGTTGCCGTGATGCGCGATGGTGCTCTGCATCAATGTGCATCTCCTCAGGACATCGTCCGTGATCCGGCCACAGCATTTGTGGGCTCTTTTGTTCTCCAAAGCAATGTGATCCCTGTGCAGGCTCCCACTCAGGGAGAGCTTTCATGTGCGATCGGTAGTTTCCGAAATCGAGAGAAACTGGAGCAGCTCCAGCGTGATTGGCCCGATGGATCCTGTGTTCTCGTGGATCCACAAGCCATCGGTCTTGTTCCGGATTCGGAGTCTCAGGCCAGTGTTTTGGGTCGAGAATTTATGGGTGATTTCTGGGAGTACAGAATCAGTATCGGCGAATTGATGTTGCGCGCGCGATGTCCGCTGGAGCAGAACTATCAGACCCATTCTCGATGCCGAGTTGCTTTAAAAGATGATGCTTCGGTCAAGCTTCTCCCCCATCGCATTGATTTGTCTGGGTCACATCGCTAACTCTTGGCCTGATGCTGGTCTGAATTGTTCAATGTTGATCAGGGCGTCAATCTTGGAATGCAGCATAGCGGAATAAAGCCATAAAAAACCCCTGGTCCTGCCAGGGGTTTCTGCGTTTCTGAGCAAAGGCTGAAGTTGGGGAGTCAGCGTCGCTGATCACGAACGGGGATGGGAATGAGCACAGGTTGCCGTAAGCCACCACTGGTGTTGTCGTCGTCGGAGTCGACAAGGAGCCAAACGAGAAGACTCGCCAGCAGCAGGGCCATCAATGCAACGGATTCAGCCATTCATCCTTTCTCCACCGATACAACATAGGCAGGTTGTTCCGGATTCGCCTGATCAGTCGAAACCTTGTCAAGCATCTTTCGCAACGCAGGCCTCGAGTTGATTCCGCAGGCTGTCGTGGTCAATGTCCCGTCCGATCAGCACCAGCTGATTCTTGCGCTGCCCGGTCCAGTCATCGTCATCGATTGAGAAGCGCTTTCCAGCAAGGTGGAACACATGGCGCCGCTCGCTTTCGTTGAACCAGAGGATGCCTTTTGCCCGAAACACCTCGGCCGGCAGATGATTGTCCAGAAAATTTTGGAATTTGCGCAGTCCGAAAGGGCCATCGCTTTTGAAGGACA
>QCSN01000073.1 GCA_003211515.1 Synechococcus sp. AG-670-F04
ATGTTTTAGCGCAATTGCTACGTGGATTTTTATTTGTGCTTGCATGTTTAGTTGCATTCTATTTTCTTGTTTTCGTAACACTCTTGATGGTCCACTCACTCTTGAAAATGTAAGAAATTAATTTAATAATACTAAGTTAACCAATTTGACTGCAAGTGTTTTTATTTTTGCAGGTCACTTGGTCTACATACCATTGGAAATACGGAGAGCTAGAGATATGAAGCTTGACCTTGGATGGCTTATCACAATATTTATACCGCTTGAGTTATTCTTCGCCAACGTTGTAACCGCTAGAATTTTTGTCCTTCAGTTTGCGTATGGTTGGCTTATTGAAGCGCTATTGATATTTAGGCCTGGCGAAACATATAAAAACTATATGCGTAGGTCAGCTTCAGATAATATTACTAAAAAATGGGAAAATATTAATAGCTCTGTCAGTAATAGCGAGGTTTTTAGTTAATCCTCTTCCAGTCGAGCGATCAAGTCAGCAACTGCCATCCGCACCAACTTGGTTATTTGCACATTCTTATCAGCAGACAATACGCGTATTATATCGTGCATCCATTTGGACATATAAACCGTCAACTTGATACTTGGTTTGGGTGATTTAGGTTTCTTTTTCAGGCCATTATGCGATATTCGTACGTTATTCATGGATTCAAGCAGCACGATACAACGTGAATAGTTTCAGCACTAATACGAATGTGCATCGATGCAATATGGCCAGTGTATTTCCATCTTTAAACCATGCTTAGCCAATGAAGAAAAAGCTTTCTTGTGGTCTCACCATCCGTTAGCTCTCCATCCAGTGATGCCATTACAGCTCCTGGGTGCAGTCGCTCCACAATTTGTTTAGCTTCATGGACGACCTCAGCGAGAATCGGTTTGTAACCTGCTGCACCATCGGGCAGCTCGCAGTAAAAGACCTGATAACGGTGCATCGGTCTTGAGTAACTATCCATCTCGTAGCTACGGGGCATTACGTGGCTGCTAACCCTCTGGACAGCAGCTCTCTGCATCTTGGTTAGTACAATGCGCTAAAGGCATAAACCTAATTAAGGCAAGAAAATTGCTCCTACGAGGTTGTCTGGGGTTGGTGGATAAAGCAGGCTGTAAATTGGTACATTCAGATCAGGAACAAAAGTGGAACCGCCAATCAAAACCTTTTAGTACTGCATTTTATCTCCCCGTTCGCTCTCTGGGGCGCAGATAGCCTCGGCAAATATCTAATGGAGAATCATCCACCGTCAAAGAGCTATTACTGCGATCCACAGGGTGTGGCTTGGGAGCTTGGATGTTGGCTGAAGATGAGGTAATAGGTCTGTAAAATACTATATAAATCAGAGATAGTTGTGTAGCCGAGACCGCTCGCTTGCAAAGGGAAAAGAAATTCAAACACTACCTTGTAGTGAGTCTGTTTGCATCTAATTTGCGAAAGATTTTGCAAAAACTGTTTTCACCTTAGCCTCTTTATGCCAGTCAAGGTAGTTCACTTATCTCAGACTTAACGTCCCGATGAGCTGCTTGCTCTGGAATTTTAAAGTCAATCGCATCCCAAACTGGAATGGACAAATAATCGGCTAATGTCTCAGCATCTTTTCGTATTGCACGCAGAGAACCATGGTCAATAATATTGACTCTCTCTCCATCAATGCAGACAAGATTCAGCTCGTAGCTGTAGTAACGCGTTTCCTTTGCGCTCACGTATTCACGTATTAACTGAATAGCACATACCTGTTCTAAGTCATAAGTTTTATCGCCCTTTGCAAGTCTTCGAGATGAGCGATCAAAAACTGACTCTTGTCTTTTCATGCCCCACGATATCCAACAACCACCTCCCACAAACACTAACCCTATAATTCTTTCCGCATCCTCGCCCGAAGATATACCAGGAATAAAAACAGCTAATCCCATTAGAATAAAAGATGCCGAGAAGAGGATTGCAAGAGCAGTTGTTTTGAAAATAAGCAAATCGCCTGAAAGGGGGGAAGTGCTTTTCTGCAATTCATGCGTGCAGAAATTTGTGCCACCGGGTGCCAGTGGATTCCATGATGTCTTAAACGCAAGTTCATCGCCAAAACTCGTGAGATCAAGCACCTCACGCTGGTCTTGAAATTTGTAAAATAGATTTTTTATTATGCCCATAACTATGAATAATTTCGGAAAACTCAATGTAGGATGATTTTCCCTGGATTCGGAAAGTTGTTTGCGAAATTCAAAAGAATTTATCCCTCGATATTGCGTTGCTAGTTAACCCATCAACTGTTGCAGCTCAATCGAATCCAGGGCTGTTGCGAGTTCGCTTTGTCCGATCTCGATGTCTTTAAGAGCTGTTCTAGCCAACCGAGAGTGGAAGGAAGCCCACAGATGCCGGCTTGGTTTTGAGGGTGCCAGCCCCTTGCAGAGCACTTTGGAAGCCGATGGTGGGTTTGACGACATCCTCAAGCTTGATGCTCATTACACAACCGAGATCCTCAGCGGTAGCTGCCGTTCTTGCGTTGTTTGCTCTGACCTGAGTCGGCAAGAGCGCCGAAGAGCAGAGATGAACCAGCAGGTGGCTTGGTCATGCAGTGTCGGTTCGTTCTCCATTGGTAGCAGTGCTGTATCGAGCAGACCAAAGCACCAGCTTGAACGAGACGAACTGGCGCGATGATTTGCTGAGGGTTGTTAATAGCAGGGAGATCGATCAGCCATCTCCCCCCAGACTTCTACTGCTTGCGGTACTGGAGGAAGTGCTGGGGTGGGGTGTACGTTTGGAGCCGCGGGAATGTAGCGGGGTTGGATCGGCTGCAGCGGACTGGGAGTCAGGAGTGTGAGTTTGGGAGCCGCTTTGAGGACGCTCAGGAAGTTCTCAGGTCGAATCCCTCGAATGCTGAGTTGTCGTGAGGTGATCTTGTAGATGTTGTTATCAGCGAGAGCCTCGAGGAGGTGACCAGTGAAGAACGACACCGCTCGGCCGACTGGCCTGAACTGGTACTGCTGGGAGCAACTTGCACTGATAAGTGAGAAGAGTTTCATTGGTTCAAAGCCTTCTAAAATACAAATGCATTAATTTATTTGCAAAAGCCTTCGTGGCTGTCAGTCCATGTATGAGTCTTGGATTTGTCTATTCCTGTAACCACCTCCAGATAAGGATAAGGCGGTGTTATCTCTGATTTCACTAAGTCGATTGATTTGGATGTCATTTCGAACTCTTGCTCAAGAGTTATGATATTTCTGAACCGTTAAGAAAGGCGGTGCCGATAAACGAGTGTAGAGAACTGTTCAAGGAGTATCAAATTCATGTCAAAAGTGAGTTCGTTGATACGAGGCGGCGGTGACGATTATTTGTGTAAATTTTTTACTTGTCCCCTTGCGTCTCGATGTCTACGTTCAGATTGACATTGTTATTTCGATGCAACACCTCAAAAAATTCAGCTTGGCTTCGGCCTCAGCTGCATTGGCCACTAGCGGCTTGATAGCAGCTTCGATCTCTATAGCTCCACACTCAGCCAAGGCTGCGCCGGAAGCCTACGAAGGCAACGAGTCAACGCTATCCGGTGATCAGAGGAACACTGATTTCATCAACAGAGTTGGTGCGAAGCAGCTCCTTAATGATCTTCGTAGGGGTGGATACGTCGTTTATGTAAGGCATGCGAAGACCTTCAAGGACTGGGGAGATCAGGTCAGCCCGCAACTCAATCTCGCTGACTGCAGCACCCAGAGACGTTTAAGTGCAGAGGGTAAACAGCAAGCGCGAGAAATCGGTAGGGGAGTGAAAGCCGCAGGCATTCCTGTCGGCCAGGTCTTCTCCAGTGAATATTGCCGTGCCTACAACACGGCTGATTTGGCTTTCGGAAAATACAAGAAACATTCAAACCTGAATTTCCTTCCCTGCGTTGATTGCACCCCTCAGGATTACAAGGAATATGCAGCGAGGGTTTCCCCTTTGCTTTCAGCAATGCCAGAGGCAGGCACCAACACCTTCCTGTTTGGGCATGACGACCCTTTCCAGGGCGTCACGATGGGTGTGGAGCCGCCCATGGGAATCTATCCAGACCCAATGGGAGTGGCTTATGTCGTCAAACCTCTGGGTAATGGCAATTTTCAGCTCGTTGCCAAGCTTCTTCCAACTCAGTGGAGCGCATTGGCTCGGTTCTGATTGAGTTTCAGAAGCTTTGATTGGCGCCGTCTCTTTTTTTATGGACGGCATTTTTTCTGCCCTGAGTATCTCAATGATGATGGTGCAACGGCAGCCGCTGGGAGGAGTAAAAGTGGTTCATGCAGCTTAAAATGCTGAGGGTTGAGTTGTCGTGATGACAACCAGAAAGAGACCTGTTGGGCCTTTTCTATCGTGAACGAATCTCTTGCACCAGATAGTTCACGACGAACGGCAGGGGTTTGAAATATCTCTGTCACGGCAAAGAATCTCGAGTTCATATGGAAGTCATATATGTACAGTCTTACCTCAGACTTCTGATTTCAAGTGTTGACTCGGTCAGCAACATAATAGCCTCTGAATCATCTTTTCGTCGCCTTATTAATGGATCAATCCTGATAACCTTTGGAGGTTGATTGGATGCTGTCTCAAGTCTCTCTGAGTGACGTCTGTAATTCTCTGTAGCAGGCTTGATATTCATATTGTGCACAAACTTATAAAGCAAGAATTTAGTAAGCCTGATGCCATCAGAGGGCGGCTGAAAGCTATACAAGGCCCGAAAGGGCAAAGCAGGGGGCGTTGGTGTTGTCGCTATCAATCTCCCGACAGAACACACACGGACATCAGCCCCGCCAAGTGCGGGGTTTTTTAGACAATTTTGCGGCCAGATAGTCACAAAAAAGCCCCCCGCAGTAGCAGGGAGTAGTTATAACTAAATATTGGAGTTCAACTAATATAGTTTAAACCTCTCGTAGATTGTTGAGATAGTGCATCTGGGCTAATGCCTTCAACAACGGCAAGTAAATCATCAAAAGCGAAGATTGCGGCATGACCACTACTGCTTTTTCCCAGCCTCACATTTATCTCCGAATAAGGACCTGACTCAAAGTCAAATACAATGAGGTCTTCCCCAATTATGAAATCTCTGATTATGTCATGACCATAGCCTGGAGTAAGAATAAATGTGTCCTTACCTGCGCCACCCCATAGTTTGTTAAAACCTTGTCCTCCTTTCAGGGTGTCATCACCCGAAAGACCATAGATCTCGTCGCGAGCTTCGCCACCATCGAGAAAGTCGTTCCCTTGGCTGCCGTGATGAGTATCATTATCAATCATCCAAGACATCATATCCTCTTCATCCTCATTAGGACTGAGGTGAATACCTTTGATAGAGGATTTTTCCTGTTGGTTACTGAGTGAAGTGTTGACGAAGGTCATTTGTTTCGACCGGTTGTGCGAATCTCTTCCCGGACAACTTCACCATCTCAGTTGATTTTTGGGCGCTCTGCACATTCTCTGGTCAGCCGTTGGAGGGGTTGTGGTGAAAGACAGGTGACACTCTCAGCACTGGAGGTGTTTTTCTGTAAAAGCACTGATGTGTATGGGATTTGAGTAACGCGGCACTGCTGAGCAAATGCTTCGAATGAATGAGGGGAAGGAATGGCGCGGGCTGACGTTGATGACGTCATGCCGTCTTGGAGCCGAATCACATGCTGTCTGTTGACATCATTTCACCCAATAGTAGCTCTCTGCTAATGCTGCTCTGGCTTGGGGCTTGACGAGCTCATAACCCGAAGGTCAAAAGTTCAGATCTCGCTTAGCCGGAATCAGGCGCCTGGTTAGAGCACAGGATTTATAACCCCATACTTGTTGGTGCGGTTCCCACCCTGTCATTGAGGATCCGCTTTTGTGGGACATCAATTGGTTTCTTGCGGGTTGCCATCCCTCAAGAAATACGAATTATCGGCGATGTCAACGACGGGGCTTATTAGGAGAACTTTCTGGAGGGCCTGGATTCACCGGCATCACCCTAATTTTCTTATCGGTTTTAATTACTGCATTAATGAGATGAGGTCTTTGGAATAGTCCAGAATTGCAATCAATCGCGAAATTCTGAGCTTCCATCGCATCCGATGCATACACACTTTCCAAATGACTCTTGCCTTCAAGGTCTTTGTATCGGATTAAGTATTGATGGATAGTACGCTGTGTGTTCATTGGTGAATTATGTAATAGCCTCAGATTGGTGAGGCTTGAATCTTTAGTGATTAGCCAGCAACAGCAGAGATGCTGTAGGGAGCCTCAGGGGAGCTTGTGGGCATGGGATCGAGTTTTCCTTGTGCCAATGCTTTGGCGCGGATGTACATCTGGCTTGAGGTTGCACCAGCCGCTTCCATTGCTTTAGCAACAACATCCCAGTTACGGATTTCGGTAGACATTTTCGATTCAGTTGAGGGTTTAAAAAGTTTGGCTATTCCTTTGGGTGAGCGGTGACGTTGAAACCCGCCCCTAAGCCGAACACGCAGATTGAAAGCGCACTTGTTAAGAGGCGAATGCCGGCCTCGTTTTGGGTCGTGCAACTCCTAGTCAATTGAATTCAGACAGAACTAGCCACGGGGTAGAGCAGTCCGGTAGCTCGTCGGGCTCATAACCCGAAGGTCAAAAGTTCAGATCTTGCTCAGCCGGAATCAGGTGCCTGGTTAGAGCACAGGATTCATCACCCTGAGGTCGACCATCCGGCTTTTAACCGGCTGGTCCTTCACGCTCGTGCACTTGAGCTTGTGGGTTCGAATCCCACCCTCTCCGTTTCTGCCGAGGGTGCAGCACCGAAAAATCAACCTGGTGCAGGGCTATCGAGGGTTCGAACCTGACCACCTGCATGCCATCAAAGTGCTCTACCGGCTGAGCTGTGGCTGTCCAGGTAGCGC
>QCSN01000074.1 GCA_003211515.1 Synechococcus sp. AG-670-F04
CCGCTCGCGGAAAATGTAGAAAAAGGGCGTCTGCGCGCCCACATCGGCAAGGAAGGGGCCAAGCCAGAGCAGGTGATTGGCAATGCGGTTCAGTTCCAGCATCAACACGCGGATGTAGCTGGCGCGTTTCGGCACCGGAATGTCCGCCAGCCGCTCCGGGGCGTTCACCACAACAGCTTCGTAGAACATTCCAGCCGCGTAGTCCATTCGGCTGACGTACGGAACGAACATCACGTTCGTGCGGTTCTCGGCAATTTTTTCCATGCCGCGGTGCAGATAGCCGATCACCGGCTCGCAATCCACGACGTCTTCACCGTCCAAGGTCACCACCAGCCGCAACACCCCGTGCATGGATGGGTGATGCGGGCCGAAGTTGACGACCATCGGCTCCGTGCGCGTTTCCAGCTGCGTCATGGGAGCGATGGCGACTTCGTTGGGTAGATCTTAAGGAGTCCCCGCTGACGATTCGCTTGTCTTCATCGTCTGGGTTTTGCCATATTCCCGTGCTGGCGGCGTCGGTGTTGGCGGCGGCGAAGGCGCTGCCACGCCAGGAAGGCCTCCTGATCGATGCCACCCTTGGCGGTGGTGGCCACAGCGCTTTGCTGCTGGAACAGCATCCCGGGCTCCGCCTGATCGGTCTCGACCAGGACCTCACCGCACGGGCGGCGGCGGCAGCGCGGCTGGATGCCTTTGGTGAGCGGGTTCGGATCGTGGCCACCAACTTCGCGGATTACACCCCGAGCGAGCCTGCCCTGATGGTCCTGGCCGATTTGGGGGTGAGCAGTCCCCAGCTGGATGTGCCGGAACGGGGCTTCAGCTTCCGTCTGGATGGGCCGCTCGACATGCGAATGAACCCCGAGGGAGGGGGAGAAACCGCAGCAGAACTGATCGATCGGCTGGAGGAACATGAACTGGCCGATCTGATCTATGGCTATGGGGAGGAACGCCTCTCCCGTCGAATCGCGCGTCGAATCAAATCAGACCTGGCGCAAACCGGGGCCTATCAAGGCACAGCGGCGCTGGCCTATGCCGTGGCGGGCTGTTACTCCCCCAAGGCGCGACGGGGCCGGATTCATCCGGCGACCCGGACGTTCCAGGCCCTGCGGATTGCCGTGAACCGTGAACTGGACGTTTTGGACGACTTGCTGCAGCGGGCGCCGGACTGGTTGGAACCGGATGGTCTGCTGGGGGTCATCAGCTTTCATTCGCTGGAGGACCGGCGGGTGAAGACCGCTTTTCTGCGCGATGCGCGCCTGGAGCGGGTCACCCGTAAACCCATCGTGGCTTCGGAAAAGGAGGAAATGAGCAACCCGCGCAGCCGCAGCGCGAAGCTGCGGATAGCCCGTCGCCGCACAAACATTCAGCAAGCAGGTGGCGATGGCTGAGCCCTTGCTGCCGTGGTTCTGGTGGGTTGCGCTGCTGATTCAGCTCTTGGCGGTTCCCGGAACGTTGCTGCCCTTGCTGCCAGGGCTGATCTGGCTGCCGGTGGGAGCGGGATTCTGGTGGCTCGCCGTCGGTTGGGCAGCGGCTTGGCCCGCCGTGCTGTTGTCTTTGGCGGTTTTTGCACTCGGCTTCACCGCCGACCTGATGGCGCTCGGTCTGGCCTCGAGCCGGCTGCAGGCCAGTCGCTGGGCGCCCCTTGGGGCAGGGCTGGGATTGATGCTTGGGCTGTTGGGCCTGCTGCCGGCCTTGCCGCTGTGTGGTCCGCTCCTGGGTACAGTCTTCGGCCCTTGGCTGGGAGCTGCTGTGGCGGAAGGGTTGGCCTCAATAAAAAGCCCTGGAATTCAGGGCTGGCTGATCGCTGGCCGTCGCGGAGCCGTGGTCGGCCTGGCTGTGGTGGCTGGCCTTCTGGTGAGCAGGGTGGCCCAGGTCGCTCTGGCGCTGATGGGAATCAGTGGTTTTGTGCTGCTCAGTCGGAGCTGATCAGGGCCAATCCATCGGTTGTGCCGAACAACTGGCGGTAGGCGGCCGTGGTGATGCAGGCAACAACGGGGGCTGCCACCAACAGTCCGACGCCGCAGAGCAAAGCGCCGATGCTGATGATGATCGAGTCGACCATCAGCAGCAGAACCACCCACCACCAGGACGGATCAACGGCGCTGCGCCCCCGTTGGATGCTCTCGATCGGCCCCTTCTCCTCCAGCATCGCCACATAGGGAAGAAATTTCTGGTTGACCGAGAGGTAGGTGAACAGAACAATCGCCACGACGGCGGGGATGATGATCAGCAGCTCGTTGAGCTGGCCGAGGCCGAAGCCAGCCAAAACACAGACAGCACCGATCACTGCAAAGCAGATGCCCAGGGCAATCCAGCGCAGGAACACGCGTCCGGCTGCCCTCCCGTCCCAGCGAATGAAATCGGAGAATTCAGGTTTGCGACCCTCGAGCGCGATCCAGGATCCCCGCACCATCCCGGTCACGCCCCAGAGACTCACGATCCAGGAACCCAGCAAGATTGCAATGGTGAGGACGATCTCCCCTCCGTTCATCACCACGTTGCCTGCAAATGCTGAGACGATGGCGCTGACGACCTGAAAGGAAATCGTTAGGACGCCCAGCAGCAGTGTGAACAGAACAAAAGTCCACGGTGCCTTGGTGAATGCAGTCCAGCCGTCCTCAACGGCTTTGAGAACGTGAAGCCTTCCGTCGGTGGGGGTTTCGCTCATCACGCACCAGCTGCATGGGGCGGAAGGTAGCCGATTTGACAGTTTTTTTCATCGGAGTGAAGATGCAACCTCACTGATCAGCTCGATGGTTCGATCGATGTCTGTTTCGGTGGTGTCACGTCCCAGGCTGAGGCGCAACGAGGCCTCCGCATCGGCGCGGCTGCGGCCAAGGGCCTGGAGTACATGGGACGGTTCCCCTCGGCTGCAGGCGGACCCACTGCTGCAGATCAGTTTTGAACGCAAGGCCTGATGCAGGCGTCGCCCATTCAGCCCCGGGATGGTGATGTTCAGGTTGTGCGGCAGTCGTGGCTCTGCTGCACCATTCATCAGCACCCCAGGAACGCGATGCTGCAGTCCTTCCCAGAGTTTGTTCCGCAGCGTGGAGCGGCGCGCTCGGCTTTGCTCCAGATCGCTTACGGCCAGGCTGGCCGCCGCTGCAAAACCCATGATCAGCGGCGTTGGAAGCGTTCCGGGTCTTAAGCCATCCTGCTGTCCCCCGCCCCACAGGAGTGGTGAAAGCCTTTCCCCGTCTCGGATCACCAGAGCTCCGATCCCTTTTGGACCGTAGATCTTGTGGGCGCTGAGGCTGACAAGATCGAGGCCGAGACGTTCCGGTTCCAGAGGCATGTTGCCGAAGGCCTGGGCAGCATCGGAGTGAAAGCTGATGCCTCGTTCGCGGCAGAGTGCAGCGAGCGCTTGGAGCGGTTGCAGAATTCCGATCTCGTTGTTGGCCGCCATCACGCTCACCAGAAACGTGTCGGGTTCCAGGGCCGTCCGGAGTTGATCCGCTGTGATTAGGCCATCACCCCCCGGGGACAGCAACGTGACCCGGAATCCTTCACGCTGCAGTTGCCTTAGGGGATCCAGAACAGCGTGGTGTTCGGTGCTCACGCTGATCAGGTGACCAGACTGGCCGTGATGACGTGCTCGTCCCAGCAGCGCCAGATTGTTGGCTTCCGTTGCTCCGCTGGTGAACACCAGGCTTGAGTGCCGCAGCGCCAGGCTCTTGTTGAGCTGTTGACGCGCCAGATTCACAGCGGCTGATGCGCTCAGGCCAAGCCGATGCTGACGACTGGAGGGGTTTCCCCAGTGCTCTTTCCAGTACGGCGCCATCGCTTCCACCACCTCCGGCGCACAGGGCGTGGTGGCTTGGTGATCCAGAGAAAGTGGTGACTGGGACAGGTGGGTTGTGGGTGTTCTTGCCACCATGGTGCAGATCTTCAGCCGCTGCCGCGCATGCGTTCGTGGATTTCCTGGCCGCTTGCAGGGGCGATCGTGGTCGCGTCCTCACTGCTCCGTCCGGATTGGGCATGGTCGATCGATCGGAAGGACGTGCTCGAGCAGATGAAGAAATCGCGTCCTCAGGACTTGATCGTGCTGATTGAAGAACCCGATGCCGGCGGCAATCGTCTCATCGGGATGTATGGCCTGAAGAAGGAGGCCGGCGATCCCACCCTCCGGCGCTTCAGCATCTGGGAGGAATCCCCTGCAGACATCAACATCTATCAAGAGACGGTGTATTGCAGTCCATCAGACCCTGTTCGGGTGAAACGCACGGAGACCGCAGTGTTCGTACGCACGATTAATCCTGGTGGGCCGATCATTGAGGGAAACCGGGAGGACCACCTGGTGTGGTGGGCTGCCTGCTTCCCTGAGCTGGCCGGGACCGACCCTTCCACCTTGAAAGAGAAGGCTCTCTCGCTTGGTTATTCAACCCTGGTCCCCGAGCGACAGGAGAAGCTGCCGGTTGTCCCGCGCTGAGGAATCGGTTCAAACGTTCGGTGTGTGCGTCTGATGCAGCTGTTCGATCAGCCCCTCAGGTAGGGGTTGGCTTTCCTCCGCAGGAATCATCACCTCCAGGTAGGCACCTCCCCTGTGGTTTCGGATCTCTGCAAAAGCCCGTTCGAGCGCGCTGCGGCTACTGATTCGAGCTGACCACCATCCTTCACAACCGAACACGTCCGGCAGGCGGCTGTAGTTCCATTTCGGCAGATCGTTGTAAGCGTGCCCGGTTTCACTGATCAATGCCTCGACACCATAAATACCGTTATTGAGCACGATCACGACCGGTTGTGTCCCGGCGGTGTGCATCACCCCCAGTTCCTGGGCCGTGAGCTGATGTGCTCCATCGCCGCTCACCAACACCACACGCCGATCCGGCTCCGCCAAAGCGCAGCCGAGCGTGGCGGGAGTTCCCCAGCCGATCGATCCCCAAAGGGTCTGACTTTCCATCGCTACGTCGGCCGGTAGACGGAGGGCATTGAGCTGCAGCAGGCAGCTGCCGGTGTCGGCGACCAAGAGGTCCCCAGCCTGCAGGAAGCGCTGCAAGCAGGCATAGAACAGAGAGGATTGCATCAGCTCGTCGCCATCTCCCACCAGAGGCAGGAAGGGCGATGGCTGCACAGGGCGCGCCTCCCCCCATCGCTTCTCGCCGCTGGTTTCCGCCGTTAGGCGATCGGTCAGTCCTGCGAGGAGATCGGCCAAGCTGACGCCCGTGAACACTTGGTTTCCGGCCTGAACCCAATCGGCTCTGAGGCTGATGATCCGGCGTGGATCGAGTTGATCGCTCCAAAGACCTGTGTTGAGGTCCTCCATGACGAGTCCACCCACATCCAGCAACAGATCGGCCCGTTCGATTACCTGTTCAAGAGAGTTCGGCGAGGAGCGAGTGCCGTTGTACATGCCCATAAAGGCCGGATGGTCTTCACTGAGAAGTCCCTTGTCCATCGGTGTGGTGGCATAGGGCAGGCCGGAGGCCTCAAGGAAGTTGTTGAAGACCTCAATGAGGCCGTAGCGCTGCAGAGTGGTTGTGGGAATCACAACGCTTTGGTCAGCGGCAGCGAGTCGCGTCATCACGAGCTCAATCGCCGCATCCAGTTCGTGGCGGACGCTCTGGTGCTGCGTGATGCTGCCGAGCGGTTCACCGCTGATCGGGCTGCCGTTGATCGGCATCAAAGCCAGATCCATAGGCAGGGTGAGGTAAGCCGGTCGGGAGTCCTCTAGGGCTTTGTTGATGACCCGTTCCAGTTCGATCACGGCGTTGTCTGGCGTGAGCCGGGCGCTGACGCAGCAGGCAGCTGCGGAGATCGCCTCGAAACGTTCGTAGGTCTGATCACCGAGGGTGTGGTGACAGATCAGCCCTTGTTTCACGATCCGCTGGCTTGGAGTGCCCACCAGATGAAACACCGGCAGCCGCTCCGCCATGGAGCCCATCACCCCATTGATCGCACTCAGCTCTCCAACACCATATGTGGTGCAGAGGATGCCTGCCCCCCGGCGACGGGCATACCCATCGGCGGCATAGGCCGCATTGAGTTCGTTGGCGCAGGCCACCCAGGTCAGGCGTGGATGCACCTCAACGGCGTCGTTGATCGGGAACGCGTAGTCGCCGGGGACCCCGAAGACATGCTCGATGCCCAGGTCTGCGAGTCGGTTCAGGGTGTACTCCGCAACGCTGGGGACACGGCGGACCAGGACGACTTCCCGCAGTCTGGTCAGCGCTGCTGCAGCTGGAAGACCGGTTCGGAACGGGTTGAGTTACCCGCACTGGTCCACCAGGCGTTGGCTCCATACATTGCGCCAAGAGCGATCCCAGCCATGAGCGACGCGCCCACCACGCCCAGCACCGATGAGCAGGAGGTTGCGGTTCCCGTTCCACGGCTGTTGTTGGTGGATGACGAGCCTGGCCTGCGGACCGCGGTGCAGGCCTATCTCGAAGACGAGGGCTTCGATGTAACCACAGCAGTGGATGGCGAAGAGGGGTTCACGAAGGCTCAGCAGATGCTGCCTGATGTGGTGATCAGCGATGTGATGATGCCGCGACTTGATGGCTACGGACTGCTGAAGAAATTGCGGGATGACGAACGGCTCGGCGGCACGCCGGTGATCTTTCTCACTGCCAAGGGCATGACGGCGGATCGCACCCAGGGCTATCTCGCCGGTGTTGACGATTACATCCCGAAGCCGTTCGATCCCGATGAGCTGGTGGCTCGGGTGCGCAATGTGGCGCAACGTCAGCAGCGGTTACTGCAGGAGGCGGCCCGCTTTGCCGACACGGACATGGGCCAGATGGCCAAGCAAATCACTGAAATCCGCTCACTGCTGGCCCAGGCAGAGGCGCTGCCGGCTAAGGATCCAGTGGTGCACAGCTTCACGCCCCGAGAGGC
>QCSN01000075.1 GCA_003211515.1 Synechococcus sp. AG-670-F04
CCCCAAGCAGCAGAAACACCGCGAGCACCAGCACGATCACCACATTGATCGTGGTGCCCACCGTGGCACCAAGAATTCCAAGCAGGCGTTGACTCAACTGAGTCGCGACCCGACTCAGCTGCGTCACCAGATCACTGCTCAGATTGGCAAAATCGGAAGGCAATCCATGGGCCACCGCCCAGGTTTGACCCTGATCGATCAACCGTTCTGCAGCAGCAAGAAACACAGGAGACGCCGTGATCAGCTGGCTCAGCTGTTCCACAAGCAAAGGCACCAGGGCAACAGCGGCCAATCCGAGCAAGCTGAGGGTGAACAGCACCACGGAAGCGATCGCGAGGCTGCGACGGAAACCTCGCCCCATCAGCCAGCGGCAGGGCAGATCAAGCAAAAATGCGATCAGGGCCGCGGTCAGAAACAAACCCGGGAACGGAGCGAACTGCACAAGCACCCGTTTGAGCACAAACGCATTGGCACCCACCAGCGGCAGCAGCAGTCCAAGACGCAGCCAGGCCGGCCATGGGGTCATCGGTTCTAGATCAAGAGGTCGGCATGCCCTTCAGATACGCCGTGCTGCCCAGATCGAGCAGCCGGGCATCCTTGGTCACAACCGCATCGTGCAGGCTGCGGCGATAGTCCGCCAGACGCTGGGCCAGAGCCGGTTCCGAAACCGCGAGGATCTGAGCAGCGAGCAGCCCTGCATTGAGCCCACCACCGATGGCAACGGTGGCCACGGGAATTCCCCCCGGCATCTGCACGATGGAGTGCAGTGAATCAACACCTGAGAGAGCGCGGCTCTTCACCGGTACACCGATCACCGGCAACGTCGTGAGGGAGGCCACCATTCCCGGCAGATGGGCGGCCCCTCCGGCACCGGCGACGATCACCCCAAACCCCTGCTCCCGAGCGGACTGAGCGAAAGACACCATCTCCAATGGTGTTCGATGCGCCGAAAGCACACGCACCTCAACGTCCACCCCCAGCTCACGCAGGATCGCTGCCGCCGGTTCCATGGTGGGCAGATCGGAATCACTACCCATCACCACAGCAACACGAGGAAGCACTGTCGTCACAGCAAAGACCGGCAAGACTGCCATCGTCTCCCGCACCGCCCCTCGCGGCCAGCTCCGATGCGACGGATTGTGGACCTGCGCCTGCCGGCACCACTGGGTGCTGATGCCGACCTCCGCCATTGGATCGAGCTCGATGAGAGGGAAACCATCACAGCGGTTGCTCCGATGCAATCCGGCTGCACCATGGCCGGTGACAGCTGGTGCGGCGACTGGCTCAGCCCTCGGGGGGTGGATCTGCAGATCAACGGAGGGCTTGGACTGGCCTTCCCGGAACTGACCGACACAGACCTGCCGCGCCTGCTGCAACTGATGGAGCATCTCTGGGCTGATGGGGTGGAAGCGATCGCACCGACCCTGGTCACCTGTGGCGAGAAAGCTCTCCGGCAGGCCCTAAGGGTGCTGCGTGCGGCCCGTGCTCAGCATCAAAAGGGGCGTTGTCGACTCTTGGGAGCCCACCTGGAAGGGCCATTTCTTGCGGAAGCACGCCGTGGCGCCCACCCGCTGGAGCACCTGGCGAGCCCGAGCCTCACTGCACTGGTGGAACGCATCAGCGGTTTCGAAACGGAGATCACATTGGTGACCCTGGCGCCGGAACTCGACGGTTCGGCTGCGGTCATCCGCCATCTGCGACACCACAACATCGCCATTGCCCTGGGGCACAGCGCCGCCTCAGCCAAGGAATCGGCCAAAGCATTCGATGCGGGGGTGGGGATGATCACCCACGCTTTCAACGCGATGCCAGGCCTGCACCACAGGGCTCCAGGTCCCCTCGGCGAGGCTTGCCGCAGGGGCGGAATCGCCCTTGGATTGATCGCCGACGGCGTGCATGTGCACCCAACGATGGCGCTGCTGCTGCAACGACTGGCTCCAAGACAGATCGTTCTCGTCAGCGATGCTCTGGCCCCCTACGGCCTGGAGGATGGGGAACATCGCTGGGATGAACGGGTGTTGCTGGTGCGGAACGGCACTTGCCGACTGAAGGACGGCACCCTGGCAGGGGTGACCCTCCCCCAGCTGGAGGGCGTGAAACGTCTGGCGGCCTGGAGCCGTGAGCCAGGTGCGGCGATCTGGAGTGCGACGGTGGCTCCCAGGCGCTTGATCCAGAGCGATGCAACCCTGACGCAACCGCTGATCGGCCGATCACTCCAGGAGTTGCTGCGTTGGAACCTGCGCGAGGAAGATCTTCACTGGGCCTGCGCTGCTTAAGATCCCGGCGACTCAGTCCCTCTCCCGATGGCCACCGACAACCTGCAGAAACAGGCCGAGAAGCAGGAGGTGAAGGGCTACTTCGAGACCACAGGATTCGATCGCTGGAACCGCATCTACAGCGAAAGCGACGATGTGAACAAGGTGCAGCGCAACATCCGGATCGGTCATCAGAAGACCGTCGATGAAGTGCTCAGCTGGATCCAAGAGAGCGGCGAGCTCAACGATGTGAGCTTCTGCGATGCAGGCTGCGGTGTGGGCAGCCTGAGCCTGCCTCTGGCCGCCATGGGAGCCGGATCGATTAGCGCCAGTGACATCTCAGCGGCCATGGCCGAGGAAGCCGAACGCCGTGCCCGCGAAGCCGGCTTGAGCATGGAGACACTGAACTTCTTCGCCAGCGACCTGGAAAGCCTTCAGGGCTCGTTCCACACGGTGTGCTGCCTGGATGTGTTCATCCACTACCCGCAGCAGCCTGCGGAGGAGATGGTGAAGCACCTCTGCGGTCTTACGGAACAGCGGTTGATCGTGAGCTTTGCGCCATACACGCCATTGCTGGCACTGCTAAAGGGCATCGGGCAGCTGTTCCCAGGGCCCAGCAAAACCACCCGGGCTTACACGCTCAAGGAAGACGGCATTGTGAAGGCCGCAGAAGCCTGCGGATTCAAGCTGGTGCGCCGAAGCCTCAATCAAGCCCCCTTCTACTTCTCACGCCTGATCGAATTCCGTAAGGCCTGAACATACCAAAAAAACAATATCTAGACAAATATCCTCCCTTCATGCAGGGAGGATCAACATCAATCAGCATGCTTCATCGAGGAGCTCAGATTCAAGCCAGGCTGGTGAAATCGGTCATACTAAATTCACCATTTCCGCCGACTATATAATCAAATTCAGGCGCTCGATTGACCACATCAGCATACGATGATCCCTGGCGCAGTAGATCAGCAGCAGCCTTCACCAGACTAAGATCTCCTTCGGCATCATTGCTGAGTGCCCAGAACATCATCCCGCCAAGATCCTTTTCCTGGATATAAGCCGCTTTACCGGCAATCGTGGCCACGGTTTCCATCGAACTCCATTCGTCACCGTCATAGACAAAAGCCGCTTTATTGTCGTCATCCCAGTAGAGATCGCGCTGCCCGGTGACAACATCCTCCACGATGTCCTTGTAATCGTAAACACCCGCCTCAAAAGATCCCGTCGCCGAAGCACCACGGCCAGGCTGTTGATACCCGAAGCTTCCCCCATCACTCACATCACCCCAGGCGCGGGTGTAAGCCGGAGCACCCATCACCACCTTGCTGAGGTCAACACCAGCATTTTCAAACACCCCCACCGCTGATGTGACGTCGTAATTGTTGGCATCGCCAGTCATCGCTGCCTGGTGACCGGTCACGTTCTCCCAGCCACCGTGGAAGTCGTAGGACATCACGTTGTAGAAATCGACGTAATCGTCGATGCCTTCTAGGTTGAGATTGGCAAGCTTCTCGTAACCCCCAGCGGTGGCGATCGAGATGTCGTATTGCTCGCCAGTTTGATCACTTAGATCATCCAGTGCAAAACGCAGATCCTCCAGAACTAACGCAAAGTTTGCACCATCCTCCGATAAAACCGCATTGCCGGCCTTGCCACCACCACCGGGATATTCCCAGTCGAAATCAACGGTATTGAAGAAGTCATACTCCTGAAAGATACGCACCGTTTCGCTGACGAATTTGTCGCGGCCGGCCTGGGTGGAATAAGCGGTGCTGAATTCATCGGAGAGCGTCCAACCACCCAGAGCAAAGCCGAGATTCACTTCAGGATTGAGCTCCTTAAACCGCCGCAGCTGTTCAAAATTGCCAGCGTCATTGGTGCCGACACCATTCCAGCCGACCGGCACAGATGTCACTGTGACCGAATCCCCCGCCTGGCTGATGATGTAGCGACCGGAGCTCGCATAGGCCGCCAGCAACTCCGGATCGATCGCGGCATAGTCAGCGGAGGAGAAGCTTCGACTGACCTGATCCGCCTGAGGGAAACGCTTCTGCAGGGCTGCGAATTCGTCGAACAGGGTGATCGAGCCATCCGATTTCACATCGAAGAAGCTGAAGTTCATGTGGGTCATCGACTGACCGTCGACATCCGACAGATTGACGTCGCGTGAATAGATCCCCCACTCCTCGAAGTAGGTGACGATGCGCTTGTCAGTGACCCCATCGGGAGCCTCGTCGTCGATCTTCACGGTGCCGCCATCGACGACATCGGAGGACTCCACTGAAGAGTCCGGCATTGGATCGACCGGGGCCACGGGATCGAAGGGATCAACCGGATCGGTTGAATCGTCCGACCCGGCGGGACCATCCATCGCGGCATTCGTCGCATCAGACGTGTCATCCGGAACGGATGAAGACGCATCGTTATTGGCCGCATCAACGGGCGCCATCTCAGGGGCGAAATCGAACACCTGATCCGCTGATGTCGCATCACCAGCGCCCTGGTAATAAGAGCTATGAGACGACCCAGCGGCCAGAGCTGCCGACCAGGATTTTGGGGAGAGGGTCACCCGATATCGGCCGTCGTCCTGGAGCTCGTTGCTGAACTCGAAGTTGCTGACGCTTTTGAGGGGTGCATCGGAGAGGAAGCTCACCGACCAATCGCTCCCCACTGATTCGGCCGTTATGTTCGTGACCGTCACGTTTCCAGCGAAGGTCCCCGACCAGCCACCCGTGATGGTGGCGGACACCACCAGACCCGAGGAACTGGGTTCAATGTCAACGGACGGCGCAAGATCGGCAGGCATCTCCATGGCCATCTCGGGATCAGCGCCCATGTCGGACTCCATCGCCATCTCGACATCCATTCCCATCTCGAGATTCATCTCCATATCTGGACCCATCTCCATCGATCCGTGGTTCCCCATGGAATGGCTGTCGTGGGGGGGCTGCTCATTCACCGCCACGTCACCGGACTGGGTCTGGAAGCCATCCGTCAGCTCACCTGCAGGAGCTTCGGGAGTCAAAAGAGTGGTGCGATCTCTCAGCGCCAAGGTGTCAACCGAGCGACCAAAAGGGGTCTCAAGGTTGTCTTCGACGATCTGATCGAAATGGAACTCCAGGCTGGCGCCAGGGATGGCCTCCAAGCTGGTGTTCTGGAAGATGAAAGTCTGCCCGGTGGGCTCGGTCGAAATGACCAAATCAGCACCGTCCTGCGTCACGGAGAGACGCTCGCGCGTGCCGTAATAGAGAAAGCTGATCTTGTCGGTGGCCGGATCAAAGTCAGAGATGGTTTCGACCTTGCCGTACGCGTGTGAACGGATGTAGGTGGTGTTGGGATCCTTCCTGCCAACCCCGAGCTCCCAAGACACAACGCCGCCAAGGTCCTGACGAAGGTGTTCATTGCCAACCACGCCATAGTCCTCAAGGGCCAGCTGGTCGTAGGTCACGCCGACGAGGGTCATCTTCTGGGCGTCGTTCCAGGGGCTCAAAAACGTGACGTAGCCCTCTTCCGTCTTGCCGAGAATCAAGTTGTGAACGGACTGACCACCAAAATCGAGGGAATCAATCCCAGGACGGAAGTTAATGACATCACCGGAATAAACATCAACCTCAAACACCCTCGCCGGCAGGTCTACCTCCTGTGAGGGCGTGGGGAGTTCGGTTTCGTTTTCGGTTTCAATTTCCTTGCCAACGGCTTGTTCTTCAACAGGGTCAGGGCCCAGAAACGGAAGCGTTTCTGGGGTCGGAGGCACTTCACCGCCCTCAACGAAGAGCATGGCATCCGTCAACACACCACTTGTGGGCAGTGCGAAACTTGTAGCGTTGAAATTCAGAACCGTTGAGCCACCAGCGGGGATGGTCATCCCCCAGCTCGGAGGAGTCACTGTCACTCGCGAGATCCCCTCACCGAGATCCACAATCTCCGCGACAGATGACCAGATCTGAATATCTTTCT
>QCSN01000076.1 GCA_003211515.1 Synechococcus sp. AG-670-F04
CACGCCCGCCAGCAGTGGGGCTTTGTCGTCGACATCGGTCTCAGCATTTTCATCATCAGGTTTCACACGAACAGAACAGGCCAGAACGACGTACATGGCCGTCTGCATCGCGAGCAAAACCCAACCCGAAACAAGGCCCGCCAATCCACCGAACAACAAGGCTGAAGCAAACGCTGCCAGAGCAATCGCGAGGCCGGAGCGCACCGGGAGCTTGCCACTGCGCAAATGGGTGATCGATCCAGCCAAGGCGGTGGGAACAATGGCAAAACTGCTAGTGGCAAGGGCCTGATGCGGAGGGAGATCCAGCCAGAGCAGCAAAGGCGCAAAAATTAAACCGCCGCCGATCCCGAGCAACCCCGCCAGCCCCCCCGCGAAGAGGCCAAGTGCGACCAAAACAAGGATCTCCCACCAAGGCAACACGTCATCCCATCGATTCTCAGCACCAGCATGACGAGCGACGCTCCATCAGCACGGCTGCTTCCATTCTTGGTCGCGGATGGGCATCACCAGATGGCACTGGATGCATTTTTGCTTCAGCACAGTGGTGAGCAGCCAACCCTGCGCTTTTACCGCTGGACAGGGCCCTGGCTCTCGCTTGGTCGCCACCAGCAGAACATTCCAAACCACTGGTTCGAACTTGAGCAGGCGGGTCGGCTCTCACTTGTGCGTCGGCCCAGCGGCGGCGGTGCCGTTTTGCATGACGGTGGTCTCACCTATGCGCTGATCTGGCCAGGGGCCCCCCGCCGGCGACATCAGGCCTATCGGGAGGCTTGTCAGTGGCTGATCGAAGCATTTCGTTCACTGGGTGATGAGCTGAAACTTGGGGATGAGGCCGTGGAACGGAACATCAGTCATTGCTTCGCTCACTCAACCGCAGCAGACCTCGTTGATCAGAACGGGATCAAACGCATCGGCAGCGCTCAGCGTTGGCAACGGGGACACCTGCTGCAGCATGGGGAAATCATCCTGGATCCACCGGATGATCTTTGGTGGGATGTATTTGGAGACAAAGCACCTACACCAGCCCCCAGACAAATCCCGCGAGAAGGGTTGGGAGAGATTCTGTTCGGAGCGCTTCGCCAACAGTGGGACGGGCTTCAGTGGCGTGAAACACCCCTCAGTTCCAAGGAATCTCAAGCTTTGGAGCGATCGATCTCCGACTCGCCGCTCTGCATGCTTTCGACAACCTGAGGAAGCATGATCAAGCCGAGGGGGTAAGTGTTCTGCTTTCGGGCGTCATCAAGGATCTGAGCAGGCAGGTTCACACCCAATTTCCTCAGAACAGCTTCCCCTAGATCCACACGGTCGATGGTGCCGGATGGAAGGCCAGCAGGACTGAAGACCAGCAATCGGCCCTGAGGTGACTGCTCCAAAGCCTGAACCGCCTGCCAGAGCGGCAAACGATCCGGAATGGACGGCAACTCATCCAGTGGACGAAGGTGATCGTCAAGGGTTTGACGATCCCATTGCTGCACTGGAAGATCGCGGAGTGGTTGATCATCAATCCAGCCCACCCAACGACCGGAGCGACAGACCAGAACCCAATCGGTTCCACTCTGACCCTCACCATCCTGCAGCCGCAGCTGGCTGAGACGGCGCAGGGGTTGATTCGCTTCGAGAACTCTGAAACGCCGGCTCGCAGCATCGGAGACATGCAAGTCGCGAAGCACTTTCTGCAGAACGAGCATCTGTGTCTGTCCGCGGTTGGCCCCCAATCCGAACCACCCCAGCAACATCAACCAAAGACCACCACCACTCTTGACGATCAAAAACGAATAGAGACCCAGAACAATCGCCGTGATCGCGAGGGCTCTGCCTGAGGCTGTCGCCACCTGAATGCCGCGGCTGCGACTACCGGTTGCCTGCCAGACCAGCGCTTTAAGAATCAGGCCTCCATCGAGCGGCAACCCTGGCAGCAGATTGAACAACGCCAGAACAAGATTGATTCCACCAAGCTGGGTGAGTAAATCCGCCAAGAGCGGACTTTGCGACGTCGTCTGCGGTGCTGCGATCAGGAGCACGCCAGCAATCAGAAGACTCACCAAAGGTCCAGCTGCCGCTACCCGCAGCGCCCCCATGGCGGTATCGCATTCCTTTTCAACACTGGCGACACCACCCATTAAGAACAGGGTGATACTGCGAACTTTGACGCCCTCACGGATCGCCACCAACGAGTGCCCCAGTTCGTGAAGCAACACCGAAACGAACAACAACACTGCGGTGAGCAGACCGATCGACCAGGTCACAACAGCAGCCTGGCCAGCACCTGCACCGGTTTCAACGCGTCCCTGAAACATCACCGTCGTGAGCGCAAGGATCACAAACCAACTGGGGTGAATGCGAAGGGGAATCCCCCGAATTTTCAGCAGCTGCCAGCCTTCGCCCACCACGTCAAAAAAATGGTGTCGCCACTGCGACTGTTCATCGCTGATCCTAGAGAGATCCGCTCCGAATTCTTGGGCGAAAACCGATCCATCCCTGCCCTAAAAATCTGCGGCCTTACAGACGCTGACCAAGCCATGGCGATCGCAGCGATGGGTGTGCAGGCCATCGGCGTGATTGGAGTGGCCGCCACTCCGCGTTTTCTCGAAAGAGGGCGTCGGTGTGAGCTCTTCGAAAGCCTCAGCCAACGTTATCCCGACGTGGCCAGGGTCTTTGTTGTTGCCGATGCGGACAACGGGGTTCTGGATCAAGCCCTTTCAGCGGCTGGTGCACCGACCGTGATCCAACTGCATGGATCCGAATCGCCAAAGCGTTGTTCTGAACTCAGGCAACGCCATCCAGAAGTGAAGTGGTGGAAAGCACTGCGGATTCGCAACGAAGAGGATCTGGCGTTACTAAATCGCTATGGGCACTGCACTGATGGGTTGCTTCTGGATGCCTGGAGTCCGGATCAACTGGGGGGGACCGGTCATCGACTGCCACTTGAGTGGCTCGCGGAAACGGAACCCACCTGTTCATGGTGGCTGGCCGGGGGGATCAGCGCCGAATGGATCCCCGAACTGCTCAACCGGGTTAATCCTGATGGTCTTGATGCATCAAGCCGACTGGAAAGCGCTCCAGGCGTGAAGGATCTCAGCAAAGTGAAAGCTTTGGTTGAAGCTGTTCAGAACAATCCACCGTCACGTTGAAACCCTCACTGACGAAAGGTATTTCCCTGACCCAAGACGAAGTGTCCAGGATTGAAACGTCGGTACGTTTCAATCCTGACGAACGACCACCCAATCAGGAACTCAGCAAGGCTTCCTGTTGACGCACAAGCTCAAAGAACTCCTGCTTCAAGCTTGGATCGTGACGGAAATCGCCCCTAACCACCGAATTCACCATGCTGGTTTGTGGCTCCCTGACTCCACGCCACTTCATGCAGTAGTGCTGAGCTTTAACGATGATCCCTAAACCCTGGGGCTCACAGAGTTTCTCGATTTCATCAGCGAGAATCATTACCGCTTCTTCCTGAATGTGGGGGCGGGAGAAGACCCAATCCGCTACACGCGTGAATTTTGAGAGGCCAATGACACGTGAACCTGGCTTAATCCCGATCCAACAGTTGCCCATGATCGGAACGAGGTGGTGCGAACAGGCGGAACGGACTGTGATCGGTCCAACGGTGTAAATCTCATCGAGGCGCTTCACATTGGGGAAGCTGGCAACTTTGGGCTGCCGGTGATAACGGCCTTTGAACACCTCATGGAGATACATCCGCGAAACACGCTCAGCTGTTTCGTGGGTGTTGTGGTCGTTGTCGATATCGATCACCAGACTTCTCAAAAGGTCACGTACCTTGTCGGCGACTTCCACTTCCAGATCCGCTAACTCACCAGGCTCGAGGTAGTCAGAGATGTTGTCGTTGGCCAGAAAAGAAACTCCTTCCTGTCTCAACCGCTCACGAATCCGAGCTGAAACGGTGGAGTCAAGAATTGATCCATTGGTCTTGGAATAGCCATTGCCGTTGCCGTTGGTGGCAGCGCCATTGGAGACGAAAGGGACGGTAGAGGTCATGGGGAGTCTTCAGAAGGCGCCGGTAGCCGGCATCAGGGTGAAATCTTCGATCACCTGGTTGGTGGGTTGCTCTGCCAAATGAACCAGGGCATTCGCCACCTGATCGGTGGAGAGCATGGCATGACGGTCGAAATCACTTTGTACGGTTTTTTCGTCCCAGAGCGACGAATCAACCGAACCAAGCGTGAGGGTGCAGGCCCGGATCCCATTCGGGCGCTCTTCCTCGGCGAGGCAGCGGGTGAAACGCTCAAGCGCTGCCTTGGTGACGCAGTAGGCGCCCCACTGCGGAAAGGCGTTGCGGGCTGCATGACTGCTGACATTGATCACAAGACCACCTGCAGAACGCATGGTCGGCACGACAGCTGAGCAGACCTGCATCACACTGGTGAGATTGAGCTGGAGAATCCACAGCCAGGTGTCGAGCGGCATCTCGAGCAGCTCACCGGTGTAAGCGGCGCCTGCGTTATTCACCAGAACCGATGGAATCTGGCCGCGGCTAGTAAGGGATTCAAGCCCAGGAGCGATGGTCTGAGATTCCGTGAAATCGATGGATTCAACCTCAACGGAATGGCCGTCCTGTTGACGGAGTTCTGCCGCGAGAGATTGAAGCTGGTCTCGGTTGCGTGATGTTAGCAACAGATCCCAGCCCCGTGACGAGAAGACCTCAGCGGCCCGTCGTCCGATCCCACGGCTTGCTCCAGTGATTAGGGCAGTTGGCAAACGCCGTTAGCAAACCCTCACACCTTAAGCAGCGCATTCAGCATTGTGTGACTCCTTTTCAAGAAAACGCCCCATCGCCCTGAATTTGCGGTAACGGGAATCCCTTAGCTCTTGCTCAGACAGCGCCAGCAATGCGTCGAGATGGCGTTCCAGGGCCGCTCGGAGCGTCTGCCCTGCCTCAAGAGGTGCCCAGTTATTTCCGCCGGAAGGCTCCGGCAGCACTTCATCCACCACTTTCAGCTCGAGCAGATCCCGGCCAGTGATCCGCAGGGCCGCAGCCGCTTCAGGAGCCTTTGCTGCATCACGCCAGAGGATCGAGGCACAGGCCTCAGGGCTGGCAACGGTGTAAACACTGTGTTCAAACATCAGCAGGCGATCAGCCACCCCAATCCCCAGTGCTCCCCCGGAACCGCCTTCTCCGATGACTGTGGCAATCACCGGAACCCGCAACCGGAACATCTCCCGCAAGTTGACCGCAATGGCCTCACCTTGCCCCTGTTCTTCGGCCTGAAGACCTGCATAGGCCCCAGGGGTGTCGATGAAGCTGATGATCGGCAAGCGGAAACGATCGGCGTGGTCCATCAACCGCATGGCCTTCCGGTAGCCCCCAGGCGTGGCCATTCCGAAATTGCGGGCCACGTTCTCCTTGGTGTCGCGACCCTTCTGGTGACCGATCAGCATCACCGGTCGATCTCCCAGTCGTCCGACGCCACCCACAAGCGCTTGGTCGTCGTTACCGCGGCGATCTCCATGCAGTTCAATCCAGTCGTCACAGAACATCTGGATGTAATCCAGGGTGCTGGGGCGATGCGGATGACGGGCGACTTGAATCTTCTGTGCTGGAGACAGCGCCTGAAAAATCTCCTGCCGGCGGCGTTCAGCCAAGGTTTCCAGTTGCTGAAGCTGCTGGCTCACATCAACTTCGGAATCCCTTGCCAACTGCCGGATCTGATCAATCTGCTGCTCCAGTTCAACCAGGGGCTTCTCAAACTCGAGCAGGGGACGACGCGGCATGAGAGGAAAGGTGAGGGACAGAGGCAGCGAACTCAGGCCGCAGCGACGTGCAGCCGGGGTTGAAGGTTGAGGGTGGAGAAACCATGCCGAACTGAGGCTTTACCGATGAAATCCATCTTTTCGAGCGTGATGTTGTTGCGCCCCCAACTGAAATTGGTGTGGCACTTCTCGAACTCGAGCAACATCGCTTCAGCAAAACAGGCAAACATCTGCCGCTGAGGTTTATCCATCTCAGCAATTTCCATCATCGACCAGCCGATATCCCGGCAGAACTCAACGATGCCGCCCTTCAGCACATGAATTCCTCCTCCAGCAACCTTGGAGTCGAGATTCTTTGGATATCCCCCATCAATCATCAGACAAGGATTGCGAAGGCTCTCCTGATCGATCTGGAGGGTACGAGGCATGCTTGCCACCCAAACCACGACATCTGCCTCGGGCAGGGCCTCCTC
>QCSN01000077.1 GCA_003211515.1 Synechococcus sp. AG-670-F04
CAGAAAACAGTGACCAGCCGCCTTCTGCTTGGTGAGTCCTTCTCCTGACTGATGTGCAGTTCTTTGAGCGCGTTTGGCACTGTCCATGCGTTGTCTCCGCGTTCTTCTCCTCCAGCCAGCGATCGAGCCCAGTTGTGTAGGCGTCTGAAGGCCCTAGCTCGAGTGCGCTTGCGTGAAAAAGGGTTGGATCAATCCCGTGGTTCGTCAGGAGTTCCCCAACCGTTTGAAGTGGCAGCGCATCGGTGAGGTTGTACTTCACGCATGCTGGGGCGACTCTTCAAGTTACCGGCCATCACGAAGGCTGGTTCGAGCAGACCTTCAGAAGCTCTGCAATGTGTTGGTGCTTGTTGAAGCCCGTTGGAAGCCTGTTGGAAAGCGTCCGAGTCGATGAAATCTTTCCCCCAGCTCGCCGGTGAGCCCGCAGATGCCTTCGAGCAGCTTCTGCTGCACCGAGACTTCGGCCCCAGTCGCCAGTTCAGTCAAACCGCGGATTTTGTGGGTTGCTCTGAATCAACCCTGCGCCGGCGGGCAGAACAGTGGAACTGGGTCGAGCGCCTGGCTGAATACGACTCGGGGATACTCCAGGAAGCATCAGAGTCACGAACGAAGGAGGATCTCGAGCGCTACAGACACCAGCTGGAGACGTTCCGACAAGAGCAGCTAACACGAGCTCGCACTGTTGGAGATCGAGCCGAAGAGCTACTGGCGATGGTTGAGCGCAGTGTGAGGCATCACCTGGAAGCCGGCACCGTTCTTCAAGGTCGTGAGCTCCCTTCAGTAATGGCCGCGGCCTGCAAGGCCCTCGAAGGGGCTATGAACATCGAGGCGACCGCTCTTGGAGTGGCAACTCTGCTGGAAGATCTCTCGATTTGATGCAGAAATTGCGTCATGCCCCAACTGATGCAGAAAGGGGAACACTCAGGCAGTCACGCATGACCCATGACCCATAACCCGCGACACACGCACGCATCTTCCACGGTGGTGGGCTGCAACCACAGGCAGAAGCAAGTGGGCTAGGCGCTTGAGACTGTGTAACAAACCTGTGTGACGACCAACAACATCTAAGACATCATCCGAAGAGTCAAGGTTGGTCGATGCTGCGCTTCATCCGCTTGTCGCTCTCCCTCGGTGGTGCCGCTGCACTGGCAATCGCCAACACTCCTCTCTTGCCTGCTGCTGCTCAAGAGGCTGACACCGCCGAGGATCTGGGTGGTGTGATGAGCATCAGCCTGGCTGATGTGGTCAAACCCACCATTGGTTTTCAAGGTGCACTCCAAGGTGCAGGAACACCAAACCAAGCAGGAATTGGTGGTTTCCTTCCACTGTCTGTTGGAGAGAACAGCGTTTGGTTCCTTGATGCCCTGGTCAACGCCAACTTCGCTGATCGCGAGGGCTACAGCAGCATCATCAACACCGACGTTGCGGGTGGAACCGTCTCCACCTCAACCCGTATTGGTTACCGCTGGCTGAATGGTGATCGCAGTTGGATGTTCGGGCTGAATGGCGGTTATGACAGCCGCCCAGTCAAATCAGGTGGAACTGACACAGGTATCAGCGTCACCGACAAGCGCACAGCCTTCTTTCAGCAGATCGCACTGAATGCAGAAGCGGTCTCAAATAGTTGGACATTCAACGCCTATGGACTGCTGCCTGTTGGTGATGTTGAACAGAAGCTCAACAGCTTTTATCAAGGCGGTGCAATGAACACCTATGGATTAGATGTTGGCTATTTCATAACCCCAGCACTCCATGCATCCGCTGGTTATTACTACCAACATCGAGAGGAGGAACATATTGATGGTTCTGCAGTACGTGGACGTTTGGCCTATGAGATCAGCGATGGCTTAACAGCTGGCTTAAATGTCTCGCACGATTTTCAAGAGTCAGATCACTTTGAAACAAGAGTTTCTGCTGACCTAAAAGTACGCTTTGGTGGGGCTAGAACAACAGCAATGCGAAAGAAGGTTCAACAACTACCTGTAATTAATGCCTTAACATCAACACCAAGCAACCGGGATGTGCGTGTACATGACCTTAACATCTTCGTGTGCATCTTTAACATCTGGAAATGCAGAGACGATGTGAAAAAATGTCAAGATAAGTATGGGGCGAAGGATAAACGATGTAGATAGATTAGTAAAAGGGCTGTGCGAAAGGGCTGTGCGCTTCGACAGACAAGAAACCAGATGAGATAGTGGACTCTAACCTTCACGACGCTCTTGCAATTGCAGGGGCTTTTTATTTCTTTATTCGCTCTTATAACAGCCCATAACTCCCTTCAATACCTGGCACGATCAGAGTTCTAAAGGAGCTTACATAGTGAGTTCAGTATTCAATTTACATATAAAAAAATCAGTCTATACAAGTTCACTGTCTTTATTTGCTGCCTCTAAGGATACGTTCATATTTTCTTTAAATCACCACAGCAATTGACGTGAATCACCATCACGGATTCCATTTGCTCTTCTAAATATCACCGCAGTTTGATGCCAGTCTTCTGGAATTTGATGAAGGCGAATGTCAAAAGCAAAAGGTAATTTCTGCTGACCTGGTGAGACCCGGTTCTTCCTGCTTTGACTGCTTCTACCTTTTGCAACCAGTCGTTTCAGCATCCTTGAGCCCCAATGGCACCTAGAGCCGCCTTTGACTTTGCGCCGGTAGTACTGCCATCACCGCACAGCCAGCCAGAACGATTGGGGCGGTGGTGCGCTACCTGGGCTTGACAAAAAAAATGCGCGTGACCTGGAAGGCCTCGTACTACGAGGACAACAGCGACAACTGCGAGCTGTGGGCGCCGGGGAGTCCGTTGTTCCCTGACAGGCAATCGCTTGAAGCGTCACTCGGATGCGTCGCTGTCGACAAGAGACAGTTCACTCAGCTGATCAGCAACTGACTCGACTTTGCGAGGTGGTCGCAATTCAGCCAGCAAAGTTCATGCACACGCAGCAGCTGTTACAGGTTCATCCCCCGTAGATTTGTGGAACAAGCCGGTCTTGTTTATGGCGTCCACTTCTGATGCGTCTCCGGCCCGTTGGCTCGCTTACTACCGGGTCAGTACCGATCGACAGGGTCAGTCCGGCCTTGGCCTCGAGGCTCAGCGCTCGAAGGTGTCGGCCATGGCGGCTGAGCGGGGGGCGGTCATCGCTGCAGAGTTCGTGGAAGTTGAGAGCGGCCGTAAGAGCGACCGCCCTCAGTTGGCTGCGGCCCTCTCCCAGGCCCGTGCCGAGAAGGCCGTGATTGCTGTTGCCAAGATCGACCGGCTGGCTCGTGACGCTGGCTTCGTCTTGAAGCTCGCCAACGAGGCCGAGAAGAACGGGATGGGTGGCTTTGTCTTCTGCGACCTGCCAGACATTGATGCCACCACCAGTGCTGGTCGGATGGTGCTCACGATGATGGCCAGCGTGGCTGAGTTCGAAGCACGTCGGATCAGCGAGCGCACTAAGGAAGCGTTGGCCGCGGCCAAGGCCAGAGGTGTTCGCCTGGGGGGATACCGGCAAGGTGCGGCTGAGCGGGCTTCAGAGCGCAAGCAAAAGGCCATTGCTGAGGCGGAGGGTCTGCGTGGAGTTCTCGAGCCAATGGTTCGTGCAGGCTTGAGTTACAGGGCCATGGCTGATGCGCTTGCAGGTGTTGGCAAGCTCAGTAGGTCAGGGCGTCCTCTCGCACCGGCCCAGATCGGTCGGATCCTCCAGCGCTTGGATTTGTCGGGAAAGCTGCTGGGCAGTGACCAGGCCGGGGTCGCTGCCTGATGGGTCAACGAAGCAGCGCCGAGCATCGCGACTTCAGTCCTCTGGCGGCCGAGCTCAGTCAATCCCTGTTGGCCTGGTGGGAAGTTCATGGTCGGAAGGACCCTGCCCTGAAGCCGTGGATGTTCACCAAGGACGGCAGGTGGCCCGAACCTCATGAACATCTGAATGTCCTGGAGTGCTGGATTGCCGAGGTGATGCTGCAGCAAACCCAGTTGCGGGTTGTTCTGCCGTACTGGATGCGCTGGATGGCGGCATTCCCAACGGTGGATGCACTCGCGGCAGCGTCCCTGGAGCAGGTGCGCTTGCAGTGGCAGGGTCTCGGCTACTACTCGCGCGCCCGCCGGCTGCATGAGGCGGCACAGCAGTTGGTGATGCGGGGCTGGCCACGAACGTTGGATGGTTGGACGGACCTTCCCGGCATCGGTCGCACCACCGCCGGCAGCATCCTCTCCAGTGCCTTCAATGCACCGCTACCGATCCTGGATGGGAACGTCAAACGGGTTCTGGCACGATTGGCGGCGCATCCACGCCCGCCGGCACGCGATGAGGCGCTGTTCTGGGGCTGGAGCACAGCCCTGCTAGATGCGTCCAGGCCGCGGGATTTCAACCAGGCGCTGATGGATCTCGGGGCGACGGTCTGCACACCTCGTAACCCTTCCTGTGATCAGTGCCCTTGGCCCAGCGCATGTGCTGCCTACGCTTCCCGCGAACCTTGTCGCTGGCCCGTGACCGACGCCTCCAAACCCCTGCCCTTCCAGGTGATCGGTGTGGGTGTGGTGCTCAATGCCGCAGGGGAGGTGTTAATTGACCAGCGCTTGGAGGAAGGGTTGTTGGGGGGGATGTGGGAGTTTCCGGGTGGCAAGCAGGAGCCGGGTGAGGCGATTGAAGCCTGTATCGCCCGGGAGCTGAAGGAGGAACTTGCCATTGCGGTGACGGTGGGAGAGGAATTGATCACCGTTGATCACGCCTACAGCCACAAGAAGCTGCGGTTCGTAGTGCATCTCTGCGACTGGGTTTCAGGTGAGCCGCAGCCCCTCGCCAGTCAGCAGGTGCGTTGGGTGCCACCAGCGCAGTTGTCGGACTATGCCTTTCCAGCAGCCAACGCCCGCATCATCGAGGCCTTGCTTGGCAAGTTGAGGGGCTCTGCCCACCCTGATGGGTAGTTGGGAGACCGCCGTATGGCGGCGCATGGCTTGGATGCCCCGCAGGTGCTCTGCTTCGGAGAGGCATTGATCGACCGACTCGGTCCGCCCGGCGGTGATCCAGCCGTTGATCGACCTGTGGATGACCGGCTCGGCGGTGCGCCAGCGAATGTGGCGTGCGCCCTGGCGCATCTGGGAACGCCGGTTGCTTTTCTTGGGCGTCTTGGTGACGACAGCAGCGGCGCTGCGTTTCAACGCCTGTTCACTGACCGTGGCGTCGATCAGCGTGGGGTTCAGCTGGACCCCACGCATCCCACGCGCACTGTGTTGGTGCGGCGCACGGCGGCAGGGGAACGGGTGTTCCAGGGGTTCGCAGGTGATCAGGGTGTTGGCTTTGCGGACCAGGCGGTTGAGAGCCGCCCTTGGCGTGATTTGCTTCCGAGCCTGACCTCTGCGGCCCGTTGGCTGTTGATCGGCACCATCCCCCAAGCCTCCCCTGCCTCAGCTGCAGCGCTGCACACTCTTTTGGAATGGGTGGCTGATCAGGGGATCCCTGTTGCTTTGGATGTGAACTGGCGCCCCACCTTCTGGGATGCCACTGCAGATCCAGCCAGCGGGCCCACGGCTTCCGCGTTGAAGGCCATTCGTGAGCTGTTGGAGAGGGCGTCCCTGATCAAGCTTGCTCGGGAAGAGGCGCTTTGGTTCTTTCAAACCGACGATCCGGCTTCGGTGTCTCAGGCTCTGCCGCAGCGTCCCGATGTTGTGGTCACCGATGGGGCGGAGCCCGTGCATTGCTGCATTGATGGTGGTGTCATCACCCTGCCGGTCCTTGCCCCTCCCGAGGTGGTGGACACCACCGGAGCTGGGGATGCCTTCACCGCTGGTTTGTTGCATCGCTGGGACCGGCCAGTCAGCGAGCGATTGCGCTTTGCAGCGGCCTGTGGTGCGTTGGTGTGTGGTGGTGCTGGGGCGATTGATCCGCAGCCGACGCAGGATGAGGTTGAAAAGTTCGCAGCTTTTCAAGGCTGACGCCAATGGATGCCTGGGATGCAGATTTAGGACGAGGTCAAAATGAGGTGGAGAACAAAAGGCTCAAAGATCCCTTCAGAGCTGATTGTGGGTGTTGAATAGTTCTGACTCAGGCGTTTCAACGGTTTTGAAGGTTCTCATCGGTGTTCCTCACGTCTTCAGACCGAGGGAAGGATCCGATCTGTCTTCATCAAAAAAAGAAAAACGGTCGTTGAAAGTCCATGCTTTGCAACAGTGTTGCCTCGGCAATCTGGAT
>QCSN01000078.1 GCA_003211515.1 Synechococcus sp. AG-670-F04
ATTCCAGCCTTGACGGAACACCACCAAGATTCAAATCAGCCTCTACCAATGCTGCCGGCAGCAAAGTTCTACTCAACTACGATGAAAAGCTATCATCAAAACCGGCTGATAATAATGACTTTTTCGTTAGGTCCAATGGCTTCCCAAATAAAATTACAGCTGTTACCATTTCTGATGCAACAGTCAGACTCTCCCTCGCCAAGCCTGTTAAAAAAAATCAGTCCGTCACCGTTGCATACACCGATCCAAGTACTGCAGATGATGCCAATGCCATTCAAGACAGGAAAGGAAATGATGCTACATCTTTAAACCAAACGGCGGTGACCAATAATTCAATTATTGACGGCGCACCACCAACATTCAAATCAGCCTCTACCAACGCTGCCGGCAACAAAGTTCTACTAAACTACGACGAAAAGCTCTCAGCAAAATCAGCTAACAATAATGACTTTTTGATTCGATCAAATGGTATTCCTAATAAAGTGACTGCTATCACTATTCGTGATGCCACCCTCAAGCTAACACTCGCTAAACCTGTTAAAATCAATCAGAACATCACCGTTGCATACACAGATCCAAGTAACGCAGATGATGCCAATGCTATTCAAGACAAAAAAGGAAATGATGTTGCATCATTAAAAAGAACTATCGTAACTAACAACTCAACTATCAAGGGCAAGCCAGCAGCACCCAAAGAGAATTTCGCAGATTTCTCACATAAGCAAGTCAAACAACTCTCACTTAAGGATATTAAAAGGGTCTCAAAGTCTGAGCTTTCTGACCTCTCACCAAAAGCCATCAAAGGATTCTCCACAAAGCAAATAGCGAGTTTATCCAGCCATGTCTTTTCAGGGCTAGATCAAAATCAGTTGAGCAGACTAACAAAAGATGCCGTGACAGGCCTGAAGAAAGGGCACCTCAAGACTCTCAATGGAGAAGAACTATCCACCTTCAAGCCAAATGTTCTTATGGAGTTTGCTCCTGATAGCATCTCTGGGCTGAAACCCGCATCACTTGATGCATTGAACAAGAAACAAACCCGAGCATTTAAAAACAATCAGCTCGCGAGTCTGAGCAAAAAACAAATCAAAAAAGCAAAGGACTTTGTTGACGACTTGACAAAGAAACAGAGCAAAGCACTCACAACAGGCGTCTCAAAACGAACCATGCGTACTTTTGAACCACTAATTCAATCTGACGATGAGTCAGTACTCCTTCTAGGGATTGAACCCTTAGCCTAAACGTTAAATAAAGCGAGAGGTCGCAACCTCAAAAGCTTGTGCATAACGCAACAAACATTACGGCCGTTGAAGATCCTCGAAAATACTCTTCAACCCGAAATGCTTGATTGATGGTTTCAACAATAACTTTAGAAACTGATCAGCTTGATCAGTGCACTTAGAAGCGGGGCTGTCCTCAAGCACCGATTCGGCTTGCCAAAACCCGCTGGCATGACGGACGGCTGTGGCTGCTCAACTCAGGCACCAGCGAACTGGGCTGGAACAACGTTGGAACCTTTCAACCACTTTGTGCGTTACCGGGCTTCGTGGGCGGACTGGCCTTCCATCAGGGGTTTGCATGAGAGGGTCTCTCCCAACTGCGCTCATCGGTGTTCACCGTTCTGCACATGGCGGAACGAATGAGCCAAACCAGCACGACAGCTCAAGGGGGTCTGCGGACTGCGGATTGTCGCCCTGTGACACTCCATCCGCCTGGATCGTGCTCGGCAGTTGCTGCTCAACCCCAAGCAGCGCCGCAACCGAGGCTTCATGGTCGTTGGCGACATCGCAAAGGAGATGTGCTTCAGCAGCCGTTGCCACTTAACCCAATCGCTTTTAACAGCACGTTCATGGGCTGCCTTGCGAGACACTCAAGCGAAGCGACACCAAAGCCCCATAAAATGCTTAAATCTGCAACTGCGTACGTTTCGGCCCCTCAAATATTGTGAGAAAAGCCCATAATTCATTGAAGGGACTGAGAGTTTCCTGAAAGGGTGTTGCTTGACGATCTGCCATATCAGAGTTGGTTGCACCAGCTGCAGACATGGGCAGTAGATGGTCGCCTTCTCGCAGCAGCCCTTGATGCACTAAAGCTGAAGCCAGGCCAAGCGACAGAGCGTCTGAAACGCATCGTCGAACGACTGGCCAAAGGGGACAGACGCGATATTCCACCCATTGAGATGCTGCCGGGCAGCGCCATGCCGGGCGCCGCTGGAGCGTATGCGAAGGCTACAAGAACGATCTATATCAACAAGGAATGGATCAAATCAGCAAAGAAGATTGATGTCTTAATACTCCTGACAGAGGAATTTGGGCATCACTTAGACAGCCAAATCAAGGAGAAAGATACGCCAGGAGATGAAGGAGAAATCTTCTCCAAACAACTACTTAATTCTAACCCAAAGAACACATTTTCCAACCACCAAACACATTTCATCAATGGAAATGACCATGGCTGGATCAGTGTTAATGGACAGACCCTGAGCGCAGAGTTTCAAGTAATCAATGGAACATCAGGCAATGACACCATCAATGGCACCGGTCCTAGCAACACAATCTATGGATTTGGTGGCAATGACACTATAGGGGGAGGAGGAGGGGCTGATTACATTTATGGAGGCGGCGGTGCTGACAGAATTTACGGAAAGACTGAAGCCTTAAGGGATACCTTCACCAATTACTTATTTGGCGGCGAAGGAAACGACACGCTTATTAGTGGCGTCGCAAGAGATATCCTGCGTGGCGATGGCAATCAAGTTGGCCAAGAAGCATCGACAAATGATGGCAATGATTGTTTACAAGGCAACGGTGGCAGTGATTTACTCACTGGTGGCAACGGTAATGACCTCCTTGATGGAGGGGCCGATCAAGACAGATTTGAGGGCGGCCCAGGCGCCGACATCATCAATGGTGGAGGAGCAAGCAACGGGAAGTTTGAAACTGTTTACCAACATGATGGTGACTCCACAATCTGGACAGACGCAGGAAATCTTGGAAGCAGTGCAACCCTGCTGAACAACGAAACAATCACATTTGGAAATGGCACTGATGTCATCTACGACTTCAACCATTCCCAATACTATCTCTACCTTCCCAACAATTCATTTAACTTACTCAGCAGCGGAGACTCTCTAACAGACCTAACGATCGGACAAAACTATTTCATTCAAGGAAGCTGGTCTCATTCCGACTACTCGAGCCAAAAAAACAGCTATCAGGCCGGCAACTATTCCGGCTCATTCACAACAGGAGGAAGCACAAACTGGAATGAAGACTTTAGTTTGATTGTCCTTTACAGTGCCAAATCTACAGATTTTTTCAGCACTGATAACACCAATTTCTTGATCCTTGAGTTCGACTACAACGCACAAAATACAGTCCAAGGCAAGCACCCAACTGACATGGTTGCAGGAATCAATGGCACAGGAGGTCACAATGATCTAAATCCACTATTAGGGCAAAAAATTCTCATCAACGGTCCGAGCGGTACGGCTGGTGATAGCAGCGTTTCATTCGCCCTAGCCCCTAACACTCTGAGTGTGCACACCTACTCAAATACTGGTAACCCTAGCGACTCGCAATCAACCTTTTGGTCTCTAGCAGGAGGCGCTGACGCATCACTTTTTAGTATCGACAATACAACAGGAGAACTCGAATTTATCAACGAAAGTTCTGTTCCAACTGCTGGAAATAACACTGATATCAACTCCGACGGAATTTATGAAGTTCACGTCATGGCGTCTGTCAGCACAACAGGGAATACAGCCAGCGAGCGTGCAGTCGACGCCGACAGTGTGACTACATGGCAATCTCTCACCCTCACCGTCGATACCATCCGGCCCAGCATCGCCATCACAGACGACGATGGCGATGACTCCCTAGGGGTTGGTGATACCGCAACCATCACCTTCACCCTCTCAGAAGCCTCCTCCAATTTCATTCAATCCGACGTCACCGTTTCCGGCGGCACCCTCACCAATTTCTCTGGCTCCGGCACCTCCTATTCCGCCACCTTCACGCCCACCAACAACAGCACCGCCAATGGCGTGATCTCGGTCGCCAGTGGCACCTTCACCGATACAGCGGGTAACGCCAACACCGACGGTTCCGATAGCAACAACACCGTCACCTTCTCCGTTGATACCACTACGCCTTCTCCTTCTCCAACCCCGCCCCCTGATGCCATCAGGCCCACCATCGCCATCTCCGATGACGATCCTGATCATTTCCTAGCTGCCGGCGATTCATCCACCCTCAACTTCACACTCTCTGAGCCCTCCACAGATTTCCTCCAATCCGACGTCTCCATCTCCGGAGGCACCCTCTCCAACTGGACCGCTCATTCCTCCACCTCCTATTCCGCCTCCTTCACACCCTCCAACAACAGCACCGCAGATGGCCTGATCTCGGTCGCCAGTGGCGCCTTCTCCGATGCGGCCGGCAACACCAACAACGACGGTTCCGATCGCAACAACTCCGTCCGCTTCTCGGTTGATACCGCTGCTCCCACCATCTCTGTTGCCGTCAACGATGGCGGTGATGATTTCCTCAACGCGGCAGAAGCTGGCTCCGCCTCCATCACTGGCACCACCTCTGGCGCAGAAGACGGACAAACCGTTTCCATCGCCATCTCCTCCTCTGGTGGCGGCACACCCATCAACACCACCGCCACCACCAACAGCAACAGCTATTCACTCTCCAATCTCGATCTCTCCTCCCTCAACGACGGCACACTCACCATCACTGCCGATGTCGACGATCGAGCCGGCAATTCTGCAGCCCAGGCCTCCGAGACCACCACCAAAGACACAACCGCTCCCGCCATCGCATCGATTGGCGCGAGCCCAGGTTGGATCAGAACAGGACAAACAAACACAATCCATATTTCATTAACCGAATCCTCTAAAGACTTCACATTGTCCGATATTTCGGCCATTGGAGGGACTTTATCGAACTGGAATCCAGTCTCGAACAAAAACTACAAAGCGACCTTTACACCGCAAGCAAATCGAACAAGCAATTCAGAAGTCTCTGTAGCAAACTTCTCATTTTCAGATAAAGCAGGAAATTTCAACAACAATGGAACCAAAAGCGTCATCATACGCACAGATACAGTCCTACCTGAAATCGCATTAAAAGCAAATAAATTATCCCTGAGCGCAGGCGATCAAGCAATCATTGAATTCGAACTATCAAAATCAACGTCCGATTTCAACGTCAACGACTTAACTGTCGCTGGAGGATCAATCTCAAATTTCACTGGCTCAGGCAAAAGTTACACCACTGTCTTTACACCCGATAGCAACAGCATAACCAATGGGGTTGTCTCAGTCGCGAGTTCCAAGTTCTCTGACTCATTTGGAAACTTCAACGAGGATGGTTCCGATGCCGACAATCGAATCAGCTTCCATATCAACACAGATCGGCCAACGATTGCCATCCGTTCAGACCAAGATTACTTAAAGGCTGGCGAAACAGCAAAAATTACATTTATCCTCTCAGAATCTTCAACTGACTTCACCCTTTCAGATATCGATGTCACTGGAGGCACTCTCGCAGAATTCTCCGGTGCAGGAGATCGTTATTCTGCAATCTTCCAACCAGACAACAGCAGCACAGACGCTGTTGTCTCTGTTGGTAGTGGCTCCTTCTCCGATGCAGCCGGCAACACCAATAACGATGATGCCGATCCCAATAATTCCGTCCGCTTCACCATTGATACCGTCAGCCCCACCATCGCTATCAGCGATGACGATCCTGACGATTCCTTAGCTGCCGGCCATACATCCACCCTCACCTTCACACTTTCTGAGCCCTCCACAAACTTCCTCCAATCCGACGTCTCCATCTCCGGCGGCACCCTCTCCAACTGGACTGCTCATTCCTCAACCTCCTATTCCGCCTTCTTCACTCCCAACCCAGGCAGCACCACCGATGGGGTGATCTCTGTTGGCTCAGACACCTTCTCTGATTTGGCCGGCAACGCCAACAACGACGGCTCTGATAACAACAACACCGTCACCTTCACGGTTGATTCCCTCAGGCCCACGATC
>QCSN01000079.1 GCA_003211515.1 Synechococcus sp. AG-670-F04
CTGCTTCGTGATTGCTAAGGCTTGAGGTTCAGATTGGTTAAGCCCGAGAATGACGCGTGGCTGAAGTTGTTGATAGCTGAGTTTGTGGCGGTTGGGACGTCGTGCGGCTTTCTTGAGCATCCATTGGATGCTGCTTGACCCGCATTTCCCTGCACCGATGTGGATAATCAGATGGCTCACAAGGCCTCAGGGCTCTCTGGAAAAATAATCGTGAGATGCGATTGGTTCTTGATGTCCGAAAGCTCCGGCACCGTGGCGACGTTCACTGTTCATGCAGAGTTCGAGGGAGCAACCCACCGCTTTAGCTGTCGGGCTGATCAGAGCGTGCTCCAGGCGGCTGAAGCAGCTGGGGTCATGCTTCCTAGTTCCTGTTGTTCCGGGGTTTGCACCACCTGTGCGGCTGTGATCTCGGAAGGTGAGGTGGATCAACCCGATGCGATGGGAGTCAAGGCTGATCTGCAGGACAAGGGGTACGCACTGCTCTGTGTCGCTTTCCCCCGAGCCGATCTAACGCTGAAGGCTGGTCAAGAAGATGCGTTGTACGAAGCGCAGTTTGGTCAATACCAAAAATGAGGCTCAAAGCTCGCCGACTGGTCATTCCATGGCCGGATACCATCCCTGCCTCCGGCCTGAGATCCTGGGTTCTCGAGACGATTCAGATCCGGGCAGATCCCTTGCGTTGGGCCATTACCGCTGTCGAGCAGCCCGCTGATGGATCCGAACGCCAGGTGGTTGTTGAGGCTGTGTTGCTCGCGTGAGTGCCGTTGTTGCCTCTGCCGCATCCTTGCCCACCGTGATGGTGGTGCCCACCGGCATCGGTTGTGCAATCGGCGGTTTCGCGGGGGACGCAATACCCAGTGCTCGGCTCCTGGCAGCGGCCACAGGGTGCTTGATCACCCATCCCAATGTGATGAACGCTGCCTCGCTCTATTGGAGCGACCCCCGCATCCACTACCTCGAGGGATACGCTCTCGATCGTTTCGCAGCCGGTGAGTGGGCGTTTCGGCCGATACGCCTCCAACGCATCGGATTGCTTCTGGACCTTGATATCGAATCCGAGCTGTTGCAGCGACATCTTCAGGTCGCTGATGCCTGTCGTGCAGCCCTCGGACTTGAAATTGGTCCCGTGGTAACGACTGATGTACCGCTGGGGGTTCACCTTGAGAAAGGTGAGAGCGGTGCCAGCTGGGGCACACTGGAGCGGCCGGATGCACTGCTCCGTGCCGGAGAGCGCTTAAGGGACCTTGGCGCCACGGCGATTGCTGTTGTCGCCAGATTTCCTGATGATCCCCACAGCGATGATCTAACGGCATACCGACACGGCGAGGGTGTGGATGCCCTTGCCGGCGCAGAAGCAGTGATCAGTCATCTGCTGGTGCGTCACCTGCGGATGCCTTGCGCCCATGCCCCTGCCCTTGATCCGTTACCCCTCGATCCCCAGCTTGATCCACTTGCTGCAAGTGAGGAACTGGGGCACACATTTTTAGCCTGCGTGCTGGTAGGTCTCAGTCGTGCTCCTGATTTGCTTGGGGCTGACCAACCGCAGGTCGGGGCAATCACCGCGGACCAGCTTGGTGCGGTGGTGGCTCCGGCAGGAGCCCTTGGGGGTGAAGCGGTGCTTGCGTGTCTGGAGCGACGGATCCCTTTGATCGCAGTGGAGAACGCTTCGGTGCATTCCGTCACCGCCCGTGCCCTAGGACTACAGGATGGGGTTCTGCATGCGCGAAGTTATGCCGAGGCGGCTGGGCTGCTGCTGGCCCTGCGTGAAGGTTTGAGTCCAACAACATTGGAACGACCGTTGCCCGCCTTGCAGCGGTTGTCCTGATGCCAGGTGGTTTCGGTTCAAACCAAGATCAGAGCCCATGCCCTTGTGGGGGGGGGATATATGGCAACTGCTGCGGCCCTCTGCATCGGGGTGACCGACGCCCAAGCACAGCCGAAAAGTTGATGCGTTCCCGTTATTCAGCATTCGTCAAAGAAGAAGTGGTTTTTTTGATGGCCACCCATCCTGAGGAGGGCATCCCTGCAGGGGAGCGCCGCCGAATTCTGCGGATCGCCTGTCGTCAGGTCCGCTGGACGGGGCTCAGGATCCTGGCAACTGAACGAGGTGGGTTGAATGATTGCGAAGGGATAGTGCAATTTGAGGCTTGCCACAGCGATGGCAACCTACGAGAGACCTCTCTATTTCAACGCCGCGGCAACCACTTAGAAGGAGATTGGCTCTACATCAAGCCATTGATCCTTGAACCCACGTGATCGATTGGAACCACGTGTTGGGTTTTGATTACTGAAGATTTAGGTTGATTGCTGACAGCATTGACGGGTCTCCAATCGTGCCAGAGAAAAATGAATTAAATGACAATGTAATTCTTTTCTTGCTACTAGAGTGAACCGAAACATCATGCTTGAGCACTGATGGAAAGATAACTAACACCCCTGAATCAAGACTCAGGGTTTGCTTGATCAGCAGGTCCGAGTCCATCGCATCGGGGCACAACAAGGGTGGCAGTGAGTAAATCGATTCGACGTAAAAATTAGTTTCGACATGACCAGCCAGGGAAAGGATGCCCGACAAAATTGATAGAGGGTGCGTATGCATCGCATGGTCGTTACCTTGATGAGAAATATTGATCCAGCTTTGAGTGATCTCGAGTTGCTGAAAAAACTTTGAACTCCACGAAATATTGTCCCTCGTCACAGCAAGGCATTGATGCAGCCAGCCGTGCAGCTCCAAAAAGGGGGAATGGGCCTTCAAGGGATAGCGGTTGAGATTAAAGAAAAATCCTGGATCTTGCCCACCGGTTCTTTGTTGCGACTGAGAAATGTCGAGAGTTTTTAAAGCTGATAAAACATCAGTTAGCAAATTTTCTGGCGCGTCAAATTTGTAAAACTCCTGCGGGCAGATTCGCAGTTTGTCTACCCGAAGATTGGCATCTCGCTTTAATTCCACTACCCAGTAACACTAATTATTCAGGCTTTATTCCCCTGCGCTTGATTTCGAGCTTCGGCTCCTCGCTTGAGAGCTTGCCAGGCTTGATTCGCTTGTTCGAGACCGCAGGACAAGCGGAGCCACCGTACGCCGCTGCACCTTGGACGTCAGACAATTGATCTTGACTGAGCTCCTCAGTTTCCCTTGGGTCATTCATGTTGATTTGCCGTGATTGTTCGAGCCAGTTTACTCACCACATGAGCTTTTGTCTTCGGCATTCAGTTGATCGCTCAGGAGCAGATGAGATGTTTGGCTTGGCTCGCTTTGATCGCCAAGGTCAGCGCTATCGGAACATGGCCCCAGGCTCGTCTGCCAGCAGCAAAGAGGTCAATCTCAAAGGAATGGCCTCAATAGCTGCCATATCTCAATGGCTGCCATATTTCAAAGGATGCGAGGAACGTCTTGTTTAACGACTGCTGGAATTGGCAATCACAGTAATTATTGTTTGTTCTGGAGGTTTTTGCACATCAATCACCTCCCACTGCGATTGAAGAACCTGAACATTTGATGCTTGTGCCATCATTCTTTCTGCAGCGGAAAATCCTTAGCAATCAAGCATTGAGCATCAACGCTTCACTAAAAGCTTGCTTCAAACTCAGTGGCTATCGGTGACACGAGAATTGTGTCTTGATTGCCTTAAAGGTGCACCCGAGCCCCACCGGCCACGTTTTCAACGCAAGCAGGCCATCGGGTGGCGTGGTGGTACGTCGAGAGCCTTGGCAACGCCTGGGTGGCACACGGCTCCTTGGACTGTGTTGAGTCCTGAGAGCAGTTCCGGTCGTTCCGTCACCGCTTCTTCGAGGCCGCGGCCGGCGATGCCGAGGATGTACGGCAGGGTCACACTCACCAGCGCTTCGGTGGAGGTGAACGGCACGGCTCCGGGCATGTTGCCGACCGCATAATGCTGCACACCGTCGATCGTTACGGTTGGATCGGTATGGGTGGTTTCACGGCTGGTGGCGACGCAGCCGCCCTGGTCAATCGCCACGTCGACGATCACCGAACCTGGTTTCATCTGCTGCACCATGGCCTCATCCACGAGGGTGGGCGCCCTGCCTCCCGGGGTCAGAACAGCACCAATCAGCAGGTCCGCGCTGGGTACGAGCCGCTCGAGCAGGCCTCTGCTGCTAACAACGCTCATCAACCGACCGCGCCGAGCGTCCTCCAGGCTGCGCAGTCGCTCCGGTGAGCGATCCAGCAGCATCACCTCCGCATCCATCGCTGCTGCCAACCGCGCGGCGTTCCAGCCCACTGTGCCGGCACCGAGCACCACCACGCGCGCTGGTCGGACACCCGTGCATCCCCCGATCAAAACGCCACGCCCGCCGTGGGGGCGTTCAAGCAGGTGGGCACCCACCTGGGCCGCAAGGCGGCCTGCGATTTCGCTCATCGGCGCCAGCAGAGGGAGGCTGCCGCTCTCGAGCTGCACTGTTTCGTAAGCAATTCCCGTGGTGCCTGCGGCAAGAAGGGCTTCACCCACGTGTGGGTAAGCCGCCAGGTGCAGATAGGTGAACAGCACCATGTCGTCCCGCAGGAAGCCGAACTCGCCCGGCTGTGGTTCCTTCACCTTCACCACGAGATGAGCGGCCCAGGCTTCCTCCCGGCTGACCACTTGGGCCCCTGCCGCGGCGAACGCGTCATCGCCAATGCCCGCACCGGCACCTGCTCCGCTTTCGATCCGAATTTCCAATCCCTGGCTTGCGAGTTCACGCGTGGCATCGGGTGTCAGGGCAACCCTTTGCTCGTCGGCTTTGATTTCCCTTGGCACACCGATACTGGCCATCGGGGCCGTGAGGACGGAGGCTGCCATGGGGCTTCGACCCTCACCTGATGATCTCTTCAATCTGGCGCCGGGTCGCCGTTACCGCCAGAAAGATCACGCTGATGCAATCGGGCGTCTCCAGCCGGTGCCGAAGGCCTGAGGGCTGACCTTGAGCAACGGTGCTGCCTGGCGCCGCTTGAATTCCGACCGCTGCACCAGTGTTTCCACCCGTTGAACCAGCGCGGGGTCATGTCCGTCGGCGATCAGAGTTAATCCGCTCTGCCGGCCTTCGATCAACCGCTTAAGAATGCAATCAAGCTCGCCATAGTCCGGCAGGGAATCACTGTCTTTCTGATCAGGACGCAGTTCAGCACTGGGAGGCTTGTGGCGGATCGCCTGCCCCACCAGCTCTCCGTTGCCGGGCAAGCCGAGCTCCTGTCGACAGGAGAAGGCTTCGTCACTGTCCAACCATGCGCAGAGAGCGAACACGGTTGTTTTGTAGAGATCGCCGATCACGGCCAATCCCCCGTTCATATCCCCATAAAGAGTGCAGTAACCAACCGCCAGCTCTGATTTATTGCCTGTGGTGAGTAGCAACTGCCCCTGGTGGTTGGCAACGGCCATGAGCAGAGTGCCGCGAATGCGCGACTGGAGGTTTTCAGCAGTAATCCCTGTAGGGATTTCGCCGAGGGCAGGACTCAGGGCCAGGTCGTAGCTGTCCATCAACCCATCGATCGGCACGGTACGGGTTGTGACCCTCAGCCGTTGAGCCAGGGCCAGGGCATCGTCGATCGACCCGCGGGAGCTCCAGGGGGATGGCATCAGCAGAGCGCTCACCTGGTCTGAGCCGAGTGCTCCAGCAGCGATGACCGCTACCAGGGCTGAGTCGATTCCTCCACTGAGCCCGAGCAGGGCTTTCGTGAATCCACATTTCCCGGCGTAATCACGAACACCGAGAACGAGGGCCCGAAACAGAGCCTCAAGACGATTCACGCGCGCCGACTTTGGCGAGAGGGTGCCAGCACTGCTCTCCCATACCATCTGCGATTCC
>QCSN01000080.1 GCA_003211515.1 Synechococcus sp. AG-670-F04
AAGGTAGCGGTTGATTCATTATCCAATTATTAGGTAGCATCCGATACAAAAATAAATTGATAAATTCAATCGAGCAGCCAAGTATTGAAATAACTAATCATCAAAACAGAAAGACTAAGAAAACATTAGACAAGGGGGCGAATATCAAAGTGCCTCGTCAATCAGTTGTGTTCATGAAAAGCCTTTAATGACTCAAGTCTTATCAAGTCCAAGCACGTCTTTCTCAACTCGACAAACTCACGACTCACCGTCGTATCGGTATCACGTGGACGAGACAAATTGACTGGTAGATCTCGAACAATCCTACCTGGATTGGATCCCATTACAAGAACACGATCTGATAAAAATACTGCCTCATCGACGTCATGAGTAACAAACAAGACAGTGATCGACAAGTCCCTCCATAACCTCAATAGATTCTCTTGCATCATCAAACGTGTTTGCGAATCTAAAGCTCCAAAGGGTTCATCCATCAACAGAAGTTTGGGATAATTAGCGAGAGCACGTGCAATACCAACCCTTTGTTGCATTCCACCCGATAACTCATGGGGATAATACTCTGCGTACTTACTGAGACCAACCATTTTCAAAAAGGTCTGAGCGGTACTCTTAGGAGAGCCTTTGCCTCGACCAGTAACCTCGGGCCCAAATGCAATATTTTGAAGTACGGTTTTCCAGGGATAAAGCGAATGCTGCTGAAAAACCATTCCACGATCAGGACCGGGGCCTGTAATGGCTTCATCGTCAACTGAAATTGATCCCAAAGTCGGCTTAACAAATCCCGCCACACAATTGAGTAATGTCGATTTACCACACCCAGAAGGACCTAGCAAACAAACAAATTCGCCAGGGCAGATAGATATATTGACGTCCTGTATAGCAAGAATATCTTGACCACGACTACTAAAAGAAACGGATAAATTATCGATTGAGACCCGTCCTTGTGTGACTAAGGGCTGTGGCGCGGATGCGGACATGATCAATCAAGAGAGTGAGAAACGTGATTTTCCAAATACTGAATTCAAAGAATCAGTAAATGCCTTCGCGAAATATGCGACAACACCATCATTAAAAGCTGGTGCCATCACTGTTAGGCCGAATGGCATACCATTCGGGTAAAACGCGAATGGAAATGAGAAAGCGCAAAGATCAAGTACATTGGCAAAGTACGAGTAATAACCAAACTGGTTGTTAAGCTCTACTGGATTAGCCTGAATTTGACTAACAGTACACAGAGGCGCGACTGTTGGGAACAAAAACAATTGACCTTCTTTAGCAAGCAATCGGATCTTGGCCTTGATCTGCTGGACACGTTCCTGAGCCTTAAACACCTGCTCTCCTGTCACCAGTGAACCCTTTTGGACAATGCCATAGGTTGTATCAAGAACATCAAGAGGATGATCCTCAAGGAAGGCTCCAATAGACGCGTAACGATCGGCAAGCCATGGACCATCGAACAAGAAATTTCCAGCTTCGACAAACGGAGCGAAATCGAAAAACTCAACCTTAAAACCGAGGTCTCGAACATAATCGACTGCTCTGATGTAAAGGTTGTGGCCGTCAGCGTTATCAAAGAACTCAAGTTGTTCGGGCTGTGGAACAAGAACACAAAGATCAGACGATAAGGATGGCAGACTAAAAAGTGGGGCTTCGGCAGATAGCCTCAATGTAGGATCGGAAGGATCAGATGCATACATAGTTTGAGCCACTTCAAGTGCATCATCAACTGACAAAGAAAAAACAGATGGACAATCAAGACTCGGACAACAGGGAACCAGACCGTGAGAGCTTAGTGATCCAACCGTAGGCTTCAAGCCAAAAATATTATTGAGACTCGCAGGAATTCGTCCGGAGCCGCCAGTATCTGTACCAATGGAAAAACTTACTTGATGCAAAGCTACAGACACTGCAGATCCTGAACTAGAGCCGCCAGATGCATAATCAAGATTAAATGCTGAACGACAAGGGCCATAGGGTGAGCGAGTGCCGTTTAAGCCAGTAGCAAATTGATCTAAATTGGTTTTACCAATGCAAATAGCACCAGCGTGTTCTAGACGCCTCACCACATTCGCAGAAACAGAAGGTCGATAAGAAAATGTTGGACATGCAGCAGTTGTATGTAATCCATCAACATCAATATTGTCTTTCACTGAAAATGGCACGCCAAACAAAGAGAAATTATCTCTTGACTTTCCCATTAGATGCTCTGCAATCTGGAGAGAATCCTCTAGAGGACGGAGGTTAATCCAAACGTCGTCCCTGCCATCCAGTTGAATACGCTTGTAAACTTCGTTTATAACATCAACTGGAGAGGATCCAACAGAGCAATAATATTCCCGTAGAGAACTAATCGATAGAGAAAAATTGTTACAGGGAAGGATAGACATAGGTAGAAAAATGTGAGGCAACTCAACAAATGTGATTGCCTCAGCCAGAAATAAGATTTAAATAAGAATCACTTGACAGCTTTTTCAAGCCAAACAGGATTGATAAAGGCTTCGTAGTTCTTACGCGTCAACTGCTTGGGAAGACGTTTCTGTGATACAAGAAACTTAGATGTTTCAACAAGAGTATCAGCGAATCCGCCAATACGACCAGACTTACCAATGTATCGAGAGGTCAGCTGAGTTTTGCAGGGAACCATTTCGGTACCTTTCATCATACGGGTCGCATCAGGTAATGACAAGGACAGCTCTTTTGCAATAATCTTAGCAGTCTTAATAGGATTGTTAATCCAATAATCAATGCCTTCACATTCAGCCTTAACAAACCTGACAACATAGTCAGGATATTTTTTAGCAAAAGAATTCATAACAACACCAACGTCCCAGGTTGGGTACCCTTTCTTCTCCATATCGCCAGATGTGATAAAGATTTCACCACCATCCTTCACTGCCTTATCAAGATTGGGCTCCCAATACCACGCGGCATCAATATCACCACGGGCCCATGCAGCTGCGATGTCGGCAGGACGTAAATCAAGAATCTTCATTGATGAAGGCTTAATTCCTGCGTCCGACAGTGCTTTCAACAGTAAATAATGCGTTGTGGAACCGAATGGGGCGGCAATCGTTTTCCCTTTTAGGTCGTTCCAAGTTTTGATATTTGCACTTTTACGCACGACCATAGCCTCAACAGCACCGAGCATATTCAGCACCATAGTTCCCTGAATTGGAAGACCCTTAGTAACACCAATAGCCGTGGGTGGATTGCCTAAGCCACCAAAATCAACTTGTTTTGCAGCAATAGCTCTCAACATATCACCTCCACCGCCAACCTTAATATATTTAATTTTAACACCTGGCATATATTTTTGGATGAGACCAAGATTCTTAGTGACCAGTTGGGCATTAACTAAGTTGAGATAACCAACAGTAATGTTTTTAGGTTTTGGGGCAGCTGAAACAGACGAAGCTAGGCCACCAAAAGCCAAAGCAAAGCCTGTAGATAACGCAAAGAATTTTTTGAAAGAAAACAAAAACATGATTGGTGAATAGATGTGTAGTTAGAAATGAAACAACCTAATTTAAGATGTTCCAAATCTAGATTTTCGAGTCCATGGCATTAATAATTTTCCCAACATACGCATGAATAAATCAAGGGCTATACCTGTCAGCCCCAACACGATTAACCCCATAATCACGACGTCGGACAAAAGGAATTTTGAGGCATCCCAAATCATCCAACCAATACCAGCGGTAGCTGCGACAATCTCCGCTGCAACCAGAACAGTGTAAACAAAACCGAGGGAAATCCTCATACCAGCAAGAATTGTCGGACCAGCAGCAGGCAAATAAACGTTGAGAAGGATCGTTCTTTTGGAAGCACCTAAACCACGTGCAACTCGTAGATAGGATTCATCAATATCTTGCACAGCCTGAATAGTGGCAATAATCACACCTGGCAAACCTGCCAAAAAGAGCAAAGAGAGTTTGGATTCCTCACCAATTCCGAGCCACATGACCAATAAGGTATAAAGGCCAAGAGGTGGTAAAGGGCGGTAGAATTCAATGAGAGGATTTAGAAGTGCACGCGCAAACTTCGACGCTCCCATCAATATTCCTAAGGGGATACCTACAATGCACGCAAGCATGAATGAAATTAGTATCCTCAGCAAACTTGTATACACATGAACAACCAAGGTGCTACCTTGATAACCTTCAGTAAGAACTGATAGAAAGGATTCCCATACCTTGACAGGACCAGGCAAGAACAACTCGTCAGCAATCCCTGTCGAAGTTAAAAATATCCAAAGTAAAAATAGAACAAGAACTGTAGAAATAGAGGCATAGAAATATCTATCGAAAGAGAACGTCCTGAACAATCGCAGTGGTTTTCGAAACAGCCTGAATGAATGAGAAATTTTTAAATCACTCAACATCATTGTCAACCTCCAGAATATCCATAATTGTTAATGCATACATTCGTGCTGCCATAACTGCCTTTGTAATAGAAATACTTTCATTGTCAGGGGCCCAACCATCTTCACCAGGACCAAAAGTCACTGCATTAATCCCGGCCTGGCGGAAGCGAATCGTATCGTTAAAAGCATTTTTTCGATTTGGTATTGGTTGAGCTCCATCCATCAACGTGGCATAGGCTTTACATATAGATCGACACGGTTCTTCGTCCATCGGTACAGGCTCCGTCGCCTCTACAAACAACGAATCTGGTACTTGTTTAACGCTGTAGGTGATATCCTCTCTGCCGTCAAACATCTTTGAAGTCACAGACTCAAGATCAGAAATAATAGATTGCATCGTCATACCTGGAACAATGCCTACGACAGCAAGAGTGATCTTGCATTCATCAGGAGAAAATTGCATTTCTCCAGGCAACCCACCCCTGATACGCACGATTGTTGTACATGGTGGGGTATGACCCATAAAATTTGTCGGTGTATGGGTAAAAGACATTGCTTCAAGCAATGGGACAAGTTTGGATGCCTCAACAATGGCGTTATTACTTGTATCTGGTCGCCAAATATGTGCCTTTTGGCCAACAATTGTAATTTCAACCAAACAATGACCTCCATTAGCCACTGAGAGATTCATACCCCATTCGCCTGACTGTGAGTTTTCCCATGCGGTTGGCTCAGCAGTAATAGAGTAGTCAGCTTTAATACCAATTGTCTCAGTTAAGTAAATAGAACCATGAGTTCCATCACGCTCCTCATCAACACATAAGCAATACATCAGATCACCCTTCAGCTTCACACCTTCCTCAACTAATGCTTGGGCAGCGATCAATGCTGAAGCCATGTTTCCACGCGTATCCGAAGAACCTCTCGCGTACAACAAATCACCATGACGGGTTGCTTTGAAGGGATCAAAGTTCGTTTTATCCCATTTGTGAGGTTCAACTACGGGGTAGGTATCCATATGATCATTCATCATCAGTACTGGACCATCGCCGCTCCCCTTTAACACACCGACGACATTGGGCCTGTGTGGCATGCTTTCATAGGTATGAACAGACATGCCCATTGCCTCCAATTTTCCAGCTACGAGCATTGCAATAGCTTCTTCTTCCCCAGGCGGCAAATCCGGGTCAAGCGGGTCACACGACCGCGGTTGACCAGTTTTAATCAGTTGGGAAGCCAAGGTAATCCATCTATCTTCAGATATCCTGTTAAGAACATTTGTACGAATTTCAGGCGACGCTGTCAACATCCAAAATATGTTCAACAATCAAAAGCTACAAACGAAGCTC
>QCSN01000081.1 GCA_003211515.1 Synechococcus sp. AG-670-F04
CCACCAGGGCTCAGAGGGTTCAAAGACGGCATCCCGAACCAGCTCGCGGAGTTCCGCGATCGAGCGACCCGTTTCGTGGCTGAGACGCTGCAGATCATCCGCCTCCGGCTTAAGGGTGCAGCGGCCATTCGGGCGCTGCACCTGCTTGGCCCGAAGCGCTCCGACACCGCTGGTGAGGACGCCACGCCGTCTGGGAAGGAGCCATCGTGCCTGCTGTCGTTCCCGCAAACCGATCGTGGAACTGATATCGAACCAGACCGCACGCAACGCTGACGCCCGCTCAGGCGCCACAAGCGCTGAGACCAACCAACCCGGCCGGTCCTTCTTCATCTGAACAGGCTGGACGGCCACGTCAACGGCATCGGCCCCTCGCAAGGCGGTGGTTAGCACTGCGAGGTCTTCAGCGGACGCATCGTCAATCCATGCCTCCTGCACAACAATCGTCTGCAAACGCGGGCCGAGATCCAGATCCTCGGCTTGCGACATCTGAATCACACGAAGCAGATTGGGGCGATCCAGGACCCGATGGCCGAGCCCGATGCCAATCGACTGGGGCAAGAGCGATTCCGGTGCTTCCGATCGATTGGCCAGGGTTGCAACCAGGGCAAGACCTGTGGGAGTCGTGAGCTCCCCTTCCGGTGAAGCGTCGCTACGCAGCAAAGGGATCGAGAAACGTCGAGACAACTCCAGAACCGCCGGCACGGGGACCGGCAACTGACCGTGGGCTGTGGACACCGAGCCCGAACCTGCCGCTGGAGAGGCACAACTGATTGCCACAGGGGCGAGATGGTCAACAGCGGAGCACACGCCCACCACATCCACCAGAGCATCAATGGCACCCACTTCATGGAAATGCACGGCATCGGCGGCCACCCCATGCACAGTCGCTTCCGCCTCCGCAAGTGCGGTGAACACCGCAAGCACGCGCTCGCGCAATTCAGGCGCCAAAGCAGCATCGCTAATGCTGCGACGAATCTCTGCCCAATGACGATGCTGAGGCGCTGATTCTGTCGCCGTCACGCTTAGCCGTTTGCCGCGAAGGCCACCGCTGCGGGCCTCCTCCACATCAAGACGGTACCGATCGTGCAACCCAAGGGTTGCCAGCGGCGTTTCGATCACCTGCTGGGGCACGCCCAGATCGAGGAAAGCTGCCAAAAGCATGTCCCCGGCAAGACCCGTGGGACAGTCGATATGCAGGCGGTTCATGGCGGCCAAGGGATCAACGGCCTAGCCGCGGAGCCGATTCAAGCAACTCACCAACAGCATCCTCCAGATCGGATCGCCGGGTTCGGAGCTGCTGTTCAATCTCGCGACGGGCCCGTCGCTGCTCCCGCTGAGCGGTTGGCACGTCGTGTCCAGAGAGTCCCCAGAGCTGGCCTAACAGCGCACGGTCGTCGGCTCCACCCCGTGCTGATCCATAGATCACTGTTTCTGCAGCCATGCCGGCCTGAAGCACACGACTCCAGCGCCTCAAATCTTCCAGGGGCATCCGCACACTGTCTGGAACCGTGAATTCAGTGGCTCCACTGGCACGGAGGCCGGCCCTTAAGCAAGCCAAGGTTCCGATAAAAACATTCTGAACCGGCAGCGCTTCGGTCTGGGCAATCAACACATGCCCTGCCTCGTGCACGGCAATACGGCGCAATCGGGATTCACCACCCGGCAGTGTTTCCGCGAGCAAGTGCCCCCCCATTCCCTGCCAGGTTGCGGCATCAACGCTCAGTGCAACGAGAACACCGCCAACGAGCACCACGATCCAAGCCGCTGACAACCCCATGGCAGGTCCGAAGGCGCCGAGGCCAGTCAGGGCAGCGACAGCAACACCGGCTCTTGCGATATCAATGGATCCCTGGCTTTCGGCCATCAGGGACGGGCGCGGCTGCTGTTTCTGGCAGTGGGGCCGCGCTTTGCAGCCTGTCCACGACCTCCTTTCGACTTCCCGCCACGGGTGGGCATCGGAGCGATCACCTCAAAGTTTTCAAGGTGCAGTTCCTGACCTTGGCGCCTGATCTCGAGGCCAACGAAATGCCGCAGGTGCTCGAGGGGAATCTCACCTTTGACCTGGATCTTGAACGGCAACGGACGACTTCCATCGGCCCTGGCCTGTTGCCGCACCTTCACAACGAGGTCTCCGGTTTCCGGCTTCGTGAAGATCAGCTCTCCTCGGACCGAGAAAAAATCATCGCCTTCGGGAAGCTCATCCGTTGCATCCGGATGATCAGGAGCCAGAGTGCTGGGTTCCCAAATGCCAGCAATCTGCAGATGCAGATGGTCGCTGTCGCGACATCGGGGATAGACCACCCAGAGATGGGGATGTTCCATCGCCAGGTGTTTCCTCATCAGGGTCAAGACCCTTCCAAGAACAACAGTTTCAAGCTCAACGCCACCCTCGACAGTGAGAACACCTCGGGTGAGCTGATCCTCGTCTTTCGGGGTGTAGACGCCCCTGACGACACCGATCGCCCGGTATTGGAGAGGTTCGGTAACCGGTGGGATCGGATGGTCTCGCATTGAAGATGAGGGCGATGACGCGGCCCAGGCATTAACTGTAGCCAGGTCATTGCGGGCTCCTCAGACTGACGGCATCTCCGCGTCATGGGATGCGCTTAAACCGGTCTGTCTTGTTCGCCCTTCTCCTCATCGGGGTGGGCCTGGCTTTGCTCCTCACCTCCTACGGCACGCCAGCGTCCGGTCAGCGCGGCAGTCGCAGGATTGTTGACCAGCAGGTCAATGTGCTCATCGACAAGCTGAAGCTTGGACCGATCAGCGCAGCCGAGCAAAGGTCTCTGCTGGAGCGTCTGATGTCCCTCGGAAGGCTGAAGGAGGCCCAGATCCTCCTGGAGAGCTGGCAAGGGGAGAGGCCTCTTCCACTGAATCAGAACCTGCTCCTGGTGGAACTCATGCGTCTGAACAGTGATTCGGTGGGCGCTGACCAGGAATTGAGCCGCTTGCTGCTACTGCATCCCAACAACTTGCAAATCATGGCGCTGCAGGTTCTTGTGCAACAGGACAGAGGCCTGGGTGTGAAGAGCTTGAACCGCTTGAAAGCACGCTTTGAAGCTGCAAAGCCTGGTCAACGCATGGAACTGGGATTGCTTCTCGCAGCCTGTTTACCGGCAGAGCAACGCCGGTAAACAGGCTGAATCTCTCTACAAAAACCTTGCTGCTGAAGCTCCGGTAGATGAACGTCCTGTGCTGGCCTTGGCCTTGATTCGCGTTGAGCAGGGACAACCCGAGGCGTTGCGACAACTTTTATCGGAGGCGAAACGCAGACGGTTTGGTCCAGGCGAGGAAGGTCCGCAGATCGAGGCTTTAGCAGCATCCTGGGGCGTCGCTGCTGCCCAAATCAGGGTTGGGCTGTCGGAGGCGACGCCGCTGGCTCTTCCCTGAAGGCTTTCAAGGCTGCATCGATGGCATCTGAAGGGGGAGTGGCATCGTCCAGAGAGCCGACCTGGCGGATCCTGTTGATCAGATCCATCGGATTGGTGGAATCAAGGATGGAATCGCTGCCATTGGAGCCGGGGTTGTAGAGATTCCGCTCCTCGCGATTTTGAAAAGGAGCATCAACCTGGCACCAGGCGGATGAAACGGTTCCTGCAGTGATTGCCGCAGCGGTTGACAGGACAGTCGCAAGCCGAACAAACATCCTTATTCCGCAAGAACCTCTTAATGCTAAGCGTCATTCACAGAGTGGGTGCGCCATGCAGATCGGCTCCTGGAATGTCAACTCCGTGCGTACGCGCCTCGATCAGGTGCTGGGCTGGTTGGAAGAGCACCAGCCCGACCTGTTGTGCCTTCAGGAAACCAAGGTTGATGACCCTCTCTTCCCAGTGCAGGCCTTCGAGAAGGCCGGTTGGAGCGTGAGCGTGCACGGGCAGAAGGCTTACAACGGCGTAGCCCTGGTGAGCCGAGAGCCCCTGGAGGATGTGCGCTATGGGTTTCTTGGCGAGCTGTCAGACGATCAGGAGGCGGAGGAGCTGGGTCAGCAGAGACGTGTGATCAGCGCGCTTCTTGATGGTGTACGCGTTCTGAACCTTTACGTGCCAAATGGGTCGGGGTTGAAGTCCGAGAAATACCCCTACAAGCTGGATTGGCTTGGATGCCTTCAGCGTTACCTTACGAGCCAGGCGGAACGGAGTGAGCCCCTCTGCATGGTGGGTGATTTCAATATCGCTCTTGAGGCTCGCGACATCCATGACCCCGAACGGCTCACCGGCGGCATCATGGCCAGCAATGCGGAGCGGAATGCCCTCAAGGCCTGCCTAACAGGCCGGCTCCAAGACGTGTTCCGGGTGTTTGAGCCCGATGCCGGCCACTGGAGCTGGTGGGACTACCGGACCGGTGCCTGGGACCGAGATCGGGGCTGGCGCATCGATCACATCTATCTCTGCGATGAGCTGCTGGGTCTGGCACGCAGCTGCCGGATCCATAAGGAGGTGCGGGGAAACACCCAGCCAAGTGACCATGCGCCAGTGACTGTCGATCTGGACTGGCCTCCGACGGACGATGAGGATCAGACCGATTTTTTTGACTGACGACTCAGGCGAACTGCCTGAATGACGCCTCAGAAGGCGGAGGCTCCGGAGGGCAGCACCCGGCCGCCCTCCTGCAAGCGCACTTGCCGGCGGGCTGATTCGCCACAGGTGCGCGGGGTCGGCAGCACCTTTTCAGGGTTGGCCAAATTGAGGGGATCAAAGGCCTTGCGCAACAGAGCCATCGTGTCGAGATCGTCGGGACCAAACATCCAATCCAGGTAACAACGCTTGTCAGCGCCCACGCCGTGCTCGCCACTGATGCTTCCACCAACCGCCAGACATTCCCTCAGGATCGCGGCACCCAGTGCCTTGACCCGCGCTTCGACATCCGGATCCTCAGCGCGGTAAAGGATCAGAGGATGCAAATTCCCGTCGCCCGCATGAAACACGTTGGCGACGGGCAAGTTGTGTTCACGACTCAGGCGTTCAATGGCAGCGAGGACCCTCGGCAATGCGCTGCGCGGCACCACACCGTCCTGGACGTAGTACGTCGGCGTGATCTTGCCCACCGCTGAAAACGCAGACTTTCGACCCTTCCAAAGCAGGGCACATTCCGCCGGATCCTCCGCCCGACGTAAGCCCCGGGCTCCAGCCTCGCGACAGAGCTGTTCAGCGCGATGTGCCGAGGCCTGGACTTCTGCCTCCTGACCGTCGAGCTCAATCAGCAGCACCGCGGCCGCATCTCGCGGATATTCATCACGACCAAAGAAATCATCAACCGCATTGATCGTGTAGTTGTCCATGATTTCCATCCCTGCGGGGAGAAGGCCCGCCGCCGTCACGCTGCGGACCGCCTCCCCAGCACCCTCCATCGTGGCGAAGTCCGCCAGCAGCACGTTCACGCACTCCGGCGCGCGCAACAGCCTCAACGTGATCGCAGTGGCGATGCCCAAGGTGCCCTCACTGCCGATGAACGCACCGCGCAGATCGAGCTCGGGGGTCTCAGCAAGCTCGTCACCGAACCGGGTGACGGTGCCGTCAGGCAGCACCACCTCAAGCGAAAGAACGTGATTGCTCGTGACGCCGTACTTCAGGCAGTGCACACCACCGGAATTTTCAGCCACGTTG
>QCSN01000082.1 GCA_003211515.1 Synechococcus sp. AG-670-F04
GATCACGGTGCATGCCTGTGCCGGCAGCAAAGCACTCAAGGTGGCCCAGGCCGCGGCGCTTGAGGGTGCTCAGCAGGCTGGACTGTTCGCGCCGACGCTGCTGGCAGTAACGGTGCTCACCAGCTGGGAGGAGCAGCGGCTGCAACGGGAACTCGCCATTACCCAAGGCATCGCCGAACGTGTGCCGGCGTTAGCGCAGCTGTCGTCGACCGCCGGCATCGGTGGCTGTGTCTGTTCACCGCTGGAGGCTGCGGCGCTGCGGGCGCAACACCCGGAGCCATTTGCCTTGGTCACGCCTGGCATCCGACCAAAGGGTTCGGCGGTGGGTGATCAGGCCCGGGTGATGGGTCCGGCTGATGCCATCGCTGCCGGCGCTAGCCAGCTGGTGATCGGTCGGCCGATCCTCAAAGCAGCCGATCCCAGTGCCGCTTTTGCCACCTGCTGTGGGGAGCTCAGTTGATCCCCTCCTTTCAAACAGCGAGAATGGCAGTTTGTGCTGCAGGTGCAACATTGGATCGACCACCCTGGATTGCTCGCGCAGATCCAGCGGGTTGGCGTGGCCTTGCTTTAAAGAGCGCTGAACTCAGAACTTGAAGTTCAACCCGCCGGACACTTGCCAGGAGGTGCTGCGGTCCCCTCCCCACACAACCGCTCCGGTGCGGGCATAGACGCCCATGGAGGTGTCGTTGAAGTTGTAGGTGGTGTAGTCGAGCCCCAGCTCGATTAAGGCGCCGTGGCTGGAGTCGCCATTGATGCTCCAGTTTTCGTTGCGATCGGCGTTGATGAAGCTCACCTTCTGGCTGTCGCCGCCTTGGCCCCAGTCGGCAACCCAGCCCACACGCACAAAGGGCATGAACAGGGAGCGTTGGCCATCCCGGATCGGATGGGCGAATTTCATCGAGAGCTCCGTATCCAAGCGGTCAAGCTCCATCTCGCTGTAGCGGAGCCGATCGGTGCGGTTGCCGTTGGATTCGGTGAACTTGTCGAGGCTGGTGTTGGTATAGCTGAACAGGATCTGGGGTTCGAGCAGCCAGTCGCCGGAATCAAAGGGAGCTCCGGCGCTGATCATCCCTGTCCAGGAATTGCCGCTGCGATCGCCGCTGATGGTGTCGCCGTTCTGTTTGCGGCGATGGTTTCCGGAGAAGCCCCCGGCGCTCACCATGCCGCGCAGATAGAAATTGCGCGTCCAATATTCGGCATAACCGCCCCCACCCCAGCCATCGCTGTCCCAGCTACCGCGGCTGCTGTCATCGCCGTCAGACACGGCGTAGGTGCCGAACAGTCCAATGCGTGAGGTGTTGCCTAAGGGGATGTCGAAGCCGAGTTGGCCGCCGCCGCCGTCAAATGCTGCGGTGCGCCCCTTGGCCGCACCGAGATGGTTGCGGCCACCGAATCCCCGCACCCACACATTGACGGCGGGGTCGGTGGTGTCCTGGGCGTCGAGCACCGTGTTGGGGCTGATCACCTCCCGGTAGCGGGTGCCGTTGTAGGTGATGATCACCTCCGCTTCGCTGGCGTCAATCGAGGTGTTGCTGCCTTGCGCGAGGAAGAGGTTCTTGAGGGTTTGCTCGAGGTAGGCCTCGGCCTCTGCGTTGCCCAAAGCATCTGTCTTGAGCCAAAGCGGCTGGACCGGTACGGGCGCTGGGGTTGGTTCGGGTGCGGCGGCGGGCTCTGGTGTGGGCTCGAGGCTAATATCGGGTTCCTGCTCAAAGGCGCGATAGGGAGCCCGGGGCGGGAACAGGGTGCAGGGCCCAAAGCAGGGCGGCACGATCACCAGCCGGGTTGGATCGTCGAGCTCCTCGCTGCTGGAATTGTCTCCATCGTCATCGTCATCCTCGTCCTCTGAATCGATCTCCGGCAGACACACCTCGGCACCGAAGGGATCGGTGTCGCAGGATTGAGCGCGGGCGGATTGGGGCTCCAAGGCAAACAGTGCCAGCACTGCAACCGCTGTGGAGGGAAGCAGTTTCATCAGCCAGGGATTGATCCGCATCCGCACTGGAAATTTCCTTTCAGATGGAGTTTGTTAGCTCTCCTTTTCAATCGCTACTGGGTTCTGCCGATTGTTCAATTGACCCCAACAAGTCCAATTCTCTGTCCAGGTGTCAGAGCTGATCAATGACCTCCGATTTGGACCAAGCCAACCAGCCAATCGCTGACTAAAGAGTTCAGCGCAATCGCCGAGATCCCCCATTTGGGGGAGTTGGAATTTGCTGAGAACTGGCTAAGAGAAGGAGATGTCTGCCAATCAGCAGCGTGATTCAGCTGGACTCTGCACTCGTGATCACCGCCACGGGTGTGTTAGAAGGTCAACTCCTGATTGGTGATAGCAATTGCCGTCAGATCGCGCTCTTGCTGGAGGGGGCCAGACCAAGCCGTTCGGCACTAACTGGGGCACTCAATCCTCTGGCTGCGATCACCGCGTTGTTGAGGCGTCGACGAGAACAGGGAGATTCGATTCGAATCCTGCACTTGATCGCCCACGGCCGGCCGGGTGCGTTTCGTTTCGGTGCTGACTGGATTGATGCCGAAGCTTTGAAGGCCCATGCCAAGGACCTAGCGACCTGGGGTGTGGAGACGATTGCCCTGTGGATTTGCCATGTGGGAGCCGATACCGGCTTTGTGGCGTTGTTGGAAGAGCTCAGTGGTGCGCGGGTATTGGCCAGTGCCGAGTGGTTGGGGCGCGATGGAGCCGACAAACGGCTGCAGCTGGGGGATTGGCAGCTGAGCGATCTGGTGGATCAGCAGGCTTGGCCTGAACAGTTCCGTTTGGATGATCTTGAAGAGGATCCGTCGGAACCGTCGGAGCCTGAAGCAGAGATAGAACCTGAGACAGACGATCTGGCGCCAGAGGGCTCTGAGCAGGATGACTCCAAATCATTGGACGAGTTCATCGAGGGGCTGGAGCAACCCAGAGCGGAAGATGACGAAACCATTGATGTCGGGCGGGGTGCCGACGCGATCCATGCGGGCCTGGGCGATGACCGTGTCGATGCCGGCGCCGGTGACGATGCCGTGGATGGGGGCAAAGGCGATGACTCTTTGGATGGTGGTCGTGGTGACGACACCCTGATCGGTGGGTTCGGCGATGACACCTTCAAAGGGGGTGCGGGTGAAGACCTCTTTGATCTCACCCAGGGCAACGATGTTGTTAATGACTTCAATCCCGAAGAAGGGGATCGAATCGTGCTGCCCGATGGGCAGAGCTTTGATCTGGTGGAACGCGGCGATGATCTGCTGATCCGTTTGGAAGACGGCAGTACGCGTGTTTTGGAAGGGGTGAGTCGTGAGGAGCTGGATCGCTACCTCGATGATTTGCTGGCCCCTGCAGAACTGACCACAGCGGTTGTGCGTGAGATCAGCCTCACGGATGGAGACGACGAATTCGCTGCTGAGGGTGCGACTGACGCACCCTTGCCTCAAGGATCATTGCCTGATGCCCCCCTGAAGGTGGATGCCCTCTCAGGCAACGATCAAGTGAGCGGTGGCGATGGCGATGACACCCTCGATGGCGGAGCTGGTAACGACACCTTGCGGGGTGGAGCGGGAGCCGACCGCTTACTAGGCCGTGGTGGCGATGATCTGCTGATCGGCGGCGATGGTGGAGACACCTATGTGCTTACTCGCGGCAACGACACGATCGAGGGCTTCAGCCTTGCCGATGATCGTGTGCTGGTGCGCAAAGGCCAGCTGTATTCCACAGAAGAAATTGACGATGAACGCGGCCAAGGCCTGCTGATCAAGCTGTTTGATGACGATGAGAATCCCCGTACCGATGATCCGAAGAGCAGCACCTTGCTTGTGGGGATTGGCAAGGGCCAACTGCAATCCCACAACGTTCTGATTCGGGATGGGGATCTAGAAGTTCCCTATTCAGACGAAGGAGATATTCAGTCTGTTACCCGTGGTTCGAACCAAGGCGATGCCACCGTCAAAACAGCAAATGGTGAGGAAGACTCGGGCAAAGGGCGATTGGAGGGCACCAACAAACGTGATGTGATTGCTGGGCGTGGCGGTGATGACCAGCTCAGTGGTGGTGGTGGTGACGACATCCTCGAAGGAGGCGATGGCAGCGACACCTTGTTGGGTGGCCGCGGTGATGACTGGCTGAGTGGTGGTGGTGATGGCGATGTTTATATCTTGTCTCGAGGAAACGACACGATTAATGGCTTCAATGCCGACCGTGATCGCATTGCCATTCTTGAGGATCAGCAATACCGCGCTGAAGAAACGTCTGAGGGTTTACTGGTTCATCTGGTGGATCCCGATGATCAGAGAATTGAGCACACCACCTTGTTTTCCGGTGTGGTTATGGCTGATCTGTCGATTGAAAACCTAATTCAAATCGATTCTACCGGGAAGCGTGTTTTTAATACTTTCGCTGTGGGCTCCCCAAATACACCCCCTTTTCCAGGTGATGGTAAAGCTTGGGAAGGATCCGAAGATTCTGACTTTTTTAATTATATTAAGAACAACTCTGGATTCAATAATGTCACTGTTAATGGCCTTCCTGGTGATGATGAGATTAATGTTGAATTGTCTGGGGGATCCGGTAATGGCGATGGACATATTGAGAACGCGGTCATTGATTCTGGTCCCAATGATGACCGAATATCGTTAACAAGAAAGAATAACCTTTACATCAAAAATTCCACAATTGATGGCGGTGATGGCGAAGATTATTTGTCTCTATCTTCTGATGAGATTCATGGCGTCGAGGCTGCAGCTGAGACTGTCACGGTTAATGCGGATGGCAATGGATTGATTTCCGACACTAAGATTTGCGCAGAATCCATAAATATTAAGGCTGGTAATAATCTTGAAAAATCAAATTTCACAGCAGAACAGATTGAATTTTATGTAGATGGAAATAGCGTGATTGAGGATACTAAGATATTTGGTACGAATTCAGCGCTGAGTGGGAGCAAGATCAGCTTAAAAGCTAACAATGGATTCATAGAATCGTCAATTTATGGGAGTAGTGGTGACGATGAAATTAATTTAAATAGCTTGCAAAATAATTTTAACAAGAGTTTGATTTACGGTGGTTTTGGAAATGATTCAATTTCAATTCAAGCTCGTGAAGTGGACTCTGACAGTGGCTTTATTGTTGATGCTGGCCCAGGGAATGACAAGATTAACTATCAGAAAACAGGAAACTGGGCAAAAAGTGATTTTTCAATCCAAATTTCCCCAAGTGATGGGAGTGATGAGATTTTAGTTAATGAGATAGAGGGGGAGAATGGCCCATCGTTTGTATTCCCTCGCGGGATATCTGAAGGGCAAATTAAAATTGATAATCCAAATATTCAAATTTCAGGAGGAAAAATAAGACTTAAAAAAGGCAAGGGTGGTGATAAAATTGAATTCAATATGTCGGTCGATGGTTATAATGGTTTAACCAATGTAGTCGTCGAAAAATGGGAAAAAGCTGAAGATTGGATGGGCAATGATCGATTAAAGGGTTTCCCAA
>QCSN01000083.1 GCA_003211515.1 Synechococcus sp. AG-670-F04
ATTTTTTAATGCGAGGAGCTGGGCGTGTCCTGGAGCGCTCCGAGATCATGCGCGGAGTCTGGGGAGAGAACTTTTATGGCGATGACAACCTTCTTGACGTCTACATCCGGTATCTCCGGCAGAAAATTGAGACGAAGGAAGCTCCTACGCTGATTCACACCATTCGCGGTGTTGGCTTCATCCTGCGGGAGGAATCTGCTTAACCGACTGCGGACGCTCGAGGGATCGCAGCAGCTGAGCCATGAGCAGTGAAACGGCATCGTGTCCATTACCCGCCAGCTGAGAGGCGATCGATCCCATGTCCAAATCCTTGGGATCAACCGCCACCCAGCCCCGCGCTTGCGGACGCCGCAATTCGAAGTGGAGATGAGGCCCCGTGCTGAGGCCGGTGCTGCCAACGCGACCAATCACCTCGCCCTGCTGGACCCGCTGGCCAGCCTTCACGTAAATCTCAGAAAGATGGCCATAAAGCGTGCGCCGCCGCGGCTGCCGGTGCTCAATCACAACCGTGATGCCATACCCCCCAGCGAGTCCACTGCTCACCACATCCCCAGAAAGAGCAGCAACGACGGGAGCACCTTCGGGAGCGGCGAGATCTCGGCCACTGTGCATCAGCCAACTTCCGAGAATTGGATGCAGCCGCCATCCGAACCCACTGCTGGTGAAGGACTGACCCACCACTGGAAACAAAAGTCGCCTGTTTCCATTCCCGATCTGTGGCATGGGGCGAGGGGTGACAGCGAAAACAGATTCGAGGCTGAAGCCGCCCGCACCACCGGCAAGCAACGCCGACACCGGAACGGTCAGGGGTGGTCTTCCAGGGGTAACTGCCATGTCACGGGGATCAGACAACACCCATTGACCACCCACCTGCACCCTTGGGATCGGTTTGCGGGCGCCAAAACGTCGTGCCACTCCGCCGGCACATTCGCTCCGGGAGAGCGCTCCCGCTGCACAGGCTTTCTGAAGGCCAGCGGCAGGAACGGGCGATGTGACCAGACCTCGCTCCAGACTCTTGCGCTCCTGCGGGGTAATGACGCGATCGCGCTCAAGCTGCTGCAAGGAGCGGTCGAACGATTGCGGAGCCGCCGGGATCGACGGCCTTAGAGGGTCACGGTCCTGTTGAACATCAGCGGGAGGAATCGAGAGCGCTGGCACCCCGAACGACAGAGCCAAGAGCCAGCGCAACACAGCAAATTTCATGGTGCGCTCGACTCAAGCATGTCTTCACCAGGTGAGGACCAACGCAGCCAACGGCAGGTGTGCGAGCCATGACGCAAGAGCAAAGCCCCTTCACCATCAAGGCCATCGATCATCCAGACCCGACCATCAGCGGGGTCACACACCCTGTCGCTCCAGAGACGCTTGCTTGCTCCCCTGATGCACCAGTCGCGATCAGCAGCACGGACCATGCATTGATCGAGAGCTTGAAGAAGCTGCACGGCCCAGTAGTCAACGCCGCCATGCCTCCGGCCCAGAATCCGCTGAATCGATGTAGCACCGGTCGGTACAACGTTGGCGACGTTCAATCCGAAGCCGATACGAACGGTGCGCAGCTCAGATCCACGGTGAACAAGCCTTGGCAACAAACCCGCAAGCTTGAGCCCATGGACCAAGAGATCATTTGGCCACTTGATCCGAACCGGAAGATCATGATCTTCCAGCCGTTCTGCCATCGCCAGTGCCGTCCCAATACCCAGCAATCCGGCCGCCGCTGAAGGACGGCTGTTCCATGGCAACGCAGCACTGACCCAGAGCCCACCGCTCGGCGCAGACCATGCCCGACCGCGCTGGCCGTAAGCGTGGGTCTGATGGCCCGCCAGAACGGCCTTTGGCTGCTTGGTGTGCGTTGACTCCACCAGCCAGCGACTCAGCAACGACTCTGTGCTGGAACAAACCGGAACGCAGCGCAGCGACCAAGCCCTTGCCGCAGAACCTGCCTGGCTGCGGTACCGCGCCATCAGCCCACCTCCAGCTCGGCAGGGCTCAGGCCAGCGCATCGACAGCATCCGCCAGACGGGAAACGGCAGCTTCCAGCTCTGAAGACGGCCGCACCAGTGCCATCCGCAACCAGCCCTCTCCTCCCTGGCCAAATCCCGACCCAGGCGTTAATGCCACTCCACTGCGTTGCAGCAGCTCCGCTGCGCATCGCTCATCCTTCCAGCCATGGGCCGCCGCGGCCTCGGGACATGGCACCCAGAGATAAAGAGCCATGTCTGGTTTGGGAACCGACCAGCTGCGCATCGCGAACCCAGCGAGGACTCGATCGCGGCGTTGGCGATAGGTCTCACGCAGCGTTGCAGGCCAATCCGCAAAATCCCGCAATGCGGTGATGGCCGCCTGCTGCAGTGCAAGGGACTGGTTGAAATCCACAACGGCCTTGACCTGGCGGAGAGCCGCAATCAGGGGTGACGCCCCAACGGCGAATGCGAGCCGGAAACCACCGAGACACCAACCCTTCGAGAGAGAAAAAAACTCAACGCCCCATTCGCGCCATCCTGGGCTGTGCAGAAGAGACGGTGCCTGACCTTCAAGGGCGAGATCAACGTAGGGATTGTCGTGGGCGATGACCACCTTGTGACGCTCCCCAAGATGCATGATCTGATCCAGCAGCTCCTGATCACCGACACAGGCTGTGGGGTTGTGGGGGTAACCGAAAACGAACAGCTTGAGGCGATCCCACACGCTCGCGCTCAACTCCTTTAAGGGGGGACGCCAACCATGGGCCGCCTGCAGCCTCAGGGGGATGACATCGGCATCGGCCAGGAGCAGACCACCGCGATGGGAGGGATAACAGGGATCCAGAAGAAGAGCGGGATCTCCTGGGTTCAGGACCGCTAGGGGCAAGTGAGCGGTGCCTTCCTGGGAACCAACGAGCAGTTGAACTTCATGCTCAGGGTCCACGGTCACTCCGAAGCGACGCTGACACCAGTCAGCTACGGCTTCGCGAAATGGGGCTGTTGCCGCTTGCAGGCAATAGGCCGAACTGGAGGGTGCCGGAATCGCATCACGCATCGCGCAAAGCACCCCGGATGGTGGCTGCAGATCCGAAGAACCCAGTGAGAGGTCGATCAGCCCCAATGAACCAGTGGTAGGGGATCGATCCCGATACGCCTGTTTGCGAGCATCACTACGAGCAAACACACCACTGCCAAGGGCAGCGAGACGCCTAGAGGTGTGCATCCAGGAAAGCCTTCAGTTGAGGCATGGCAATCGCCCCTTCATGACGGGCAAGTTCCTTCCCTTCACGAAACAGAATCAGGGTCGGAATTCCCTGCACCTGGTACTGATCGCGGGTTGCTGGGTTCCCATCAACCTCAAGCTTTCCGACGGAGAGGCGATCGACATACGTCTCGGCAGCCCAGGTCATTAACGGAGCGATCAGGCGGCAGGGACCGCACCAAGAGGCCCAGAAATCAACAAGAACACTGCCTGATGACTGAAGAACCTCTCGCTCGAAAGCTGCATCGGTGAAGTCGGCGACGGCTGCGGTCAATGGAAATTCGGCGGACCAATCGATCCTATGGAGAGCCGTGGCGCAAAAGGGGGCTTCAGAGCTTGTCGATGGATCTCTTCAGATCCTCAAGATCAGCATCGACCTCTTCCACTTTCACCTCCTTCACTGGAGCACTGCTCTCTGCAGCGGGAAGGGCCACGGCCTCCGGCCCCCCTTGGAGCTGAAGACGCAGTGCATCGAGCTCATCGTCCACTTCACTGCCACCTTCAAGGGCAGCGAACTGTGACTCCAGATCAGCACCGGCCAGTTCCGCAGCGGCCTGGCCTGTCGCCTCCAGGGCCTCGACTTTGTCCTCCATCCGCTCAAATGCGGCCATGGCCGAGTCGGTCCCAAGATTGCCGACGGCGCTCTGCAGCTGTTGCTGTGCCTTCGCCGCCTGGGCTCGGGCCTTGAGCATGTCTTTTTTTGTCTTGGCCTGGGCGATCTTGCCTTCCAAGGCGACAAGACTCTTTTTCAGGGTCTCGACCTGGCCGTCCTGAGCCTGAACCTGAGTCTTGAGGGTGGTGGCGGTCTCCTGGAATGTCTTTCGGCGAGTCAAGGCCTCGCGCGCGAGATCCTCTTCACCTTTTTTGAGGGCAAGCTCAGCTCGCTCGTACCAGGTTTTGGATTGCGTTTCCGCCTGATCGGCCTGATTACGCAAACGTTTTTGGCCGGCGATGGCCATAGCAACCGCCTGTCGCAGTTTCACGAGGTCCGCCTGCATGTCAGCGACGGACTGATCCAGGATCTTGGATGGATCCTCCATGCTGCTGACGGCGGCATTGGCATTGGCGCGCACCAGGCGGCTGAGCCGGTCAAAGAAACCCATGGAGAAGGGTGGAACCTTATTGAGGCTAGCGAGATCCACTCGGATCTCCCCCTAATCTTTGTTCTATGGCAGTAGCTCCTGACCAGCAGCGCCGTCGACTCCAGGGACTCGAAATCCTTCAGCAAGCTCCCCCTGCCCCTGCCGCACCCCTAAGTGACTGCTTGGATAGCGTCAGTCGTCAGTGGCGCAGGGATGGTGGGCTGGCTGGCCTTTGGCAGGACTGGCCGGCGATCGCGGGGGATCAGCTTGCCCCTCACTGCCGACCGTTGAGTCTTCGGCGCGGGGTGCTGACGATCGGAGCCAGCCACCCGCAATGGCGCCAGGCATTGCAATACAACCGCCTCCAGCTGCTAGCAGCACTGAAAAGCAAAGGTCACCCGGTTAGGGATCTGCGCATCCAGCAGCATCACAGCGTCAACCAAGCCCGCCTGGAGAGTGAAGCGAACATCTGGGCACGACACCCAAGTCGCACCGATGTCCACGGTATGGGCACATGTCCATCCTGTGGCCGACCAGCACCCAACGGAGAGATCAAGCTCTGGACTGTTTGTGGTTTCTGCCATCGCCAACGCCTGAGTTCATGAGCCTGATCATTCCGGAGCGGAAGCTGATCTTTCTTCATATCCCCAAGTGCGCTGGTCAATCCGTCGAAAAAGCACTGGGGTTCAAGCATCAGCACCGTCATCACAAACGCAATGACCTCCCAGAGAACTGGTTTGAATAC
>QCSN01000084.1 GCA_003211515.1 Synechococcus sp. AG-670-F04
CCGAGTTGAGGTCAAATAATAAGTAATGTTTTTACTCCACTACGTTTTTTTGACTGTTTTAATGAAATGATTGTCATTGGCGACATATGATTTGGTTGCATCTGAATTGGACTTGTTCTGTTGATTGCTGGAATCTGACTTTGCAGCCCGTAACGCTTCGGATCCAGGGGGTGAAGGCCTATAGGAAGTTTTTGGAAGAGAAGTGCTTGAAGGATCGTTGGGAGTATTTAATTATTTTGCAAGTTTCAAGGCGAGGAATTCTTAGACTGATTTTACGATAGTAATGTCATAAGTAGATGGAAATTATTTTTTTAATTGCATGGGCTTTGGTGAAAATTCTGATCGAATTTCCATTCGCATTTAGTGAGTCATTGTCTAAGTGTTATGGTAATTGAAGTTAAATTTTGAGTTGATTGGTATTTAGTCGGGCAAGATAGGTAAAGCGTTATTGGAAAATTATATTTCGATCGCATTGGTACTTGTTGAAGTAGCGTTTTTTGCGGCTTACTTGGTTTGGTTGTGGCATTTCGAAAGTAACTTTTTTTTAGGCTTTATATGTTCGCGGGGATATGCTATTGTTTATTGGTGTCCAAGTTGATTGCGGTTATAATGGCTGAATGTCAATAAGTAATATTACGGCTAAATTCTTAAAATGGTATGGTTTGTTCGAATTCAAGGGCGAAAGCTCTGTAATGTGTATATCCGTATGGCAGGATGGATCTTTTATGATTGCCAAAGGGTCTACGTCTCTTGGGCTATGTATTGTGTTCCTGAAAATTCACCTGATGAGGACAAAGCGATTTGCAATCTGTTAAATCAAGGGCTTGATTCTCGGCAACTATTTTGTGCAGCGACAACATTTTATAAGCTTGAAGTTGAAGAGAGGTTGCGTAGAGGTGAGAATCTGATTGTCGAGTCAGGATTGTTCCATGGATTATGGTTGTATCCGGGATATATAGGTTCGCAGATTTTGCCAAAAATACAGGGTACATATGAAAAAGAGGTGCAAGATTTTTTGCTTAAAACCTCTGATTCTTTTGATCATTTTCTTAATGTTGGATGTGCTGAGGGATTTTATTTGGCAGGTATTGCAAGATGGAAAAAGATACCATGTATGGGAATTGATACTGACAATAAGTCTAGGGAGGCTGTTGAATTTGTGGGGCAAAAAAATAACGTTCGAGATCTAATTTCTTTCTCGGAAAAATTGACGGAGGCTCAGGACTTTATAGAAGGGAAGCTGGCTTGTTTGATTGATGTAGATGGAAGTGAAGAAGATGTCCTGTTTGATTTATGTAAGATGTTTTCAGAAGCTATTGCCTTGAGGAGTGTTTTGCTCTTTGTGGAGAGTGATAGCGCTGGAAAGGGGCGTCAAAATTATCATGAACTTATTTCCAGCTTGATTCATGATGGGTGGTTTATTCTCTCGCTTATTCACCAAGATCCAAATCTAAGGTTTGTGGGTTCCAAGTCTCACCTCTCCTTTCTTGATCAAATCGTTCATGGGTGGGAGGGTCGACCTGGTGCCCAATGTTGGATTGTCGCTACAAAGAATTACTCTAGTAACTGAATTTACCTTTTTCCTGCACCAGCTTCAACCTTGATAAGATGCCTTCATGCTAGATCAGTATACTTATTTCAGCGCTGTCGCTTCAGGCCGATTCTCTCGCCATTATAATTATAAGTTTAAATGGGTTAATTTATGTGAGTCCCGCCTTTGGTGAAGCGTAACGGGTGATTTGTTGATGCTGCATTGATAGTGGGGTTGAAGCGAGTGGTTGTGGTCTCAGAGCCAGCGAATGTCCAGGATCCTTGCGTCAATCCTGTCCTTGAGCTGATTCAATCGTTTTGTGAATTGTCGGGTATTGATTGCATTGTTCAATCTAGTGATGAAATGGAGGTTGATGCTGCAACTTTGTTCTATGCCAAGAGAGTGGTTGCCTCTAACTCTTCTTTTTCTAAATGGCTCCCTCTCTATGGTGACTCTTGCGAATCGTTGACAATCCCTGGCTCATCAGGTGGCGGAGATGATTGGGTCCAGGATGAAATCCATCACATATGTCGATTGCTGGGAGGGGTTTGATCAAGAAAAGTGGAATGACAGTCTTAATTATCGACTTGCATGGGTCTCAGATAAAGGTCGCCCTAAATAACTCTCCTGTTATCTCTTTGCCCCTTCCCATCCCATTCCCACATTGACCATGCTGCCGCACCTATTCCCGCCGAATCCTTGGTGTCTTGCCCAACTAAGCACCCCACCACATGCATTTCATATTACGTTTAAGATGAATGGCAAGTTTTGGTAAGTGAATCACCAGCAGCGTTACGTCGGTAGTGTGGGCAGCATAAGGTGTCCAGTTGAAAGAGTCCGTGAACACGTTGTTTATTATTACTCTACAAACATCTTATTAACAGTCCAGTTCATGCGAATGAGGTGGGTTTTGGTTTCTCGAGATGTTTCTATGTATTTGTTTACTTACCCTGATCGAATGCTCGATTAAAATACTTTGTTCATAAGATTTTTGGTCTCAATATTTTTTTGCGCGCTCATTCTGATTTTGCATTTGGGTGTTTGCGCATATGGGCAATTAGATTTCTTGTCCTGTATTGATGCATGCGTATTGTTTGGGTCGATATAAGTGATTTCTCTTTCAGCATTTTTATCAGCACGGAGAAAAGACTTTGGTCGTGCCTGTTCTCTTCGAAATTAGGTGTATTCCCCTCTGTAAAAGGTCCATCCATAAAGAAGGTGGAATAAGTGTTGATAAAGTGCTCCCATAGCATTGCTAATTTTCGGCATCTGCTTCCATTCCTCCACAATTGCATGGTTGCAGCGTATTGACCTGATAGGCGTAATTTTTTATTCTCTGATTGGTGTATTAGTTTGAATATGTCTTCGCTGGTCCGGTTTTCTTCGGGAAGGGGTAATTGCCAAGCAGCCATGTCACAAGAGGTGTTATCTTTAAACTTGTCCAACCAGGTAATCCGCTTGCTTCTGCTTGTTAGTCCACTTCTTCCGTCAACACAAAGAAGTAAATCGCCATCATTTAATAGTTTAAGATGTCTTCTGACGATATAGTGCTTCCAAGCCCAATATCCAAAATCACGTTTGTAATGAGAGCAGCATTCACTTGGTTTTTTAGAAAGATCATTGGACTTGTAAATTGTTCAAAATGTATCGGGATAGACCGATTGAATTTCGCTGTAAACGCTCTGGGAAAGCCTTGCATACTCCTCCGAGCTCCCAAAGCTTATGCAATGAAGGCTGGTTTTATTGCTTGTCATTTAATTAATTTTGGCTGGTAAGGGTTTTTGGTAAGCCGAGTCAGTTGATATTAACTTTTTCGTTTTAGTGTAAGAATTGGCTTTTCCCATTATAGTTGATAGTCTCATACCTTTTCATCCACCCCATCCCCGCATCGGATCTTTTGTCGATCAAGTTTTCGCTGAATGTGCGGAGTGATCCCCAGTTCAGCGGTGTCCCAGAGGCGATCCATTTCTCGTGTGAAGTGTTTGGCGAGTTGAGGTGAGTGGATCACCAGCAGGGTTTCATCATTGGTGTGAGCAGCAGAGGGGCTCCAATTGAATGATCCAGTAATTACTTTCTTGTTGTCGATTACAGCGAACTTGTGATGCAGCTTGTCGCCGCGCGCCAGGCGGGGTGTGCCGACCCCACGCAGGGGCTTGGGGAAGGGTTGGTTGTCTTGTTCTAATTTGCAGTTTTGGTCTGGTAATCCCACACCGAGTAAGTCCAGAACTTCGGAAAAAGGGCGGCTGGCAAACCCGGGATCGGCGATCACTCGGATCTTAACCCCGGCTTCTGCTCGTTCCCGCAGCACATTGGCAAGTTGCTGCGCGGAAAACACAAACAGAGCCAGATCAATGCTCTGTTCAGCATTGGCAAGCTGTCCCTCCAGAACATTTAAGCCGTGGTTTGGATTGCGTTTGGAGTGGGGAGCGAACAACACCTGAACCTTGGTTTTGCCCACCAACGCCGTCTGAGCAGGTCCGGATTGTTTCTGCAGCCCGAAGCGACTGTCGGGTTGGCCTCCGGGGCCATCACCCCACATGCGTTGGAATTCGGCTCGGAACAGTTCGGCCAGCTGCTGACTTTTAAAATGCAACAGATGATTGATGTTGCCCCGTGTCGAAGGGGCGCCGGCGTCTCCATGGATCCCGGAGCTGGTGGTGTTGGCACTGCCGGTGAGGACGATCTCCCTGTCGATGACGATGAATTTGTGGTGCATCAAGCCACTGCCGCGGCTGCCGTCTGCTGTGTCGTCGATGAGTGGTACGCCGGCTTCAAGCAACAGCGCGACGGCATCTCCACTGGCTGCTTCGGTTGTTGTGAGATCGCCGTCGCCGTCGCGGTCAGCCAGTCTTTGCAGTCGATTCCGCCGTTGCCGCTGGTGACTGGTCAAGGTCGTGATCGATTCCCAACTCCAGGGTCTGCTGTAGTTGTTTTCGAGAACCACCTTCACCTCCACACCACCATTGCGGGCTTCGATAAGTGCTCCAGCCACATCCGGCAGTGATACCTCCTGCATGGCCACAAGAATTTCCTTGTCAGAGCTCTTGATGGCTTGAATCAATGCCTGTTCGAGATCATCGCCGGGGCGCCACCGCCCTGAGATCGGGCTGATGTATCCGGCCTGCTCTCGATGGTTGAACAACACCGTTAGCTCATGAGGCTGAATCAGTACAGCCGGTTTGGCCCCAACGATCCTCCCTGGATGGCTGCAGGCGCTGCACCAAATAAGCAGCTTAATAAAAGCGTATTTCCACATGCAGGACAAACACCAAACTGATTCGTTCAGCTCAGCATTCCCCACAGATGTCTGGCGAAGGAACTAGTGCGGCATTTCAGAGGTTTTGAGCATGGCGATGAACCACAGAGAACTCAGCAGCAATGCAACAGCAACACCGGCGCCGATGCTGACCCTGTTCATCACAATCGGTACAACAATCGGAAAAGCCATCGCCCCCGCAAGGGGGGTGATGGCAACAAACCAACGCAACATATCTTGTGGG
>QCSN01000085.1 GCA_003211515.1 Synechococcus sp. AG-670-F04
TCAGCTAAACAAAGAGCTCAACAATCGGATTTTTTAGCTCATTCAAGTGGATTTACAAAAACAACTTTATTTGAATCGTTCAGGTGCCCGTTTCGCAAGATAGATTTTTGAGATTGCTGATGCCATTTAACCGTCTGGTCTTGTAATGCATCTTGTTGTACAAAGATAGCGGGAAAGCCGCTTGTCAAGGCATATATATTCCTCATCAACAATTTTATGAAGTGGGAGTACGACGACTCCCACAACGATCATGGCTAAGTTAACCAATCACTCCGTTGGGTTGAATGATGTCACCAAAAATAGTCTCCCAATCGTTTTTGAGAGCAAAAGGTATTTTTTTCCAACCAGTATTGCCCGTGATCATGCCCGAGTCATCTGTGGACCAAATCAAGAATCTGCCTCGATTCTTTTTACCACTTCCTTTCAAAAGCACCTCGAATCCATCATCCTCAGGCACGGCTTTCAAGATATTGTAGCCCCACTTACGATTTTTCCAATTGGATTTGACACGACCACGACGGTCCGTGATGGGAAGGCCTATGTTGTCATCAAGAATTTGAGATTGGTTCGTACCATCAACTAAACCATCATTGTTCTGATCGGTCGCCGCAGGGATGCCGATGATGCCGTCTGGCTTGATGAGATCGCCGAATTGATCTTCCCATCCATCTGCAACAGAAAAATTAGACGATTTCCACCCGCTGTTTTTTATAATGGCGCCATTTTTATCAGTATTCCATCGTAAAAACATACCCTTCGTACGGGATCCTTGCCCTTTTGATAGAACTGCAAATCCTTGGTCTGTGGAAACCGCCTTGATCACTGTGTAACCGGTCTTTTTACTGCTCGAATGTCCTTTAATCCTTCCAGATCGACTTTTAATTGCAATCCCTGATCCGGCAACAAAAATGAGTGGTTCCCTGAGGCCATCTACCAATCCATCATCATTAGTATCCTCAGCTGGTGGAAGTCCTACATTTCCGTCGACTTTGATGATGTCACCAAATTGGCTCTCCCATCCATTGGAAACTGCGAAATCAGTAGATTTCCAACCACTGCGTCCTGTAATTACACCGTCAGAATTTGTGTTCCATTTCTGATACTTGTCTTGATTCTGTTCTCCATTTCCTTTGAGCAGCAGAGCAAAGCCAGATTCTGAAGGTGCAGCCTGAATGACTTCATAACCAAGCTTTAAATCCTTGAAATTACCCTTGAGTGTTCCATTTTTGGTTCGAATTGGTATGGCTCGCTCCTCATGATAAATCTTTGATTGATTAGTTTCATCAACGATTCCATCACCATTGGCATCAATCACAGGTGCATTTCCAACAAATCCATCTTTTTTGATAACATCACCAAAATAATATTCCCAACCTAGATCTACAGCAGGGCCCGGTTTTTGCCATATGCTTTGTGCAGTGATATTCCCTGATTGATCAGTCCTCCATTGTCGGAATTTGCCAATATGATCGGTACCTGTGCCCTCAGTGAGAATCCGAAACTCATTGCCATCCTCCACAGCTTTGATGATTTTGTAGCCAGTCTTTGCACTCTGATTATTGCCTTTAGGCTCACCTCTTTGATCTCGAATCGCGATAACATTTTCATTAAGGAAGATCTTAGATTGCCCACTACCGTCCAGTAAACCATCAAGATTCAAATCTGTTTCTAGACTGTCATTGACTGGTAAATCAATTAATTGAGTATTAATGTTTCCAGCCAGATCCAATGCCTCAATTCGAATTGAATATTTGCTCTTCTTTTCAAAATTAGGATCTGGTATCAGTCTGAGTTCACCTGTAGATGAATCTATAGAAAATAACGATGCATCATTCGTATTCTCCAAGGGAATACTATATGTTAATACTGTGTGATCAGTGGTTTCGACTTGATGGACAACTTGTTCCGCACCACTGTTTTCGTCGATGGCTGGAAGTATTTCTGGCGATGTAAATACTGGGGCTGTCGTATCGATCGTAATGACCAGTGATTGGGAGACTGCCGAGGAAATTCCATTGGCCGACGTTTTTGCCGTAATGGCATAGGTGCCGTCTTGGAACGGAGTATCTTGTGGCACTGTGTATGTCCAGATGCCATCACTCCCTACTTTGGCAGTTCCCAAGGCATTGGAATTTTGAAATAATTGAATTGTTTCACCTGAATTGCCTTTACCAGAGAATGTAGGGGTATTAGTATTGATGATTCCGTCAGAGTTGGATGCACCACTCTCAGATCCTTGATCCAAGATGGGAGCACCTGGCGCCTTGGGCGTGTCAACATCGACAGGTGTAAACACCCATAGATCTCCGGGGATTGTTTTGTCTTCAGTGACTGTATCAATACGCCAATAATATGTTTGTCCTGCTTCTAATGGCTCACTCGGTGTGAAGATATTGTTGCTCTGGTTTCCCTGGAACTGTAAAGCAGATGGATTTGATCCCAAGTAAATATCATTGGATACACCATCACGCCCTTCTAACCAGATCAGATCCGTGTTGATTTTGGCATTTGTAGCTCCATCTCGCGGAATTGGTGTCTTTGCTTTTTTGGTCTGATAGCCAGGAATCCAGTAATTTAAGTCACCATACTCGTAAGCTCCAATGTCAGGCGCACTGCCCTGATAACCATCTGTAAACTCCGGAATATATGTACCGGCATCGATTAATGAGGAACCGGCCTTGGGTCGAAAATCAAAATTATTGATATCGCGTAGCTCTTCAATAAGTAAACGACCACCACGCGAATCCTTCGACATCGAGTTGCCAGTTTTATCGATTGGATTGGCTACAGGAATATAGCTATCCTTGTCTCCTGCATTGTTGTGAACGACTGAATTAATATTTCCGGCATTGCGAATAGAATTTGGATTGTTCGGATATAAAGCACAATACCATTTGCCGTTTCTTTGCATTTGATCAGATGGAGCACAATTACGCCCCTCACGCCAACCATAAAACTTATCTCCACTCACACGTACATCATTATTCGAGTTTTGGAAGGCAATGTTATTAATAACATTATGATAATCGCCTTTAATCCTAAAGCCACGGCGATTATTAAAACTTACGTTGTTGTTAACTGTTCCGCCAAAGCCAGACGGGTCACCATCAAATCGTATGCCATTTCGTCCAGGGAGGTCATGGAACCAGTTGTTCTTAAACGTTGTATTAAAAACTTGGGCTTGATTAACCTGAACCCCAGAGTCATCCCCATGCCAAAAGGGATTGTAAATCCGCATGAGTTCAAATTGAGATGTGGGGTAGTTGCTCTCCTTACCATATTCGTAGTCTTCATAACTTCCCTGGCCAATCCTGCCAATCCCTCCCCAGCCAAAAGTGTGATACTCAAGCCTATTAATGTTGTTGTTGTAAGAGTTCCTGCCAATTTCGAATGCAGCGTAACCTCCTACTTTATTTCGGAAGTAAACATTTTCAAGCGTATTTCCTGATACTCCTTTGCCCCATGTCAGGAACGAGCCCCCATAGGTTGCAATGAACTCACTATCTTTTATGGTTAGGTTGTGATCCATTTCATATATTTCTTTTCCTCGTTCTCCACCGTAGCCCATTTGATTGACCATTGTATCAACACTTTTTCCGTTACTAAAAATGGGGAAGCTGCCAATATGTTTGTCACCTATCATATGGAGGTGGTGGCCTGAATGTATAAACTTTGAATTTTGGATGGTTGTGTCTGTTGTGCGCATGAGATGAATATCTCCGGCCTTGAATGTCAAGCCATCAACTTCAATATGAGATGCATCGGTGATTTCAAGAAGCCTATCCTCTACCCCTGGGTCTCCGTAGGTCTTGTTATATGTTCGGACTTCAATATTTCTATTATTCGGATCGTCCCCATCAGGCAGCCAGACGTAGAGATCATTGTGGAGTGGTTCCCAGACGTAATCCTTCCCGTAACTTGTTTTTACCGGCTTTAATTTGTCACGCATTTCAACATGCCATTCTCCTGGTTGGTCCAAGAGATTGAGATGACTTGTTAAGAAAAATTGCTGTGGGACCGATGATCGAATGGCTCGCCCAGTCCGTCCGCGTTGGTGGTCGTAAGGTTCATGACCACTGGCATAGGGTGAGAGTGTAAATTCGTTGGAATCTGCAGCTTTTTTATCAATCCAGCTGACATGTGCTCCTCCATCGTCGGAGAGCGGAACGAGAACGGCACCATCGAGTTCGATGCTTGGTAGATCATCTCCCTTTTTGATCCAACTGTCTGGATGCCAATAACTGCCGGGTGTTTTGTTGTTCGAATTGGATTCATCATATTCATGCCAGTTTTTTGTGATATTTGGATAACGTGCCCCGGTCAACATCTCTCCATCAAGGAAGAGCTGGGCAGGCCGATCATAAATTTTCGTCTTCCAGATATTACCTTCGTGTCGGACCCACTTGTTTTTGGGTTTTTGTGCTCCGGTAATAATAACTTCTTCACCTTGATAACTTTGAATACGAATGGGATGATCTTTCGTTCCCTGCCTGTGATTGAGAGATATCACTGAATGCTCAAGATTTTTCTTTTGTCCCATCTCTCCATAATCCTTACACTTCAGCTCACCTTTCCCCTGTCCGCGGCCAACAAGTCGACAGCCTTTCCTTGGGCGAATAAAGTAATGATGACTGTTGTACTTTCCAGGGGCTAGACGGTAGGTCCCTCCTCGGATGTTCAGAGTGTCGCCCGGCTCACGTAGTTGTTGAGCACCCCATGAGATTGTCTTGAAGGGTTGATCAATCGTTCCCAGGTTGTTGTCGTCACCGTCAGGTGCAACGAAATAAGTATTGGTCTTGAAGGCAGTGATCACTCCATCGCCATTGATCCAATCCCCGCTAAATGTTGACTCCCACCCATTGCGTAGCGCCTCTCCAGGTTGAATCCAAGGTAAGGTCTTAGTAATTAATCCTTCTTCATTAGTGGTCCAGATGCTGAATTTCCCTCGATGATTTGACCCAGTGCCTTTCAAGAGAAGTTCATATCCGTTGGTTGAAGGGATAGCTTTAAGTATTTGGTAACCC
>QCSN01000086.1 GCA_003211515.1 Synechococcus sp. AG-670-F04
ATCCCTCCCCAGCAGTGCATCACCAGGGACAATGTGTCGATTCAGGTGGATGCAGTTGTGTATTGGCAGCTGCTGGAGCATTCCCGTGCCTACTACGCGGTTGATGATCTTCAGGCCGCCATGGTCAATCTCGTGCTGACTCAGATTCGTGCCGAGATGGGCAAGTTGGTCTTGGATCAGACTTTCACGACCCGCTCAGAGGTCAATGAGTTGTTGCTGCGGGAATTGGATGAAGCCACCGATCCCTGGGGAGTGAAGGTCACGCGGGTTGAAATGCGCGACATCCTTCCTTCCCCTGGTGTGAAGCAGGCCATGGAAGCCCAGATGACGGCGGAACGGGAGAAACGGGCCGCCATTCTTCGTTCAGAGGGCGAGAAGGAATCCCAGCTCAATGAGGCCAGAGGCAAGGCGGAAGCGTTGGTTTTGGATGCCAAGGCTCAGCAGGAGGCTGTGTTGTTGGATGCCGAGGCCCAGGCAAAGCAGCAGGAACTGCTCTCCAAAGCGAAAGCAGAAGCTGCCCTTGAAATTGCCCGTGCTCTTGAGTCCAACCCCAAGGCGGAGGAGGCGATGCGTTTGCTGTTGGCCAAGGATTGGATGGCCATGGGTGAACAGATGGCTGATGCGCCGGCAGGCAGTGTGCTGATGGTGGATCCCCAGTCGCCAGCGTCATTGATTGCTGCGCTGAAGCAATTCCAGCAGGGCCAGGGTTGATCGGATCAAACAAGAGGCCGTTTCTGGAAACGTTGGCGATAGGTTTTATTGACGCGTTTAAGAATCTTGCAACGAGAGAATCACCGGAAAGGTTTTCGTTCATCAGATTGAACCCAACCTTCCTTGATTGGCGCGAACCATGACCTGGATATCCCTGATCTGGCTTGTGATTGCCATGCTGCTTCTCGCCATGGAATTCAGCAGCATCAGCTTCGACGGACTGATGCTCGCCGCCTTCGCCGGACTGGTGCTCTCCGTGCTGACCGCCCTGGTCAGCCTGCCGCCGCTGCTCCAGATCAGTCTGTTCGTGGGGCTGACGCTGCTGGGTGCGGCAGGAATCAGCCGCTGGGGAGCACACCGTCATCCCGCCATCTCCGGCCAGCACCTTCAGGAAGATCAGGCCCGCGTGATCAAGGCGATTCCAGCGGGTGGATCAGGCCGCGTGCGCTGGCATGGGCAGAGCTGGGCGGCGATCTCACTCGATCCGGAGATCAGCCTCGATCGGGATGCAGAGGTGCTCGTGATGGGGCGGGACGGAACCCACTTGCAGGTGTTGCCTCAGTCGAAGTAGAGCAAACTCACCACCTTGCCCATATCTTCCGCTGTTCGCGCACTCGCCAGCAACGTTTCACTGTCGTGAAACACCAGGCAAATCAGTTGATCGCAGCGGTTGATGATCTCCTGATTGCAGAGGCTGCTCGCCATCGGCAATGGCAGATCATCCTGTTCAGGTTTATCGATCAGGTGAAGCACCCTCTCAAGCAGGTCTCTGATCTCACTCGGTTGACGATCGAGGCTCTGAGGAAGCAACACCGTGAGCTTGGAGGGGTCCACCTCAAGTACGCCGCGGATCACCGCGGCATTCACGCCCTGCGAGCCCGAGGTAACGATGGAATGGCCTTCCTGCACCAGGGAACGAGCCACCAGCTCGATCAGATGAATCGCGACGACGGGTACATGACGGCTACCGAGAATCGCGATCCGTCGCTGACCCTTGTCCTGCAGAAGCGCGAGCTCCTGGGCAAGAGTATCGACTCGATCAAGAGCTGGTAGATCCAAAGACTGACCCAAGGACAACCGTCCGGCCCTCATCGGAAGCTAGCAGTGAACATCAGGCCTGGACCGGCAGGTGCAGTGCTTCAAACAGACGGTCGATCCGACAGTGCTCCTCCACAAGCCGGAAGGCATAGGTGGCCTTCACCGCCTCATGCAGGCGCACATGGCCAAAGGCCTGTTCGATGACTTCCACTGTGGCCAAGGTGTCATGGTCCACTTTCAACAGAGGGACATCGAGCTCTTCGGCCCTGCTAATCAGTTGAGGGAGCGGTTCTCCTGCGCCGGTGAGAATCAGGCATTGCGTGGACGCTTCCAGTGCTGCCAGCTGAATATCCGTGCGATCTGCACCGGTCACAACGGCCATGTTGCGGCGTTTGCGGAAGAACTCCATGGCGGAATTGACATTCATTGCTCCGATGCTGAGGGTCTCCACCAGCAGCTCTTCCCTCTCGGGACAACAGATCACCCGTGCATTGAGCCGTCGTACCAGTTCACCCACGGTGACGCTGCGCAGGAGGGGTGAACGCGGCATCACACCGAAAACGGACAGTCCCAAGTTCTCCAGTGATGGCACCACCTGACGCTCCAGACTTTCAACCTCGTCGGGGGTTACGGCGTTCAGCACGACCCCCACAAGCCTGTCGCCGAGGATCTCCCTGGCGGAGAGGAGCGCATCAACGCTGCGGCTGTCCTGCCAGAGATGCACCAGCACCACCTGGGCATCCAGCCCCGCGGCCAGTTGGGGCAGGCTGAGCCCGTAAAGCAGACCTTCCTGAAGGCTTCCCGCACACTCGAGCAAGGTGAGGCCGTCAGCGGCAGCGACCTGATGCTTCAAAACCTCGAAACCCTCACCTGGATCGAGCTGCCCCTGACCCAACCGAAGCGTTGCCGTCGTCGGTGACAACAGATGCAGTGAGGGAATCAGACGCGTGGAGTCCATCCCGAGGGTTTCACCGACGAAACGCACGTCGTCGTCGATCAGAGGCTGAGGCAGAGGCCCTTTATTGGGATCCCAGTCGAGGCTTGTGGCGAGTGGCTTCCCGAAGCGAAAGGGCAAACCCGACTGGATCAATTTCTGGGCGATCCCCAGCACGAGAGCGGATTTACCGCTGAAGGGCTCACAGGATCCGATCAGAAGGGTCGTTCCCATGGAGAGCGGCTCAGTCGTTCCTGGTGAGGGAATCTAGGGGCCGGAAGGCGTCTCATCACCCATCTCATCAGAATCTGAGTCGACCAGAAGCCACTGCCAGAAGGCATCAGGCAAATCAAGACCCTGACCATCAGGCTCTGTGCAATCCATCAGCCAGGTCACCAGCTGATGCGTGACGAGCTCGAAGCGGTAGTGCAGCTCAGGCTTCTCGGGAAACTCCAGACCGCAGCTTGTGCGTTCCATGGGGGCTCGTACCGAGTCCCAGCGGAGCAGATAGCGGTGACCATTCGCCCCTGCAACGGGACGAAGGCCTTGAAACGCAAGCGCAGTCAACCGCTCCAAGGCGACCTCAAGTTCACGCTCACGGGCCAGTCCACCGCAATAGGGCGCAAACAAGGCCCGAAGAGCAGGATCGTTGAAGGGTGGCACCATCGGCACCCGGCTGACACCAAGGATGCCCGAAGCTGAACGGATGGCACACCTCACACCTGAAGGCGGCCGATGGTCGGGCCAGCGCATTGGCATCACAGGGGCCCGAGGCGCTCTCGGGGGAGCGCTTTGCCGCGTGTTACGTCAAAGGGGGGCCGAGGTGATCGGCCTGACCCACAGCCCTCCTCCTTCCCTGACGGACAACGGCCCGAACCAGTGGATTGTCTGGCAGTGCGGCCATGAAGAGCAGCTCGAGGCAACGCTGACCGAGCTGGACATTCTTGTGATCAACCACGGCATCAATCCCCAGGGGGACCTGGATCCGGACACTGTGGATCGAGCCTTGGAAATCAACGCCCTCAGCAGCTGGCGTCTGCTTCGGCTGTTCGAAAGCATTGCCACCAGGCGTGGTGCTGAACAGCCGAGCGAGGTTTGGGTGAACACATCGGAAGCTGAGATTCAGCCAGCGCTTAGCCCCGTTTATGAACTAAGCAAACGACTGATCGGGCAATTGATCAGCCTGCGCGGAACCCAGCGCGGCGCAGTTGAGCGGGAAAGGCTGAGAATTCGAAAGCTTGTGCTGGGCCCATTCCGTTCCGACCTCAATCCGATCGGACTGATGACGGCGGGATTCGTCGCCCAGCAGGTGATTTTTCAAGCCGGCCTTGACCTGAATCTGATCATTGTTACCCCGAATCCGCTCACCTATCTGTTGATGCCGATGCATGAACTTGCGCGTCGGCTCTACAGCGCGATGCTCAGTCGCCGCGATCGGTGAGAATGTCACAGCCATCGCTGGTGACAAGAACCGTGTGCTCCCACTGAGCGGACAGGGAGCCGTCTTGCGTCACCACCGTCCAACGGTCTTTGAGCGTGCGGCACACCTTGCTCCCGGCATTGAGGATCGGCTCAATCGCCAAGGTCATGCCCGGTCTGAGGGTCACGTTGGGGAGTTCATCCGTCCGAAAATTGAAGACTGATGGCTCCTCGTGCAGGTTGCGACCGACACCATGACCCGTGTAGTCCTCCACCACGCTGAACCCATTGGCTCTGACGTGATCCTCAACGGCTCCGGCAATGTCCAGAAGCGTGTTGCCCGCTTTCACTTGCCCGAGGCCGGCCATCAGTGCTTCCCTTGCCACTCGGCTGAGGGTCTGAGCCTCCTCGCTCACATCCCCGACGCAGATGCTGACGCAACTGTCACCGTGATAGCCCTCGAAGTAGGCACCGGTATCCACCTTCAGCAGATCGCCCTTACGGATCACCCGTTTCTTGCTGGGAATTCCATGCACCACTTCGTTGTTGATGCTGGCGCAGATGCTCGCAGGGAAGCCGTGATAACCCTTGAAACTGGGTACAGCACCCATCTCGCGAATTCGGCTTTCCGCAAAAGCGTCGAGATCTCCCGTCGTCTGGCCGGGTTCGACCATGGCCATCACCTCGCGCAGCACCGTGGCGACGATCGCGCTGGCCTTGCGCATAATTTTGACTTCGCGGGCCGATTTGATTTCAACTCCACGCCGTTTCTGAATCCGAG
>QCSN01000087.1 GCA_003211515.1 Synechococcus sp. AG-670-F04
CGACCAGAATCTTTCTGTTGCTGGAAATTGTCTCGCTAATAATGTCGTATTGGAACGTATGCAAAAAACCTTTCTTGACTCTGATCCCACCTGGAAACTTGGCCGAAGACTGATGAAAGCGCTACTGGCCGGAGAGCATGCAGGGGGAGATCATCGTTCGGAACGAGCCACTTCAGCGGCAATCCAAATCAGTGGTGAGTCTGCATTTCCATTGCTCGACCTAAGAATCGACTTCCGGAATAATGCCGTTGATGAGCTGAGCGAGTTATACCAACGAAGCCAAGATCAATGGGCCCAGCAATGGCGCAATGAACTAGCCGATCTCAAAACATTGAATCGTTTCGTCGCATGAACACAACAATCAACATAGATAACACTTACAAATGCCAAAAAAAATCACCATAAATTCACTCCTCATCGAATTATCTATTGGGTGAATATCCCTCCCCATCTCTGACTACTTAAAAATCTACCAACCTAAGATTTCTACGTTCAATCCATTCTCTCCAAGGTCCAACCCTGATCCCTCGCAGGACGCAAGCAGCAAGATTGCCACTCAAGAATCAGCAATGCTCAAAGATGCCGGGTGTTGCGTGGTCGGGATCGATGCTGGGATTCGTCATCTTGTTCAAATAGGCACGATCAGCTTCTTGCATCGCCTGAAACTCATCTTGGAACCAGCAGCCATACATCAAATTCAGAACACGCTCTACATCCAATTCACGGTCGCCAACATCCTGCCAGAGCCTTCTGGACAGCTCATTGTCGGCCAACTGAAATTGAGCTATTGCCAAATTGCGTGCACAGGAGAAATACACCTCCTGCTCACGTTGGGCCGGCGATTCGTACCGCAGTAATCGGCTCTGAAGGGTGTGCAGGAATGACATAGCTCTGATTCATCTCTCACCAGACTGGGTAGCAACGACGACAAATTCAATCAGCGTTAATGCTGATGTAACCCATAACCACCGCCACCAGGAGTCAGAAGCCGAATCGCTTCCCCAGCTCGCAGCTGCAGGTGAACACATCCCGGCAGAACCTGCACATCTCCATCTTTGAGCAGCAACTCAGTGCGGCCACTGGCCCCTGGATCTCCACCCTCAAGTCCAAAAGGAGCCACACGACGGGATCCACAGATCAGCGAAACATCCATGGGTTCCAGAAATCGCAAGGTTCGGACCAAACCATCACCACCACACCACAGGCCAGGTCCGCCACTGCCCGAGCGGTACGCGAATTCCTCAAGCCGCACCGGATAGCGATCCTCCAGAACTTCCGGATCGGTGAGCCTTGAATTGGTCATGTGGCTCTGCAACCCCATGCTCCCGCAAAACCCTTTCCCCGCTCCGCCGCCCCCAGCCACGGTTTCGTAGTACTGGCATCGGCGATTCCCGAAGCTGAGATTGTTCATCGTGCCCTGGCTAGCGGCTTGAACGCCAAAGGCACCAAACAACAGATTGCACAGCACCTGGGACACCTCCACATTGCCTGCCACCACTGCTGCGGGAGGCAGCGGATTCAACATCGAGCCCAGTGGAACCTTGAGCTCAAGCGGTGCAAAACAACCCTCATTCAAAGGAATATCCACATCAAGCAAGGAACGGATCACATAGAGAACAGCAGCCTTGGTGACCGCAAGTGGTGCGTTGAAATTGTCGGATCGCTGATCCGATGTGCCCGTGAAATCCACACAGAGCTTCTGCCGTTTTCGATCCGCACTGAGGCTCACCGAGAGATGGGAGCCGTCATCGAGTTCTGCGATGAATTGAGCATCCGAAACACGCTCCAGCAAACGGATGACACTTGCTGACGCCTGCTGCTGGAGAGCATCCATCTGTTGCTGCACTTCCTGCTCCCCCACACGGCCCACAAGTCGAAGCAATCCGTCCACTCCGGCTTGATTGGCGGCAACTTGAGCCTGCAGATCAGCCAGCAGTTCCTTCGGATTGCGTGGAGGATGTGGCAAAGCTGAGCAAAGAGCCTCCCAGTCGGCCCCTAGGAGCGCACTGCGGCGCACAAACAGCACATTGCGCAGCAGCAGCCCCTCATCCTCGATGCTGGAACTGAAGGACGGCATCGAACCGGGAGTCATTCCGCCGACATCAACGTGGTGACCACGACTGGCGACGTAGAAGCTCGGCGCTGGGCCACTGCAGAACACGGGTGTGATCGCCGTGATGTCTGGCAGGTGTGTGCCGCCGTGGAACGGGTCATTGGTGAGAACCGTATCCCCAGGCTCAAGCGGCCCAAAGGAAGACGCGCCGATTTGACCAAGCAGGTCCTTGACGCTTTCCCCCATTGACCCCAGATGCACGGGGATGTGAGGAGCATTCGCAACAAGTTCACCCCGTTGGTTGAAGAGAGCGCAGGAGAAATCAAGCCGTTCTCGAATGTTCACCGAGCGGCTGCTCAGCCGTAAACGCTCGCCCATCTGCTCAGCGATCGCCATGAAACGGTGGCGAAACAACTCCGGGTGAGCAGGATCCGCGCGTTCACCCTGTCCTAGGGGCAAGGAAGGTGGATCCACAGGATCCCTGGTTAAGACAAGGGAGGCTCCTGGATCGACCCGCAATGTCCAGCCGGGCTCCAGAACTGTGCAACCGGTGGCTTCCGCGATCAGGGCAGGCCCCTCAAGGCAGGCACTGATAGGAAGGGCATGTCGTTCAAAGACGGGGACAGGCTGCCAGCCAAAGCCCCGGAGATACTGACTGATCTCGGTATCAGCGACCGGGGCCTGAACCCGCGGCGCCTCGCACTGGATCTCCGCTGGTGTGTATTGCTGTGGAGCAGCTTGATCCACACTCAGCATCTCGACGATCAGGCACTGATCGGCATCGATGCAGTAGCCGAAACGCTTTTGGTGGCTGCGTCGAAAAGAATCCAGCAGTCCATCAAGATCGCAATCGCTGGTCCAGGGGATCGTGAGGCTCTGATCTGATGAGGGGTAGCGAAGGTCAAGGCTGATCCAGCACCGCTCCAGAGACGCTCCGTTCGCAAGCAGATCGCCTTGCTCGAGAAACTCTTGATGGATCCCACGCTGCAGATGCTCCACCGTGTGCGGAATGCTTTGAAGCAACTGCGGTGTCAACGGTTGACCCAAGTGACGTTGCCGTCGCCGGCGCTGACGGGCCTGGCCCATGCCGTAAGCCGACAACACGCCAGCCATCGGATGCAGCAAAACAGACGCCAATCCGAGTTCTTCAGCAAGCCTGCAGGCGTGTTGACCACCAGCACCGCCGTAGGCCACCAACACACCGCCGCGAACATCCTGACCCCGATGCAAGGAAATCCTTCGGATCGCATCAGCCATCCGTTCGATCGCTAGCTGCAGGGCCGCTTCGGCCAACTGTTCAGCAGAGCGCTGCAATTGATTCGCCAACTGATTGAACCGATCACGGACCACATCCAGATCAGGTGGTTGGTTTCCCTGTGCACCAAACACAGCAGGGAAACGATCCACTTGCAACCGGCCAAGCAACAGGTTGGCATCGGTGATCGTGAGCGGTCCGCCAGCGCGATAACAGGCCGGACCAGGGCGGGCCCCTGCCGATCGAGGTCCGACCAACAATCGATCGTCTTGACAATGCAAAACCGAGCCACCTCCAGCGGCGACGGTTTCGATCGGCAAGCGAGTGGAAAGCAGCTTCAGACCAGCGATTTCGGTCTGCTCCTGGAGCTGCTGAAGCGCTCCGCCATCCGCACTGGACACGCAAAAGACGTCCGTGGAGGTTCCCCCCATGTCGAAACCCAGAACCGGCACGTCCCGAAAACCGGCGGACCGGGCTGCAGCGATAGCACCAACCATCCCAGCCGCAGGACCGGAAAGGATCGTGTCTTTGGCCAACAGCCCGGAAGCGGGCAGCAAGGCACCGCTGGAGGTCATCACCCGCAGGGGGGTGGAGCGACCAAGAGCAACCTGGACTTGGCGGAGATATGCATTCAAGACTGGAGCAATAGCTGCCTCAACAAGGGCCGTCTGACCTCGCGGGATCAACCGTGCTTGAACACTCACTTCATGGGAACAAACCACAGATGTGAAGCCAAGCGTCTTCAACAGCGCAGCAACCTCCCGCTCATGGCTGGCATTGCGATGGGCGTGGAGAAAGGCCACAACGCAGTGGTTAATGCCCGCCTCCAGTAGCGCCAGAAGACGGCGACGTCGATCAGCGTCGAACCGAACCGGTTCAAGCTCGTCACCCTGAGCATCGAGTCGACCGGGACACTCAAGAACCTCAGTGACCAGCCACGTTGCCGTTGGCTGGTCCAACGCGAAGAGATCGGAGCGGTGTTGATCGCCGATCCGAAGCGCGTCAGCGAAACCAACATTGGTGATCAGAAGCAAGGGAACTCCATTGCCCTCGAGCAACGCATTGGTGGCAACGGTGGTGCCAAGCCGAACGCCATCGACCAAGCCAATGGGCAAGGGATCGGAAGAAGGGCAACCAATGACACGACGCATCGCCGCCACTGCCGGGTCGTCCACAAGCCCCTCCGACAACACTTTCTGAACATGCAGTGAGCCATCGGGCGCACACCCGATCAAATCGGTAAAAGTGCCGCCTCGATCAATCCAGAAGTGCCACCCCATAACTAGGCGGGTGCTAAGTGAGACCATTCACTGGATAACACGACCGAGAAATCAACCGACAGACCGATCATTCAATCAAAACAACTAAAACGTCAAACATGAATGCAACGAAACTCGAATACGCATGACTGACCACCAAACTTAGAAACAAAAAATCGAACAATCAAAAACCAGGCAATTATGGAAAGCTATAAAAGCAAAACTTCAAAACATAGCATTAGCAATCACGCTTCCGAACCAGACAATTGGCGCAATCCGCGCCGAAGATGCTTC
>QCSN01000088.1 GCA_003211515.1 Synechococcus sp. AG-670-F04
AACAGAAACAACTGGAGCTTGAGAGGGAAGCCAAGCGCAAAGCCAACAAACAGAAGCAGAAGGAGCGGCAGAACAAGCGCAAAAACGTTGCTTGACCTAGGCATTGATGCCGTCGCCGTGCAGAAACTTCACAGCGACTTAGGCAGGAAAACTCATTTCTCTTTACCCGATCTTTCGATGTGCATAGGCTGACAAAACCGATGCAAAACAGGTATGGCAAGGGCTCCACATCATGGTTCCAGTCAAGGTTCAGGCGGTGGTTCAGACCAGCACGAGCAGACCTGGGACGCTGTGGAGACCTACTTCGAATGCATCACCACCTGCTCGCTTGACGACGGCGAATGCATCACTCGCTGCGTCGATCAGTTGAGGGATTCAGAAGCCTAAGGTCGACCAATGTCTTACCCGTTCTGAAGCGTGGAGATATCGACTGGGGTCAGGGAAAGATTGCGGGTTTCACCGGCTCTGCGGATCGTCATCTGAACAGTCCGACCAACCCCCGCCCTGTCGATTGCACTCACCACTGCCGCAGGATCTGCCATCCTGCGGCCATCAATCGCCACGATCACATCATTGATCTGCAGCCCTGCTCTGGCGGCCGGTCCACCCTGCTGAATTGAACGGATCACAGCCCCCTGAGGAGCCGTTGATCCCGGGTTCGGGGCTGGCACACCCGAGAGACCAATCCCAATCATGGGATGACTGGCACGACCGGTCTCGACGAGCTGTTTCGCAATCACCCTGGCGCGATTGATCGGGATCGCAAAGCCAAGACCGGCCCCCGGTCCGGATCGCACCAACGTGTTGATGCCGATCACTTCGCCATCAGTATTGAGCAACGGTCCTCCGGAGTTGCCCGGGTTAATAGCCGCATCCGTCTGAATGAGATCAAGACGTTTTCCGGAAATGCCGAGCTGGGACACATTGCGATTCAGATTGCTGACAATTCCTAGCGTGACCGTGCTTTCCAGGCCAAAAGGGTTTCCAACGGCGATCGCCCAGTCACCAACCTTCAGCTGATCGGAATCACCCATTGGTGCCGTCGGCCAAGGCCCCTTTCCGTCCAGACGAACCACCGCCAGATCAGTGAGGCTGTCCTTCCCCACAACACGGCCAGGCACACGCCGGCCGTCAGCAAGGCCCACGGTGAGCTGATCGGCATTTTCCACCACGTGTGCATTGGTCAGCAGGAGGCCTTCAGCTGCGAAGAGAACACCACTGCCCTGGCCCCGCTGCACCCTGGACTGAGGGGCACCACCCCCGGAGAGCCCGAAGAATTGGCGGAACATCGGGTCCCTAAGCAAGGCTTGCGGCACTCCGGACATGGAGGGAGATGACACCGTTCTTGCCGTCTCCAAGGTCACAACAGCAGCTCCGCTCCGCTCCACCGCATTGGCAACAAAGGACTGGCGAGATAGAGATGCCGCCGCTGGATGGGCAGAAGCGCTGCGGAATGAAGGCATCAGCTGGTGGGAGACACCCCCAACAGCAAGCAGGCCGGCAGCAAGACATCCACCCAGAGCGGTCCGGCGCAGAGGGTTGAACATCGGCATCACGAGGTTGATTCCACTGGTTGTCTGGACGCTACGCAAATTGGTCAGTCGCGACGATGAGGAAAGCGGTCAGATCTGTGACTGAGTGCAACCGAGCCGCTTATTGGCAATGATGATTGTGTCGGAGCCAGACCGGCCAACCATGCTCAGTTCCCTCTTCCCCCTGTTGTACGGAGCCGTCTTTGTGGCGCTGCTCTGGCAAGCCTTTCGCGTCATGAGCAAGGGTTTCCGTGCTGCTAGCGGACCCTTGAACGATGAACGGGCCAACGGCGATGACGATCGCACCGGCCGAATCACGGTGCACCCTGAACTCCTGGATCAGGACGGGCGCCTCACAGACGAGGACTTGCTCACGGTTCGCTTCAGCAATGGTGATGACAGCCCCGATGGGCCAGCGGGGGATTCGGAACCGGGCACTGAATAAGTTAGTGATTGTTGCCCTATCGAGGCACACTTCAAGGAACTGATACGAGGGTCGACCCAGTGGATCAGAGAACGCGCATCGTTGCTGCGGTGCTCAAGGGGCTGAAATTGCCACCTCGATTTCGACTCAGGCTCCTCAAGGAGGACCCAGTTCGACTCGAGCTCAGCCTGACCCCTGCCTATGGCAAGGATCCCGTCCAAGTTGGTTTGGTCGAATCCCTCGACCTTGTCGCCCGCCGCGACCGGGAAGGCCGGATCCCGCGCGATCTGCAGGGGACCTGGGATTGGACGGTGCGGCACGGACAAGTGAGCACCGGTGGCTGGAACCCATACCTCAAGGAAGCGCTGCAGACGATGTTCGAGACCGGTCTTCCCGCCATCGTTTTCGAGGAGCTAACAGGTGAGGAATACCACCCAGTTGACGGCACGCGACACGTGCGCTGAGGGCTGATGTGAAGGCGTGCAAATGACTACAGCGCCACTCGAAGAGGCCGGTCTAAAACAAACTCATATCGGCCTTTAAGAAACTCTTCATGGCCAGTCTCTCGATTTCCCTCGGACCACTTGTCCAGTTGCTGGCTGCAATCGGAGCGATCAGCAGTCTGTTGTTGCTTGGACTGCTCAACATCGTGCCCTGAACGATCCTGCGGGATTGACCACGTTTCCCATCGACAGGCTGTTACCCCAGCTCTGCCGTCAGCTCCAGCCAGGTTCCATTGCTCTGCTCCAGGCCCCCCCTGGCGCGGGTAAGACGACGCGAGTGCCATTGGCTCTGATCGGAGCCCTGGGACCCATGGGTTCAACACAGGCGATCAAGGGTCGGATTCTCATGGTGGAGCCCAGGCGCTTAGCCGTACGTGCTGCTGCAAGCCGCCTCGCTGAAACCCTTCAGGAGGAGGTTGGACACCGCATCGGTTTCTCGATTCGCGGCGAGAAACGGCGGTCGACATCCACCCAAGTGGAAGTGTTGACCGATGGTTTGTTCCTGCGCCGCCTGCAGGCGGATCCCTCGCTGCCGGGTGTGGATTGCATCCTCTTTGACGAATTTCACGAACGACGGCGGGATGCCGATCTGGCGATCGCCATGCTGCGGGAAGCCCTGCCACTGCTGAGACCCGATCTAGCGCTGCTGCTGATGTCGGCGACCCTTGACCTCACGGATCTGAAACAGCGCTTACCGGAAGCACGGGTTCTCGAAAGCGAAGGTCGCTCCTTTCCAGTCGAGACCTTGTATCAAACACCGCGGCATCAGGAAAGCCTCCCGCTGCAGGTGTTGCGAGCCATCGAATCCCATCGGCTTGAACTGCCACATGGCAGTGGAATCCTGGTGTTTCTGCCAGGCCTGGCAGAGATCAACCGCTGCAGGCTCGTTCTCGAGCGGACCCACTCCATGCGCCATTGGTCGGTTCAGCCCTTGCACGGGCAGATGCCCCTTGAACAACAACGGCACGCACTATGCAGTTGTGACAACCGATTTGACGGCCAAGTCATCCTGGCGAGCGCCATTGCAGAAAGCTCGGTCACCCTGGAGGGCGTCCGCCTCGTGATCGACAGCGGGCTGAGCCGTCAACTGCGCTACGACCCCAACACCGGCATGGAGGGGCTCGAAACGGTCCTGTCCAGCCTGGCCAGCGCTGATCAACGTCGCGGGCGCGCTGGGCGACAGGGACCGGGGGTCTGTATCCGTCTCTGGTCGTCGGGGCAGCAGCAACAGCGGCCAACCTTCAGCCCTCCCGAACTGCAGCTGAGTGATCCGCAACCGGTGGTCCTGGAACTGGCCACATGGGGTGCAGGGCTCGGAGAAGACCTCCCATGGCTGGATCCCCCACCCAATTCCTCACTGCTGGAGGGACGCAAACAACTCCAGAGCCTGAACGCGCTTGCGCCGGACGGTCGCCTGAGTGCCCATGGACGTCAGCTGGGGCAACTGGGGGTGCATCCACGGCTGGGATCAATGATGTTGATGGCCCAGCGCCAAGGCTGTGCAGGTCTCGGCTGCGACCTGGCCGCCTTGCTCAGCGACCGGGATCCGCTCAGCAACGCCGACGTGGGCTGCGACCTGGCCGCCAGGCTGACGGCACTTAAGGCCCAGAAACAGTTGGCGCCTCTTCGTGAGCTCAGTCGTCAGCTGCAACGGCAGCTGACGCGTTTGGAGCCTTCACCAGCCGGACCGCACGACCAGAGCCGGATGACCACGGCCAGGACAACTGCAGTGGATCTCATCCTGTGTGCTTTCCCCGAATGGCTTGCGATGAAGCGCCCAGGAAGCCCCGGCCGTTTCCAGCTTCGCCAGGGGCGCGGGGCCCGACTCCACGACAGCGACCCCCTCGCTGCTGCAGATGCGCTGGCCGTCGCACGCTTGGACATGGGCACAAGGGAAACACGCATCCCACTCGCTCTGGCACTCGACGGCAATCAGCTGGTGGATCTGGCCGAAAGGGAGGGATCCTGGGACGACAACCTGCACTGGGATCCCTCCAACCAGCGGATCAAGGCGGAGCGCACTCTGCGCCTCGGCGCCCTCATCCTGCGCCGGGCCCCCCAACCTGCGCCTGCACCGGAGCGTTGCAGGGACCTGTTGATCCAGGTGCTTGAAGAGAACGGGGATCTCACAGCCCTCCCCTGGACCGAAGCTTCAATACAACTGCAGCGCCGCCTCGATTTTGCCCATCGACGGATCGGCACTCCATGGCCTCAGCGGGATCTAAAACACCTGCACAGGACGGCACGGACCTGGCTCGGGGACTACCTGGAGGACTGCCTGGGCTGGAGGGATCTGGAGAGCTCCACCCTCGAGGAAGCGCTCTGGAGCGGCATGGCGTGGGAGCAGAGACAACAGCTCAAAC
>QCSN01000089.1 GCA_003211515.1 Synechococcus sp. AG-670-F04
CGAAAAACCCGACCGTTATTTTAATTACTTTTCGAAAATCTTAAGTCGATCAGATATCAAACTAACCGGTGATATCACGCCTTCATACAGTTGCCTAAAAAAGGAAACATTAATCTGGACACGTGATCAATTCCTCAAGCGTGGCATCACAACAAAAGCAGTTTTTATAATGAGAGATCCAGTCGAGAGAATTCTTTCGCAACAGCGAATGAAACTAAGGAAATCAAATTCATTGAATCCCGAGCATGAGTTAGACCAACTTCGAAAGTTAGCTTCCAAAATCCTCGAGAAGCCTAGCCAACGCAGTAATTACTTATCAACACTCCAAAATATCAAGGCGGTATTCGACCAGAAAGACCTCTTCATTGATCTCTATGAGAAGCTCTTCACCGAAACGACATTTCAAGCACTCTGCAGGCATCTCCATCTTGATTACATCGCTCCAAACTGGGGAGTCCGCGTTAACGAAAGCAACTCAACAACAACAATTCCTGATGAGATTCTTAAAGCCATAGGAGAGAGCCAACGCACGACTTTTCTGACAATTTCTCAAGAGCATCCAGAACTTAATATCCAACATCATTGGCCCACTGCAAGTAAGTGGTGCACTTGACAGTCGTCAGCGGGTTAAGATCCGATTGGAATACACGAGTTTCTGGTTTAAACGTTGCACAGGCGGAATCAACATCGCAAGACGGATTACGTGGTCAGACGATTCAAGCCAAGAGCCATCGTAACGAATCTCACTCACTCGATCTTTGTCAAATCGCATGCGGTTACCACTAAGAATATGACTTTTTGTCGTCATACCAGGAGCAAGCATTTGATCGTGGAAGTCAAGCCCAAGCCAATCGCAGATCAATTGCAAAGACCGTTCAGGCTTTAAAGCCAATTCCTCATAACCCAAATGAAATACTGGTCGCCCGCACTGCCGCAAAACGCGATCAAACTTGCGATTCACATACCACCATCGCGCAAGGGTGCGCAGATCTGGCAGCCACCGTTTCCTTTGCCTGTTTGCCCTTAAACGGGAATGCAACCACGAGCGCACATCACGGACGAGATGGATGACACGCACATCAACATTGGGAGGCATTCGATGCGGCAGTTCAAGATCATCCTGAAATGAATCAACAATGACGTCAGGCAGCTGGCCGCGCTCGACTCCAGCAGTCACCAGGTTCAGAAGCTGTTGCATCTTCTGATGTAGAGGTTGCTTTTCATGAGCGACCAGCCACGTAAGAGCTGGTCCCCAGACCGGACAGTCAACTGCTAACTCCCCGCAGGTACAACGGCGTTCATGTCGGTGAGACCCCCGCAACAGCGCGGGACCGCGGTTTTCTTCCCCCGGGCGCGGTGTCTGCAGAATCCTCGTGGCCTCACCTAAGCCGACAATCCGTGGGTGGGCACCAAGGGCAAGATCCAAAATTGTGGTGCCGCTGTGGCCAAGCCCGCGAATCAGCAACAGCGTTGGAGAGCGTTCCATCAAAGGGGTGGGCACGGCATCGCTGCAGCTTTGGCCTGAACACGATCGAGGAGATCGGTGACCTGCTGCAGGTGATGAGCCACGGTGAATCTCTTCAGAACCCGCTGGCGCCCTGCCCGTCCAAAGCGTTCCGCCAGCTCCGGGTCATTGATCAGCCGCAGCATCGCCATCGCCATCGCCTCCACATCACCCTCCTCCACGAGAAGGCCCGTCTCTCCCTCAATCACCACATCGGGGATGCCGGCATGCCGAGTTGCAATGACGGGAAGTCCGCTCAACTGAGCCTCCATCACCGCTACGGGGCTTCCTTCGCTGTCGCCGTTAGGAGCGACACACGAATGCTGAACAAACGCTCTCGCCTGCCGCATCAGAGCTGCCACCTCCCGCTGGCCGCAACAACCGAGGAAACGGACCTGCCCCTGCAGGTTCTGCTCAGCCACAAACTGCATGGCGCGGGTCAGCAACGGTCCTTCTCCAACCATCCAGAGCATCGGCTCGCTTGGTGAACCGAGCTGCAGCAGACAACGACGGAATGCCTCTAGGGTTTGGAGGGGACCTTTTTTGGCCACGAAGCGTCCAACGGCGAGCAAAAGCGGCCCATACGACGAGGGTGCACTGCCATGAAACAGCTCACTGTCGGCGCCGGATGGACTGACGATGATCCGTTCGCGCCGCGCCCCCAGACCGATGAGGCGCTCCGCCATGGCGTTTGATTTCACGATGACGCCATCAGCGATGCTGAACAGACGCTTGTAGCGGCTGCTGAGCACGCCGATGCGTTCCTCCGCAGACGCATCTGATCCGCGAAAGTGCACCACGAGTGGGAGTCGACTCCATCTGCAGGCTTCCATTACCCGCACTGCCTCAAAACCGAATTCAGCCAGCACCAGCGCGGGACGATCACGCTGAATCAGCAACATCGCCGCGCCAGACGCCGGTAAGCCTGCGGCTCGCAACAGTCGCAGCCGGGTCAGCACTTTGCTGAGCAGAATCGCAAGGCCGTAAAGCAGCCGCAGCGGCTTGAACCAGGGGCGCTCATCACCGAAATAAGCCGAAATCCGGAAGGGCAATCCCGCCAAATTGGCGCGAATGAAAGTCTCACTGACTGCCCGTCGGGTCGGCGCAAACACCATCAGGTGCCCTCGATCGTGAACAGCCTCCATCACGTTGAAGGCAAGGCCAGCACCGAACGCCAGTGCGGCTCAACCTCCGGCCAGTCAAGGGTCCGAAGCTTCTGACGGGCTGCAGAGCCCAGCGTCCGCCGCATCTGGGGATCCACCATCAGAGCCTGAAGCGCCGTGGCGAATGCCGCATGATCCTCCTTGGGAACCACCAAGCCGTGGACCGCATCGCTCACCATTTCGAGAGGGCCAGGCGACGCATCACTCACGACCGATGGCAGACCAGCCGCCATCGCCTCCAGAAGAGCATTGGGCATGCCCTCAAACCGAGAAGGGAGCGCAAAGATCGAGGCGCGTGCCATGAACACAGCAGGATCGGACTGAAAGCCCTCGAACACCACCCGGTCAGGGATGCCCGAAGCCTGAGCCAGATCGGAGAGGGCCTGGCGCTCCGGACCATCACCGACCAGCGTCAACAGCCAGCGTGAACGCAACGATTCAGGTAGGGCAGCAAATGCGCGGATCAGCAGATCCAGGCCCTTCTGGGGCACCAACCGGGCAACCGCCAGCACCTCCTCGCAACGACGCTGCCCAGACGGGGCGCTGTCGTCACGGAGAACACCGGCTGGCAAAGGATTCGGCAGCAGCTCAAGGCGGGTCCAATGCCCCATGCCTCGCAAGGCCCGCAGCACCCCCTCTGTGTTGGCGGTCACCACATCAGCCCGCGTGTAACAGATGCGCCTCAGGCGGCTCCAGAGCGGATCCATCTCCTGCAATTGGGGATCGTTTCGCTCCGAAACCACCAGATGAATGGGGAGATCCCAGGCAGCGGCACAGCAAAGGATGTTGGTCTTGGAGAGCAGAGCCAGAACACGTCTGGGTTGACGCTCGAGAAACAGTTGCCGCAGGCGGATGTAGCGCAGACCGCCAAAACTGCCCATGCAGTGGTTCAGCAGGGCGGTCATCGCCCCGGATCGCCCTGGCTGAACACGGGTCTCAAGCCAGGGCAGCAACAGCTGCAACACCTGCAACATCAGCAGCGTGATCAGACGGAGCAGACCACGCTGGACCTTGATCAGCTGCGCCACGCTGAAACGCCGAGCCCGTGCCTGCAGCGCACGGTTTGAAGCGTCCCTCAGCAAGGGATGCAGCTCAGAGTGCGTCGACAAGTCCAGATTCAAAAGATTGACGCTGTCTGGCACCCTGTGGCGCACGGGGTGATCGGGTCTCAGGGACAACACCCGCACGGTCATGCCCTGGTGCGCGAAATGCTCCGCTGCCAGCAGACCCACTTTCTGTGCACCACCGGCTCCGAGATGGGGAAGCACAACCCAGAGGTCATCCATGGCGTGGTTGGTGCAAGGCATCCAGAAAATCACGGCGCAGGCGCTCTTCGGAAAACCGCTGCCTCACCCGGCAGGCTTGCTCAGCCAGCGACTGGCGTTGGCTGGGCTCGCTGAGCAGTCCACCCAGCCCATCGACCCAATCTGTGGTCGAGGCCTGCTCAGCAAGCAGGCGGCCGTTCAGGCCATCGTCAATCAGATCCGCAGGCCCGGTGAGGCAGTCACTGGCAATGCAGACGCAACCTGCCGCCATCGCCTCAAGCAGCACATTGGGAAACCCCTCGAACCGCGACGGAAGCACGAACAGCGTTGCGCGCTCATACCAGGCGGAGATGTTACCGACGGGTCCGGGCATTAAGAAACGGCGCTGAAGGTCCGGCGCATCACCGAGCTGTGCCCGCAACCGGGCCTGGTGATCGACACCCTGCTGGGGCTGATCACCTAAACCCAGCACCACCAGATGCAGCGCCGGAAAACGGCAGCCCAAGATTGAAAACACTGGGATCAAACGGTCGAACCCCTTCTGGTGAGGTTTGGTTCCAGCCGCAAGAATCACAGGAACATCAGCCGGAAGCAGATCATCGGGACGCAGCCGCGGCTCATGCTCGGGCAGGGGCCAAACCACCGGATTGGGAAGCAGAAGCTGACGGCGTGCACCGCAGTGGCGCCGCAGCCAGTTCCCCGTTGTGCGGGTCTGAACAAGGTGCAGATCAGCCCACGGATAGCTGAGCCGGCGCAGGCATCGCCAGGGAAGCGACGGTGGTTTGGCGGGTGGAT
>QCSN01000090.1 GCA_003211515.1 Synechococcus sp. AG-670-F04
TGTGCCGTTCTTCGGGCTGCCTGGAAATCCAGTGGCAGCGGCAATTACAGCACTACAGCTTCTCTGGCCTGCACTGCAGTTGCTCGAAGGGCAGATGGAACCAGAGCAAGTCCCACGGCTCCGCGTGCGCTTGGCGACTCCCTTGAAACGCCGGCCGGGTCGGCCGGAACTGGCGCGAGCACGGCTGCGATGCAATGCGAATGGTGAGCTCCTGGCTGAAATCGGAGGCTCCCAGGCCTCCTCACGGATCGGGTCCTTGCAGAACGCCGATCTACTTTTGGAAATACCTGCCGAAGCAGGATCACTGGCGCAAGGCAGCGAACTCTGGGCGCAACTGATTCGCAGACCTGTGTTTTAAGCAATAAACAATCTGCCTCATCAACATTAGTGCAATACCTATAACATTTCGAGATCAAAAAATAAGATCATTGAACCAATCATTGACCCGCTAGAGAGACAAATTCACAATCCTACATGACATCAAATCTCTAAATCACGCAATCAACCGAGCAGACGGAAGAGTCGGTGCACTTGCGCTCTCCTTCCCATGGATGAGCACGCTGCAACCTTCACCTGCTGATGGCGTGGACAACAACAATGTGTCACCAGCAACAATTGTGGTGACAGCAAGCAATCCTCCCCCCGCAAGACCGCTTGCGAAGGCAACGATGAACTGGACAATTAGTTTGTCTGGCATCATGAGTTTCTTCTAAAAAGTTTCTTCGACAACAGATTATTGATCCAGCTGTTGAAGATGATGCTGCAGATTTTTGGTGAGTCTCAGTCCTGATTGATGTGATTTTCTGGTGGATGTTGATCGATCACGCGCCAAAGCCTCAATCCATAGACATCAGATCGGATCCGGTTGAAACCGACGCCGTTCCCAAGCCGCGAGTTGACCTGATGCATTAAACACAATGCTCACCTGCTGAAAAAGTTCCGGACCCAGCAATCCACCCACCTCCAGACGGAACTCTCCGCGGGGCAACTGCTCGGGCACGGAAAACACCATCCCGTCCGGCATCACCACAGAACAGGGATGAATCAGCAGTTGCTCCGGATCAAACTGCAGCGGCTCCGGGACACTGGCTTGTGCATGGACCCCAACTGTTGGGATCAACCGTTGCTTGCTACCGCACCAACCCCGCAAGGGTTCCAAAAGGGCGTTGGGTGTCCCGCACGTGGGACGCTCCGGCTCATGGATTTGTGCATCTTGGCAGCGAAAGCCCACTGCGCCGGCCAGTTTCAACAGCCACTGATCCGAAGAGCGCATCCAGATCAGCACCAGCATGGAGCGGGAGCGCCCCTGAAAAAGATTGATCTCATGGCCAAACCGGGGTTGATCCTCATCCAGCCGGCGACTGGACTGCCCCCCAGCGCCCTCGAATTGCCAGCACCCACCACCGGCGTTGTAGGTCGATCGACTGATTGGGTATTGGGCCGTTCCTCCCGGCGCAAAGAACAGTCCGGATCCATCCCACAATCCGGTGTCAGCATCACTGAAACTGATCACATACCGGGTGGGATCAATCACCCGACTGGGAATGCCCCAGTCAATCGGCTGCACACCCTGACGTTCAAACCACGATCCAACGCCCTGCCAGCTCCCCTCGAAATTGCGTCGGTTGAGACCCCATTGATCAGTCATGACTGCCACGGCCGGCTCTCACCCAGCCTGCTTAGGGTCTGCCACGAATGCCAGGACTCACTTTGCGACTGACGATTGTGGGTTGCGGTTATGTCGGCATGGCCCTGGCCTGCGAACTGCAGAGCCATCGAACAACGACAGAGCTCACGCTCACCACCACCAGCGAAGGGCGGTTGGAAGTACTGAAGCCCCTGGCGGAACAAGTTCAGATTTGCAGTGCGCAGAACCCCAAGCAGCTGTATGAGGCCCTGAGCGAAGCCGACGTGGCAGTGTTCTGCCTAGGGCCGAAAGGCGATCGCCAGGTGGATGCCGGTGGCTACCGGCAAACCTTCCTCGACAGTTTGAACTGCCTGAAACAGCTGCTGCCAGCGCTGCCGAAACTGGGGCAAATCGTCTACACAAGCAGTTGCTCGGTGTACAGCGACGCGGCTGGCGATTGGGTGGATGAAACAACCCCAGTACAGGCGCATGACGACCACAGCGCCGTACTACTTGAGGCCGAAGACTTGCTTCAAAACCTGGCGGAAACGCCATCAAAGCAAGTGTGCATCCTGCGGTTGGCGGCTCTGCATGGTCCCGGACGCGACCTGGATCAGCGCTTCCGTGGTCTTGCTGGTCAGAACCGCGCAGGCGATGGTCAGCGCTTCACCAACTGGGTGCACGTGGCTGACGCGGCAGGGGCACTCAGGGCGTCGATCGAAAAAGGCTGGTCCGGTGTGGTCAACGTCGTGAATGACGAGCCGATCCGGCTGGCGGATTTAGTGGACGGCGCCCTGCGCAGACAAGGTCTTGCTCCGATCCGATGGGGTGGTGAAGCACACCAGAGCGGCTGCAATCGACGCATTTCCAACCGCAGACTCAAACAACGCGGGTACCAGCTCCAGCACCCGGCCATCGTTGATCAACGGGGCGTATTGGACGCAAGCCAGGTTCCCTGACCATCGCACCACTCCCGTTTCCAAAAAGGTGCGCCGTGTTTGAGATCCTCCAGGAGTGCGGCACAGCAATTCAGAGCAGCGCCACGTCGATCAGCATGGACAGCAACCAAAACGATCACTTCACCGGGCAGAAGTCGTCCAACACGATGCAGAACAAGAGCGGCATCAGCCTCGTATTCAGACAACAACGTCTGAGCTGACGTCTTGATGCATTGCTCGCAGAGACCTGCGTAATGCTCTAGTTCCAGCGCCTGCAGGGTTTGTCCATCCATCGTCTGACCTCGCACCCGCCCGAGAAACACGGCGTCAGCAGCAGCATCGCCGCCCCACTGTTCAAGCTCAGCCCAAGGGGAGAAGGGCTGCTGACGAATCTCAACCTGCACCGCTGAAGCCATCCGCTCAACCACCGGTAAAGGGTGGCAGAAATGCCACTTCGTCTCCATTGCAGAGCACCCGCTCGGGACCAACCAGCTGCTGATTTACAGCAATATTGATTGCCAACAAAGAGCCAAGCTGCAGTTCAGCCCAGAGCTCTCCTGCCGTGTTTGTGCGAGCCGTCAAAGGCATTTGACGGACACTCCATCCGGCGCGATCCCTCAAAGAAGCGAAGAGAAGCACCTGCAGCACATCAATCACCGTGGCATGCCCTGCGGTTCTAGCGTCCGAACCCGATGCAGAGGAAGCGTGTCTCTCGTCATTGCCCTTCTGACTATCTCCGACAGCCGGACCTTGGCCGACGACCCAAGCGGCGATCATCTGAAACAACAGCTTCTCAGCGCGGGCCACCAACTCCATGAGCGGTTGATCTGCCCGGATGACCGTTACCTGATCCGCGCTGAGGTGAGCCGTTGGATTGCCGATCCAAGCGTTGATGTGGTGATCAGCTCAGGGGGGACTGGTCTGACAGGTCGAGATGGCACCCCTGAAGCGGTGGAACCCCTGCTTGACAAAACAATCGACGGTTTCGGAGAACTGTTCCGTGTGCTCTCCTTTGAGACGATCGGCACGAGCGCTTTGCAAAGCCGCTGCCTTGCTGGTGTGGCGAACGGCACTTTTCTATTCGTTTTACCGGGATCGCTCGATGCGGTCACGACCGCCTGGTCTCGCCTGATTCAGGACCAGCTGGACCCCACAACAAAACCATGCAATCTCGCCCAGTTACGACCACGCCTCAAAGAGCCGAGCGAATCACCAATCAAAACGGAATCGGCATCGTGACCGCTGCCGGAGACGGTGCGCAGGACTCGACTTGCTGCTCGATCACAGCACCGACCACAACAATCGAAGGGGACCGGAACGCTTGCAGGCGTGCCTCCTCAGCGATTTTTCCCAAGGGCGCTTTCAGGCATCGCTGACCCTCAACGGTGCCCTGTTGAATCACAGCTGCAGGCGTACAGGCTGCGAGCCCTCCCGCGATCAGCTCATCTGCAATACGCGGCAGATTGTGCAAACCCATGTAAATCACAAGCCCATCGCTTGCCGTAGCCAGCGAACGCCAGTTCACCGAAGGGCGACGCTTGTCGATCTCCTCATGACCGGTCACGAAGGTGACAGAGGAGCCTGCATTGCGGTGGGTCACCGGGATACCTGCATAAGCCGGGGCCGCAATCCCTGAGGTCACACCAGGAACCACTTGCACGTCAATTCCACGCTGGGCGAGATGGGCGGCTTCTTCACCACCACGACCAAACAAGAAAGGGTCACCCCCCTTTAAGCGAACGATGCAGCCATGTTTCTGAGCAAGATCAACCAGCACGGAATTCGTACTGGGTTGGGGAACGGAATGATGTCCCCGCCGTTTGCCTACGAAATGCCGTTCGCATCCCTCGGAAACGAGATTGAGAACCTCTTTCGGGACCAGGGAGTCGTACACCAGCGCATCGCACCTGTTCAAAAGGCGCTGAGCTTTGACGGTGAGCAATTCTGGATCGCCAGGCCCTGCTCCCACGAGATAAACGGTTCCGGTCTTGACGTCGGTCACGGCAGTGCGGCTAGCAGATCGATTAGGCCCTGGCGGAGGAGAGGCCGTTCAAGCAAGGTTGGGCTGTCGTCGGACGCTTGCAGAGCATC
>QCSN01000091.1 GCA_003211515.1 Synechococcus sp. AG-670-F04
TCTGGCGCCATGCCATCGAGGGCCACGATGATCCGCTCGGCGGGATCAGCGGAAAGCAACGGGGCCACAGCAAGCAGGTGATCAGGATTCCATCCTGTCGCGCCAGCATCGAGATAACGAAGCCGGCAGCTCGACTAAGCAGGAAGCCATGACAGTGAACCGTCAGGACGCTGAGGCCCATGCCTCCCGGCCGTGCTGGTCCCGGACCTAGAGAACAGGCCGAACATTGTCTGACAGTTCAGAACTTGCCTTGGCACCACAGGGATCCCTTTGATCGATTGCTAATGGCTCAGACTCTGCAAAAGCAATCCATACTAGCTGAGTTGCAATCAGAGCCTGAGCCATTACGGAGCCAGCGTGGCCGTTCTCAAGCGGTGATCCGGCTGATCATGAATGGCAGGACAGTGAATCTCAGCTGCAGCGACAGATCAGATATGGCGACAGATCGCCACCGCACCTTCACGCTGCAGGTGACACCTTGAGGCCTGTCGTTTGCTCAATAAAGGCCACATAGTCACACTTTGATTTAGGCCTGCGCATGAACTCGGGAGCATGGGCCGCATTGAATAAAACCCCTAAAAGATGAAGAACACGAAACGCCTTGATTCGCTCGCAATTCAGGGGCCTGATGCCCTGATAAGCCTTGAGCGTTCCATCAACAATCTCCCGCCAAAGACGATGCGGCACACCTGGATAAATCTGATTAGCAAACAACAAATAATCATTCATCATATTCGCCAGATCAATTGCAGGATCTGAGATACGAAGTGCCCAGTCCAATATTCCGGTTACCGAACCTTTTTGAAACATCAAATTTCCACCATGATAATCACCATGAATGACAGAAAGATCCTGACCGTCAGATAGCAAATGATTGCGAAGCCAGCCAACTAATTCAGAAGACCAAGGGGTCGTCTGTTCAACAAAATCCAAACCCTTTTGTAGCGATGCAGGAAATAAAAAATTCTCATCCGGGATACCGGCCCTCCTGAATTCGTCAACAAAAGGCTGAACGTCCAACGCATGCATCCTGGCCATCGATTCGCCTAAAACCGTTGCATGAATCTCTGGTGCCTGGACTGCCAAGGGCTGACCTGGCAAGAGATCCATGACTGCAAAAACACCACCGACGACTGATTTATCACCAGAAACGCGATGAATCACAGGGGCGCTAAGGCCACATTGATTGAGGGTCTGATGAACAAACTGATGATGTAGAAGCTCCTCTACCTCGCGCGCAGGACGCAAAATGCGAATAACTCTTGGCTCCTGGCCAACCAACTTATAGCGATACAGCCGAGCATCAAGACCTCCAGTCAGCCGCGTCGGTTCAAGTTCATACACAATTTGTTCAGATAACTCAGATTGCAGATACGACAAAAAATCAGTAGCGATCTGCCGATCGGATCTGAATTCAACCTCAGGTGTCACCATTGTCTTTGGCCTAGATGAGGTTACTTTCGCTCCGGCACCCCCATCAGCGAATCCCCCAAATGAGGGAAACTAGTTTTTAGATAGCAACGTCCTGAGGTTCAGTTCAATGCTGACGAATGGAGACCAGAGACTGAACCAACGCGGCGCAAGCACGACCCTGCTCAGGCGGTGAGCCGCCGGAAGGTTTTCTTGCCCAGCTGAAGCACCTTGCCCTTCAGCTCGTCAGCACTGGCGAACTCCTGGTTGGGGTCGGTGAGCTTCTCCCCTTCCAGCCGAGCTGCACCACCCTTGATCTGCCGGCGTGCCTCGCTGCTGCTCGCGCAGATGCCAACGGCGCTGAGCAGATAAAACGCCTTGGCCGGGAAATTCACCTCCGCAAGAGAAGCCTCCGGCACATCCGCTGCTGCATCTCCAGCACCACCCACGAGCTTGGCGGCATCGGTCTGGGCCTTGTGCGCCGCCTCCATCCCATGACGGTTGGCCGTCACAGCCAACGCCATCGCCTTCTGCTTGTCGCGCGGGTTGTCGGGCAACGCCTCCAACTCCAGATCGGTCAACAACGTCACGTAGTCGTTGATCGCCGCATCGCCGACCTTCTCAAGCTTGGAGTACATCGAGAGGGGGTCTTCTTCCAAGCCAACGGTGTTGCCAAGACTTTTGCTCATTTTCTGAACACCATCAAGTCCCACCAGGATCGGCAGGAGCAGCCCGAACTGGGTGCCCTTGCTGAAGTGACGTTGCAGGTCGCGGCCCATGGCTACGTTGAATTTCTGGTCGGTACCGCCCAGCTCCACATCGGCGTTCACGGCCACTGAGTCGTACCCCTGAAGCAACGGATAGAGGAATTCATGCAGGGCGATCGGTGTGCCGCTGCCGTAGCGCTTCGAGAAGTCGTCCTTGGCCAGCATTTGCCCCACCGTGCCGGTTCCCAGCAACCCGATCACGGCCGGAAGATCCATCCCTTCCAGCCACTCGCTGTTGTATCGCACCTCCAGACGACCGGGCGTCTCAAAATCCAGAAGCGCCGTTTCCTTGGGCTGGTCTTGGCCGAGTTGCCGTAAGTACGTCGAGGCATTGGCGGCCACATCCTGCTTGCTCAGTTGAACCCGCGTGGCGCTCTTGCCGGTGGGATCGCCGATGCGGGCGGTGAAGTCCCCGATGATCAGCACAGCGGTGTGCCCGGTGTCCTGAAAGGCGCGCAACTTGCGAAACAGAATGCTGTGCCCCAGATGGATATCACTGCCTGTGGGGTCAATGCCCAACTTCACCCTCAGAGGACGTCCTTCCAACGCAGCCTGCGATAGCCGTGCTGCGAGAGCCTGATCCGGGTCTTTGGGATCGCCCGCCGGGAAGAGATCGGCCATGCCGCGTGCCAGCCAGGACGGCAGCGACGGGGTTGTCTCCGGCATGGGGTGATCGGGTCGTGCGCAGTGGATCGTACGAGTGCTTCCCTGCTGAACTCAGCTGGGAGGAGGCAACTCGATCTGAGCCTTCATGCGCTCGAGGGTGGATTGCATTTGTTCGAACATCTGTTCAGGCGTGATGCCGAACTGACTCAGCTGTGTGCGCAGCTGCTCCACGGTGAGTTTGGCCTGGAAATCTTCGGACAACTCAAAGCGCTTCATGAACACCCGATAACGGTCCATCAGCTCCTCCATCGTTTCGATGAACTTCTTTTTGCCCTCCCGATCGAACTTCCCGTATTCACTGCCCAGCTGCATCAGCTGCTGATAGTCGCCAAACAGGCGCTTGGCTTCGTCCTGAACGATGTCCGATTCAAAAAAAGCCAAAACACACCTCGAATGGAACGAGCAGCCCTCGTATAAGCCGCCTCATCAACGGGGGAGACGCCAGGACCACTTGAAGGAATTCCCACAATTCTGACGAACCCATTCCATGGAGAGGGGTGCGGATACCAACCCGGAAAGGAAAAGACAGACGAGGCAGCAGTCCACCACGACGATTGTTTGCAGCTTCAGCGCCTGATGCGCAGTTTCTGCAAAGTTCTTGCACCTAAAGGCCTCTTTCCAGCCTCCGTGCCCACCATGCAGGAAGTGCAATCGACTCGCGACAGCGTGAATCTGACCACGCAGCTGCCCTCCATGCGCAACAACCTGGAGCTAGGCAAAACCATCCTGCAACGCCGACGCACCGTGATCGCCACCGCTGATCGGGTCTTGATCACCGGGCTGGTCAGTGTGTTCGGGGATATCGGCCCGCTGGTCGGCGCAGCCACCAGCGAGTCCGAGGCGCTTACCTGCCTGCAGAGCGGCGCCGTCGACCTGCTGCTCTGTACCGACATGCTCGACAGCGGCTCCGGGGCCTCACTCGTGGAGCGTGCAAAAGCGGTGCATCCAGCCCTGGTCTGCCTAATGCTGATCCAACGGCCGCTGCGCAGCACGATCGAGGCGGCCATCAAGGCAGGCTGTAATGGGCTCTGCAGCCGTGACCGGGTGGGCAACGGCCACCTGTTGCACGCGATTCAGACCATCGAAAGCGATGGGATGGTTGTGGATCCCACCATCGCCGGCGTGCTGCGACACAGCCGTCTGAAACGCAACAGCAAGCCCGATTTTCTCTCCGATGAGTTGAACGTGCGTGAAGAGGACGTTTTGCGCGGCATCTGCCGTGGACTCACCAATCAGGAGATCGCCGATCAGCTCCATCTCTCGATGGACCGGGTGAAGCATCTCGTCAGCGGTCTGCTGATCAAGCTCGGTGCGCGAGACCGGACCCAGGCCCTGCTAATCGCACTTCAGAACGATCTGATTGATCTTCCAATGCAGCTACCGCGCTGGACCTCCTGAGCACAACAAGCGAGGCTGAACACAACAGTTCTACCCATCGATGCTTGCAACCCGCTCCGGGTGGGTCATGCCCCTGATCGCAGGCCTGAGCGTGATCGGCCTTACCGCCCCCAGCGCAGCGGTCCAGCTGGATCGCACCACGGTGGTCGTAACAGTCACAGAGGCCAATGCCCACTGCCTGGTGGAAACCCAAACCATGAGCATGGAGGAAGCCCAGACGATCGCCTCCGGCTTTCTGAAAGCCCAGCAGATCAGCAGCGAAGAACGCAACGCCGTGAAAGGACGGAGCGATTTCACCGATCTGATGGCGACCTACATCGCCGATCAAGGCGGCTGCCGTGCCCTGGTGAAAAACCTCAAGCAATAACGCGAGCTGTTCTTTTGTGAACTGTTTTGAATTGAACTGTTCCCA
>QCSN01000092.1 GCA_003211515.1 Synechococcus sp. AG-670-F04
GACCTTCGGGTTATGAGCCCGACGAGCTACCGGACTGCTCTACCCCGTCGCTGGTTCTGTCTGAGTTCGTTTATTAGGAGTTGATTGATTCAATCCCGGCTAGGCGGGCGACCAACTGCTCTCTTACCTCAGCCTCGATCGCCCGTTGGCGATCCAGTAAATCCAGATCCATCTCTGCCGCGATCGACTCACCTACGAACTCGGATATAAGGCAGACGGTTCGGGTGTTCTTCAAAATGAGTTGATTTCCCCTCTCAATATCCCCACAAACCTTGCCTCTCTCCCACTAAAAGGTGGGTGTAGATATTTAGAGATTAATTTCTGATTACTTTGGTATGCCCAGCTCTTCTAGAACCGCTAATTTCTTATATGTACTTTCTTTGCCATCTTTGATTCTCTGCCTTTCGCGTTCAAGTTTCTCTCTTACATGTTCACCAGCCTGTTCTAGCGCTTCCTTTCTCATGGCGTATAGATATTCCAAGATTGTTTCTAGTTTGCCAAACTTTTGGAGTTCAATACACATCTGGACTATCTCGACCAAATTCCAATGATTATCATCCAATCCATCATGTGTTGAATATTTCATTCCACCAACTGGTTCAACTCTGTCTAGGTTTCTACATCTCCACTCAATTTGAGCAATCTCCATTGCCAAACGTTCGCTAGAACCTGAATCAGTTCTGCCTCCTTTGCCTTTGACTGAGCCAAGAAAATATTCTCCCATTAGCTGATGGTCTTGGAATCTAAACCTTACAGCATTATTGCGCGACATGGAGAAAACTTTGCATTTACTGTGCTTACATCTTCACCCGTTAGCCATGCCGAACGGGCTACAAATAGCTATGTTATTTTTACCAGCAAAAGCAATTAGATCCCGAATTTATAGTAATAAACTCTATAGGCAACGTTGTTTATATGATTGCCATCGCTTTTGAATAACGGTTGTACACAGTTGTTTCCATATATATAGCCGTAGCTTGCTGGACGACTTGCAATATTCTCAGGCTCATTTCCATATCCATAACCCACTGCCGATAGAACAGGTCCACCTGATGATCGCCAGTGCATTAAGAAAACACCGTTATGGCAACCATTCATCGAACTTGGAAAACCATAGATCTGCTCCCATTTATCGTTTCCATATGTACGGAGCTGTCCTGTCTCATTGATTGGCTTACCCCACCAGGAATAGCCTTGTGTTCGGATATATCCATCAACTACAGCTGATCTCAGGCTTGGTAGATCTTCTTTGCTATTAGCTGGGTAAGCACGCGGAGGATAAAATTCTCTTGGCCATTTCCCTGCTGCATGGACTGATACGGCCAGAAGGAGTGTTGTGCCTAGTAATCCAGCAAGTAATTTCACTTTGTCGTTGTCACTGCAGATACTGTGACACGTCACACTCCCCGCCATTGTTGACGAGGAGTGGAGTGTGAGGTTTTGTCGGGAGATCGATAGCGACACATCCAACGCCCCCTGCTTTTCCCTTGCGGGTCTTGTATAGCTTTCAGTTTGAGAGGAGATCTTTTCCTCACACATCAGGCTCCCCGGCATCTTGCTCAAATCAGTTGTTCATCCCCAGTACTCGTTCCACCATTGGATCCCAGGAATCCTGCAAGATCAGCTTGATCCAATCGAAGAGTGCCTCCTTCGATGAATGCTCCTGTACTAGTCCCCCCATGGAATAGATCCATACTCTGAATCAGATCAACATCTTCAATGACACGTACCAATCCAGTGCTATCAAGCTCACTTGGATCAATACGAGGATTCAATCTACGTAGGCGCTCACTAGCCAAATCGCGTTTGCTGAATTGTTGAAGATGTTCAGGTACTTCACCGTGGGCATTTTCTGGAAGAGGAGTGCTTCCCCATGGTCGAGAATTTTTATTGGCTTCTCGGCGCCTACGCCTCTCCACACGAGGATCCCAGCGACTTTCGGCTAGTGAATCGCAGGCCGCCTTTGTTAATCCATAGGCTGTTCCACCAGCGCCAACGGATTTGGTGACAACTGTCGTCGCCCCTGCAGCCGCATTTGCTAATACCGTACAAGCAGCTTTTCTCGCATTTTCCTGAGTAGGGTTTCTCCCAAATTCCCTACCTGCTTCAAAAGCTTCGGTTACACGCTCGGTGGCTTGTGACATCGCGGATTCCGTTTCACTTGCGCTATTCCGGCTTCTATCAAGCGTATCTCCACCGTTGGGATTGTTGCGAATATTTCCAACTCTCTGCTCAAGAATATTGATTGATCGTTGCATTCCCGCATGACCATCAACATTCATTCCTTCGCGATGGTTTACTATTTTACCGGTTATACCTTCAGAAAGCTCATCAGCTCCTCTGCGCTCTAATTGGCCAAGGGCTTCTTGAGCGATTGTCATTCCCTGGCTGACAAGCCCTTCTAGCTCGGAAGCTGTTGCAGAAATCTCTGCTAGCGCTGCAATTTGCTCGGAACTGATACCAATCAATTTATCTTCATTCATGCTCAATTGAGAACTTGCCTTCTCTCGTATTGCCTCATGCTCCATAACTGGTCATGTTGCGAAAGTGAAGGTCATTGTTCTGAGTGGTGTTTGGTTTAGGCCTTTGGGGTCTCCCCCGCCGATGTACACACCATCTCCGGAATCACCGATCCAGTTGATGACCTGCGTCAGCGCCACTTGTGAGGTTGGTCACAGGGGAGCAGAAGCACTGCAGCAACGGGGGTTCAGAGGCTCATCCCCAAGTGCCAAGCCACCAGCCTGTCTCGTTCATCTTCATTCAGGAATGGGGCAAGCCAGTTCAGCGTTACCTGACTTGTGGTGAGCAACGACGCCAGCCTGTTTTGAGCATCTTGTCCCAGGCCTCCATGGCGTTATGCCGAAGCGTCAATTTTTAATTAACGTCAATAGCAGATTGTATTTCGGGGACTTTCCAGCTCCCATCAAAGTAAGGCTCTTGCGGAGAGTAGATCCGCAGAGTGGCGTTTGCACCAGGGTAAATTTCTAGAAAATTTTCTTTTGTTGAATCTTTTCCGAAATTGAGCACATAGCTTCCTTTGTCGTCCTTCTTCGCGAAGGAGCTATTGATATTGTAATTATCTCCTTGAGCAAATCCATCTTTATCGTAAACAGTTACTGACCAAAAAGCATTATCAGCCATAGGGACATCTTTCAGTGTGAGCGTCAAGTCTTCGCCAGAGTCAGGGATGGAGATAGAGGGATAGACAGCTCCTTTTTTAGTAAGCGCTCCCCACCCAAAGGCAACCCCCATATTTCTCATCTCAGGACTGATCTCGCCTTTCTTGCCGAACAATTCTTCGGGATTAATACCTTTAGCCTCTTTCTCTTTTTGATAATTTGATCTCATTCTAAGCATTTGATTCCTGTCCCAATTCTTTGTTCGCACGAATTCGCCGCGATCCTGTTGGCGAATTTTAATTTCATCTTGAATCACGCCAACTCTCTTAATATCAGCGGGATCCTGCATATTTACCTGGGTGCGAATGATGACATATGCGAAACGGCTTCCAACCATTTCTTCTGTGATCTCGTAGCTTCCAGGCTTGCTCGATTCCAATGGAATCCAGGAATCTGCGCTAATGACTTCCAGGATTTGCAACCGATCGGAGGCTGGCAAGGTAATCGTTGCTGGACTTTTCAAGTCAACAACAGCCATTGAATACAGTGTATCGAAGTTCGCTCTCAAGATAGTTTTATCTTTTGGATCCATTGCCTTGCGAAGATGCATGAAGACTCCCATGCCGTCTGAACATGTGGCCTTGGCAATTTTTTGAACATAATCACCAAGAATTATTTCCGTTTCAGCAAACGCATAGTTGTCAGCATTGATAATGGCTGTCGTTGAAGTTTCTTTTTTAAAGGCAGGTTTGATATCGGAACAATTTGTGGGCGTACTGCCAGCAAAAACAGGAGCATTGGCACTCATTGCCAAAGAAGCTCCAATGAAAGTGACAAGACAGACAGCAGGCACAATGAGGTCCTTTTCAATTTTTAATTTCATCTACTTTGTTCTAGTGACCCAAGTGTTCTAGGAGCAGAACCCACTTTTGCCAATAACATGTTGGCAGCTATCACTACCCGGTTTCTCTGGCGGGGGATTAGTGGCGCGGTCCTTGCTTGGCATGGGGTGGAGTCTGGCTGAGTCAACTAGGCGTTGACTGCTGCCACAAGGTCAGCCGTCGCGTTGGGTTTGAACCGTGCGTAGCTCTTGAGGTGAACATCAATGGTGTGGCCCAGGGCCTCGCTGATGTTGGCAATGGGCACGTTGGCCGCGTGCATGTGCTTGGCATAGCGATGGCGAAAGGAATAAGGCGTGAGTTGCTCGCCCAAGCGTTTTGCCTCGCCCCGTAGTGCCATCCAAACCTTGCGACGGCGTAGGTATTGGTTAAGGGCTTGCCCGCCATCACCATCGCGGTTTAAGGGCGGC
>QCSN01000093.1 GCA_003211515.1 Synechococcus sp. AG-670-F04
CAGTTGCACAACATTCCAAGGGCAACTAGGGGACAAGTCCCCCAGGTCTCTTCCAACAACTAACGACTAAGCGGCAGCACCGGCCACCAGGGCCAGCGCTGATCACGCCATAAAGGCTCAGATCCCTTTGTTTCTGTTGGTAGGGGATCGGTCATTCAGTCAAAATCACAAGCCGGGTTGCGTGCAGAAACCCTATGTCGCCTAACGCAGGGAAGGAGGGTAGGCTTTGTCCCCTGTATCAATACAAGATGAAGAAGTAAACTGGACAGCTCTCACATTCTGGCCACAGGCGAAGCCTTGCTAGTGAACTGCGGAAGCTCCATCCCGGACGGGTGAGGTTTAATCCGATGGATCCGAACTCTTCAGATATCAGCACCGGCCTATGGATCAGGCAAAAAGAACAGTGCGTAGCTGTGCAGAGCTCCTGAGGATCACGGGTGGCCTGGGCTGACGGCGTGTCCAGGCTCTGTGTCATTGCGAGTTAGGCAGGTACGCAGGCCTCAAACAGATCAATGCCCCACATCAAGTCAAACCTACTAAACGATGCCAGGCGGGTTGAATCAGAACACAAGGAATTCCCAATCCGTTCAAACATTGAGATCATAGAACAAGACAACACCCAGGGGCCAAGAAAAGAACTTCGTTTACAGCTTTTTTTCAGTATCCCAAAGCTCACTCAACGATAATTATTTGATCTTCTTCTAAGTAATCTTTATGTTTGTTGTAACACCAAAAACCCCGCCATTGCTGACGGGGTGTTCTGTATGAGTGTTCTGTCGGGGGTTTGATCAGGGACCACACATCATGCCCTGCCTTTCCCTTTCAGGGGTTTGTACAGCTTTCAGTTCAGTAATTGAACGTCATGCTCCCCGGCGTTTACGAATCAGATTACAAGTGAATCTGCTGCTATCGTTTCAATCAAGAAATCGGAGACATCGTTCTTCTTGGTATCCATGAAGCCGGTTACGACTTGTACAATCTCCACCTCGTTCTTTTTAGCAGAAGAGATACTTGATTTCCCGTCAAGATTAAAGATTAGCTGGAAATCACCACGCTTGTTTTGTCTGGCTCCAGAGATGATGACATCATCGTGTCCCATTTCTTGCAGTTGTCCGAGGATGGAATCTGCTTGAAAATCCATGATTGCATCATGAATTTGCCACTTCTTCATTCCCTTCAATGACTTGGCGTTGGGTCCATTGACACCCCAATCATCTTCTGGATTCGGACGATAGTCGTCGTCCCAAGGATTAGTCCTTTCGTCGAATGGATTTGGCCGATTATTGCCACCACTTGAATTGTTCTCAAATGGATTAGGCCTATCTTCGGGATTTGGACGTCCTTCATCTCCGGCAGTACCGTCATCATCTGCCTCATCATCGTCGTTGTTGTCTGAACCGCCATTTTCATTTTCGTTGGGATCTTGATCTTGCTCTTGATCTTGATCTTGATCTTGATCAATCTCATCGTCCTCATTACTTCTCGACTGATACGAATTGTTATCCTCCTCGTTGTCTTGCTGATCAGATGTATTTGAGTTAGCGTTAACATCTTCAGAGCCAGATTCAAACCGAGGATCTTGATAGTCTATTTTTTCCTCTCCATCGGGAGAAACGTAAAGGGATTTGATGTATTTGCCATCCGCGTCGAACCAATGAGCCTGTATTGATCCATCATCAAAGCGTTCAAGAGTTTCGGCTCTGCCATGAGGATCGTATAAAGTTTCTGTGGTATGTGGTCTGATCCATTCTTCTCCCACGCCAGATTCTATATCATTGACTTCATTGTTATTTACAATAGCGCCTTCATTATCATCCATGTTTTGATGCAAGATAGAAGTATCTTGATCTCTCGTACTTGCTGAGTTTTGGCCGCCTGATCCTTGCGACTGATTAACCAGTTGATTGTTATCGCCATCCAGGTTGACATCGCCTCCATCATCATTCCACGCATTCCATGCCATTCCTAGGCCAGTTGCTATTAAAGCCGACGCTCCGACTGTGATCCATGCAGGAGCGGTAGCTGCACTCACGATGCCCATGCCTGCCGCTACAACCACTTCTGCCAATGCTGAAGTTGCAACAGTTATCTTGAGGTCTTCGACAAATTCCTCGTTATCTCCCTCTACAAATTGCTGAAAACCTTCGCCCTCGAGAAATCCAGCCGCTACTGACACGCCAAATTCAGCTGCAGCTTTTAGCTTGCCTGGTGCAAGCTTACCCAGGCTAAATTCTGCAATTCCACCACCAAAGACCCCATGTAATGTACCGGTGAACATGTCGTAAACAATGCTGTTTCCAGAATCTTCTGCTTGACCAACAATGACTTCTGGGTAATTCCGGAAGTCATATATATTGCCAGGCTTTACTGCTTCATTGATGTTTTCGGGGGTAACAATAATAGTTTTCATGGTTGAGAAATTTGTGGTTTGCGTCGTCGGGTTGTCCCCTCCGATGAACACACCATCTCCGGAATCACCGCTCCAGTTGATGACCTACGTCATAGGTGCCTGTGATGTTGGTCACAGGGACTCAGAAGCACTGCAATAGCTAGGGATTTAACCCAATATCATGTTGACGCTTCGCTCGTAGGCAAGACAGCCGCTAAGGCCATTTGGTCTTGCATTCGCTACTGATCTGCGAACATCGCCTTTGTCGATCTGCCAGATGCGAACGCGTGCCGGCTTGCCTTTCCCTGGGCAACCCGTTGCTCCAAAACCAACGCCACCATCAGGACCTAAGCCAGCACCAAGTGATGACAACAACGGTGGTGGTGGAGAAGGCGGCGGTGGCGGTGGAGAAGGCGGTGGTGGTGGTGGCGGTCCTCGTGGTCGGCGCATCGAGCCCGAACCTCAACACATCGAACGCCGCTGGCTCTTTGGTCAGCAACACTCCGCCCTTGATCCCTTCAACGACAACACGAACAATCCCTTCCTTCTCGCCAACGATCTCTTCTCAACGCACTCCGATTTGATTTAACACTCATTCAGATCGCTCAATCAATCGCTCGCCGGTGCCAACAACCCACTGTCACCGCTGAGCGATGGGTGTTTGCCTCACAATCCCAACCAATCAACAACAGCACTAAATCACACCTACTTGCACACAACGAAGCCCAGTTGCACAAAAAAGCTGGGACTACTTAAGGACAAGCCTCTTAAACCCTCGGCAAAAACATGCTCTTCATTGGCAGCAGCAGCCACCAGGGCCAGCGCTGGTCTTCCGCCGAGACGCCCTCAGTTGCACTCAGATTGCTTGAAATCACTTAAGTTGATGTTCCATAGAACGTGACTGTGCATAGAAACAAAACCTTGTGAAATTGACCTGAAGAGCAATTGAGGGTCCAATGAATAGCAAGCGCTTCGCGATTGATTTGCTGATTAGGTTGATTTCAACCCAGCCCCTTTCGAGGGAATCGCATCAACAAACATTGATCAATTAATCGATTAAACAAACAACTTTCTTCTCTGTGACAATTAATGGTTAACTTCCGATTCTTCAGCAATGCCCAAATACCGCGCCAAACCCGTTGCAGTCCCCTCGCAACAGGAAACAATGAGTCATCCATAAGGCTTCAATATCAACACCCCAAATCAACGGGTTCTGCCATCCAAAATGGTGAAATAAATTCAAACACTTACTCAAGATCAACTGTAAAAGTTGTGCATCTCCAATACATGCATCACAATCAAAGAATAGAGCACTCAGCAGAGATGAACGCCACGCAAACGAATCTCGCGTCCACTCTGCTGGTGGCAGATGCACACTGCCCACAAATCCGCGAACTCCTAACGCAAAGCCAAAGTCCAGTGCTCTGGCTGGCCGCAGATCAAGAGCCCCTCGCACTGATCAGTCGAGCTCTATCAACACGACGCCAACAAGGCCAACCGGTGCAAACCATGCACTGGGTTGGTCATGGCCAACCTGGTGTGCTGCTGCTCGGTGGATCCGAAATCAACAGGGAAAGCCTGATCTCGCAACAGGAGCAGCTCAAGACCTGGCAAGTCGACACCATCGCACTGTGGAGCTGTTGCACCGGCGCCGACCATGCCTTCACCAGTGTTTTAGAGGAGCTCACTGGAGCATCTGTGTGGACGAGCGATCGACCGCTCGGCAGGCTGCAAGACGGCAGTAGCTCCTGGAAACTCTCAAGCTCAAGCCAAAAAAAAGCACTAGCAGACTCTCCAGAGTTCCCCATCGATACCAGCCATCAATTGGCCTGGAAGCACCAACTGGGTGGATTTACAACAAACACACCAACTACCCAAGCCAGCCCCGGCAGGACGTACCAGGAATACAGAAATAACACCGCTTTCGCGGCACTC
>QCSN01000094.1 GCA_003211515.1 Synechococcus sp. AG-670-F04
ACATCATGGTTCCTTGGTGCTGTAAGGGCCAAGGGTGATGCAGGCAAACTACGTAAGGAATACAATGCTGATTACGGTGCAACGGTTTTCAGTTATGACCTTGCTCTTGCCCTGAAGACATCCTTTACCGGCAAAGATTTACTGTTCACTCGCTTGCGTTCTGGTAACTCTGCCAACGCATTTGGTGGGGCTGGTTTTCCCATCACCAGTCTCGATTATCCAACCAATACAGCTACTGAAGTCCGACTCGGTCGACTGTATTACCGCTTCCCTGTTGGCTCCAATTTCACGGTTGTTGCAGGTCCGCGGATGAGAAACACCGAGAATCTTGGCTACAAGCCGTCTGCATATACGGCCGGTGGTCATCCCCAACTTGACCTCTTTTCGGGACGTCTGGGTGTTCCAATGGTGTGGAACAAAGCCACCGGCGGTGGTTTTGGCGTTACTTATAAATCGACAGCCGATAAAGGCGACCCATATTTGACTGTAGCTGCCAACTATGTTGCTGCTTCTGCTAACAATGGCGACCCGAATAGCGGTGGCTTTATGACCGATAATGCCAAGGGCAGTATCACAACGCAGATTGCCTACGGCAATAAGAAATGGGGTGTAGCTGCTGGATACCGCTACGGGCAATGTGACGTTTCTTATGGAAGGGGCACTGAGTTCGCAAGGAGGAACGCCTTCAGTCAGGCATGTCGATACAGCGAAGCTACCGGCGATTTTGATGCGGCTGGTAATGCGATCATGACGGATAAACGCTCCAATGCTGACAGCAACAGCTGGGCCCTTAATGCATTCTGGAGACCGAGTGAATCTGGATTTATCCCCTCCATTAGTGCTTCGCTTGGTCAGTCATATCTTGGCGGTAATTACAATTACAACACCGTTGATACATTTGCATCATGGATGGTCGGCCTTCAGTGGAGTGATGTTTTCCTGATGGGTAATGACATGGGCTTTGCCATTGGCCAGCCGATGTTTGCTGCCGCGATGGACAAAGGAACTCCTGATGATGGCAATTACGCGATGGAGCTCTGGTATGAATTCCAGGTCACGGATAACATTTCGATCGCACCTGGCGTTTATTGGCTCAGTCGCCCAATGGGTGAATTAACTCCTGACGACAAGAGTCTCGGGATCTTTGGTGGTGTCATTCAGACCAAGTTCTTGTTCTGATTTACTTAAACCAGTCTTGGCCCTTCCTTGGAAGGACGCAAAGACGCCACACCTCTGCATCTGGATGGCTCGTTTTCGAGCCATCTTTTATTTTGAGTGCCATTCTTTTTTGTTTGGCTGTCACGCGTTTCGTTTTTTTACTCTTGTTGAACGCATTTAGTGCAGGAGGAATGCTTGTTTTTGTTGTTTGTGCAGCTCAGTTGTTATTGAGCCTGTTTTGTTTTTGCACTCCGCCGTCGCTTTTCTTCAACATGGCTGCTGCTGATTGAGCTGGTCCGCGTTTTTCGTCTGAACAGTATTGAAATTCTTTTTTGTCTGGCGCTCTTCTATTGATTGTCAACGCTTTCAGAGTGGTTCCTAGATTTGAGTGGATCTTCCTGTATGGGCCAAACCCTTGGAATGCTTGGCTTGCTCAGGCTTCGATATCTTCTCGTCCGTGCCCACAACCGAGTGAACCAGAAGCGCGCATCGCGACTTGAGTGGCCGACATACCGAGCAACAAGTCCCTGGTTTAAGGAGCTGCATCGCATTAATCCCTCAAGGTCTGCGCGGTCGCGTCTTGCTTCGTTCAGTAGATCTTTTGAGGCCTCCGCTGTGATCGGTGTCGGCGCGGCCCAGACGAACGAACCAAACACTGGAGCACGGCCCAGGCCGTGATGATCCGTCAGGCTTTCTCCGCCAAGTTCGATCCGATCCACCAGCTCCCACCGCGGGTGATCAGACCCTGTGCGTTGTATGCACATTTTTGTCCTCCACTGCCCTCGGTTCAGTGTCTCTTCCGCAGCGGTGCGTCCGAGTCGCACGATTTCTACGCCCAAAAAGGAGGCATTGTTCGGGAGATGCACGTCTAGGTTCTGTTCGAACAAGGCGTCGGCGTAAAGCACCAGTTCTTGGGGTAGCCATTCCAGGTCGCTGTGTTCAGCAAGCTTTGCCCTCACCGTCTGCCTGGCCCAGGTCCCATCTGGGTCAAGCCTGCTACGTCCAATGGACCCGTAAACCTTTTGTGCTGCAACGCTTGTCATCAAGCTGCGACTGTTGCTTTCCAGTTTCAAATCAATGCTGAGCTGATCTCCTCCCACCAGTCCACCGGCGGTGTGTAGTAGTGGCAGCTCACAACGGTTGTCGTTTCCGGATTGGGCCCGCAACACCTTGAAGGGTGCGCTGCTTCCCCCTTGGTGTCGGGTTCGTCCCAGCCGATCGACGCTGAACTGCAGCTTGCAGTGGCCGTGCCAGGGCTCGAGGCGTTGCATAACCGTACGTTCGGCTGGCACCTCCGCCAGCTCCGTATTCTTTGATACCAAAATAGTGTCTCTGTCTGGGCAGGCTTTCGGTCAATCCGGTGATGGCGGCAGTGGGTCAGTCAGTCAGTCAAGGGGTGATCGTGGTGGTGGAGCGGCTCGAAGCGCGAGTGGATTTACCTCAGTTGCCCCTGCCGCTTACAGCTCAGGAACGCACCGTCATGCGCGGTCGGCGGCGCACCTCCTGTGGGCGAGATGTGCTGCTGCAATTGCCTAGGCATGGTGTTCTGCACCCCGGCGATCAGCTTGTTGATGCATTGCGCTCTTGTCTGGTTGTTGTCGAGGCAGCACCCGAAGCGCTTTTGCGGGTGCAGGGGTTTTCAACGCTTTCGTTACTGCAGGCGGCTTATCACCTTGGGAATCGCCATGTTGCTTTGGAATTGCATGAGCAGGAGCTTTTCCTCCTCGATGATTCCGTTCTCGCCGGCATGCTTGAAACTCGGGGACTGCAGGTGAGCCGATGCCAGCGCCCATTCGCCCCTGAAGGCGGTGCGTATGCCAGGCATTCTCACCCGTGACATCCCTGTCGCTGCTTCAGTTGGTCAGTCCGGCCTTGCCGGTTGGTGCGTTCAGCTATTCAGAGGGTCTGGAGGTACTGATCCAGGCGGGGACGATTGATCAGGAGTCCGCGCTCAGGTCCTGGTTGGAGGCTGAATTGCAGCGGGGCAGTCTTCGTTTCGAGGCTGCGGCCCTCCGGCCCTTGGCCGCAGAGCTTTCCGCCTGGTGTAAGGGGGACCTCACAGCCAAGAATCGTTTGCTGTCGCTGGATGGTTGGTTGCTGGCCACGAGGGAAGCCGCCGAATTGCGAGCTCAGCAGCGTCAGATGGGGCAGTCATTGCTGCTCCTGTTGGCTGATATGGGACACACTTTGCCGGAACAGTTGCCCTTGGGTTGGCCAGCAGCCTGGGCGGCGTCGGCGCTGGCATTGCAGGTGCCACAGGCGGACATGGTGCAGGGCTATCTCTACAGCTGGGTTGCCAATCAGCTCAGTGCTGCAGTGCGTCTGTTGCCGCTGGGTCCTTCACGCGCGCAAGTGACATTGCAGAGTTTGCTCCCGTTGATTACCGCTCAGGCTGAGGTTCTGCACACTGTTGATCCGAGGCAACTCTGGAGTGGTGGTATCGGAGCCGGAATGGCACAGCTCGCCCATGCTGAGTTGTATTCCCGCCTGTTTCGAAGCTGATGAGCAGCAAGCTGCGTCTTGGAGTGGCAGGTCCTGTGGGCTCAGGAAAAACAGCACTTGTTCAGGCACTCTGCTTGCAGCTCCGGCATCGGCTGGAGTTGGCCGTCGTCACAAACGACATTTACACCCAGGAGGATGCCCAGTTCCTGACCCGAGCCGGTGCATTGGAGCCGCAGCGCATTCGTGGCGTGGAAACAGGGGGCTGCCCGCATACGGCGATCCGGGAAGATTGTTCGATCAATCGGGCTGCGGTGGCAGAGCTCGAGGCGCAGTTTCCTGATCTGGATCTAGTGCTTGTGGAGAGTGGCGGTGACAATTTGGCTGCCAGCTTCAGCCCGGAACTCGTCGATCTCTGCATCTATGTGATTGATGTGGCTGCCGGCGACAAAATTCCTCGGAAGGGTGGCCCCGGTATCACGCGTTCAGATCTGCTGGTGATCAACAAGATCGATCTGGCGCCTTTGGTGGGGGCAGATCTTGCGGTCATGGATCGGGACACCCGAGCGATGCGAGGTGAACGTCCCTGGTGCTTTACTAATCTTCACACTGGCGAAGGGCTCGAAACAGTCATTCATTTCTTGTTTCAACAGTTACCAAATTGCGTCAACAAATGAGAGCAATTC
>QCSN01000095.1 GCA_003211515.1 Synechococcus sp. AG-670-F04
GTATTGCATCAGCAAAGGGTCAGCCGGTGCAAAGACGTATGAGGGACGGCGGGGTATCGGTTCGGTTTGGGCAAGGCTTGGTGTCATCCGTACTGCGCGGGTGATCCCCTGCAGAAATCGACTCCGTGTCACAACAGTGGTCATGTAAGCCACGACACGAAGTCGCGGAGCGTCGAACCCTTCGGAGCACATGTCGATGCTGACCAGCCACTGCGCCTTTCCCGACTGAAAGTCGTGCAATCGTTGCGTTGCATCCCTGTCCTGGGAATGCACAAGGTCAACGCGGTTGCCGTCTTCCTGCAGGATCCGAGTAATTGACTCGGCATGGTTAATGTTACTTGCGATGACCAGGAATTTCAGGAATGGATTACGTGTATCGGCGAAAACCAAAACATGCTTGAAAACAGCATTCAGGCTGTGCCACGGATGTCGAAACGATGGCTGCACCTCAGGCGGGACATGGCCAAAGATTCACAAGCCTGAATCTAAAAACTTTATTAAACGCGAATGTATTGATTGCGACATCATTTGGAGCATTCCAGCGCAACACCTGATACGAGACCGCTTTAGATTTAACTCATAGTCAATCCGCATTAAATCCCATGTCAGATGGTGCGACGACTTCGCACGAGCAGGGATCTGTTGAAAATCTCGTAATCGTTGGCTCTGGACCTGCCGGATACACCGCAGCCCTCTATGCAGCCCGCGCCAACCTTCAACCACTGCTCATTACTGGTTTTCAGCGCGGCGGCATCCCTGGAGGCCAGCTGATGACCACAACCCATGTGGAGAATTTTCCCGGCTTCCCCGACGGCGTGCTTGGACCAGATCTGATGGATCTAATGAAGGCACAGGCTGTTCGCTGGGGCACCCACCTACTCGAAGCCGATGCTGACGCCATCGACCTGAGTCAGGCCCCATACAAAATTCAGGCCGATGGGCAGACCATCCACACCCATGCCGTGGTGATCGCCACAGGTGCCAGTGCGAACAGGCTGGGCCTTCCCAGTGAAAATCAGTTCTGGAGCCTCGGCATCAGTGCCTGCGCCATCTGCGATGGCGCTACGCCTCAATTCCGCAACGCCGAACTGGCGGTTGTGGGGGGAGGTGATTCGGCCTGTGAAGAAGCGGTTTATCTCACCAAATACGGAAGTCATGTCCATCTCATCGTTCGTGCCGACAAGCTGCGTGCCAGTGCGGCGATGGCGGATCGCGTTCAGGCCAACCCATCCATCACGGTCCATTGGAGCAGCACCGTTCAGGATGTCGACGGTGACGCTTGGCTGGAAGGCTTAACCCTCAAGGATCTGAGTTCGGGAGAGACCAGCAGGTTGGCCGTGAAGGGCTTGTTTTATGCGATCGGGCACACTCCCAACACCGAACTCCTGCGTGGCCAACTCAATCTTGATGCCAAGGGATATCTTCTGACCGAGAGCGGCCGTCCGGAGACCAGTCTTGAAGGTGTTTTCGCAGCCGGAGATGTGGCGGACGCCGAATGGCGGCAGGGAATCACAGCAGCCGGCAGCGGTTGCAAAGCAGCCCTGGCTGCCGAGCGTTGGCTCACCGAAAAGGATTTAGCGCAGCGGATCCAACGCACCAGCGTCGAACCCGACAGGGCTGATGTGCCGACAAACATTGAGACAACCACCGAGGAGACCTACGACCCCGAGGCGCTCTGGCAACGGGGAAGTTACGCCCTACGCCGCCTTTATCACGACAGCCGCAAGCCCCTTCTGGTGATCTACACCTCGCCCAGCTGTGGACCGTGCCATGTGCTCAAACCTCAATTGCGGCGAGTCATTGAAGAGCTCGGTGGAGAGGCGCAGGCCGTGGTGATCGACATCGAGGCCGATCAGGAGATCGCCGAACAGGCCGGCGTGAATGGAACGCCCACTGTTCAGCTGTTTCACAACAAGGCCATGGTGAAGCAATGGCGAGGCGTGAAACAACGCAGCGAGTTCAAAGAGGCGATCGAAGCGCTGAAATTGCCAGCCTGAACGACCCACCCAGGCTCAGCGACGCCTCGGGCCTCCGGGGCGGTTGCCGCCTGGGCGTCCACCCGGTGATCCGGCATTCCGTTCCCTGTAGGTGATCCGCCCACGGGTCAGATCGTAAGGGCTGATTTCAACGAGAACCTTGTCCCCAGCGAGCAATTTGATCCGAAACTTCGTGAGCTTGCCCGCAGCCCTGCACAGGCACTGGTGCCCAGCTGGCTGCTCGAGGGTGACCAGATAGAAGCCATTGCCCTGTTCCTTTTCGATCACTCCCGAAGTTTCGATCATGGGGTGTTTTTTCTTCGCGGAATTGAACAGATTTCATTTTACGAGCCTGGCAGCTGGGGCTCCTCGCTCCTGGGTCAAAGCACCTAGGATCTGATTCATCTTATGGCTATTGTGATTTTCCCCTCTCTCTCCATGAACATCGGCCTGCTCTTGATATCGATCGGCGTCGTGAATCTTTGGAGAACCCGTCAGAACCAGACTTAATTAAGCCAGGAGAATCAACAGGCTCCAGATCTCTTGAATTCAATGAAAATATTAGCTCAAGGGGAGATTATTAAATCTCCCCTTGAGCTAAGTTTTCTTATTTACGAGAGAGGATCCACTAGAGAGGCCATATCGATCGGTTCAGCCTCTCTTCCAACGGCTCGAAAGCTTGGTCCTCCTCGAGGTCCTTCTCGATCATTACATCCAATATTTTTGTTGTTATCGAAATCAAAATCGATTTTCTCTTCGTAGGAGCAGAGTTTTTTGGCTCTGCGAGGTTTACCAAAAGATCTGAAAGTTCCACGTCTTTCCCTGAAGCCCAGTTTTGTAAGACGCCCATCAGCCTGCTGTTCCAGCAAGGCGAAGCCCCTCTTGATTGGATAAATTCCTACAACTTTCCCACCAGGGTAAGGCTGTCCTGAACGATCAAGAATTGCTTCCTCTTCGAACGGAGTTTCCCCAGGGCGAAGATCCCTTTCCGCAAGAATCAAACTATTATCATTCTTGATTTCATACAAACCCTCAAATTCATCGTTGCCAGGGAAGATCGTTCTCTTGACCTCGATATCCACATCAGTGTCGACGTCACCAATCAATTGATCACCATTGAAATCTTGATCAGCTTCAATTTCATAATCACCAATTTTTTTTGTGATGTCATATGTTTTGCCATAGGCCTTGGGACTCCTGCTCCCCCACTTGAATTTCTGCATGGTGAATGATTCACCCTGCTTCATGATCGCTGCAAACCCACGCCGCATCCCCATCAATCCAACAACGTCTGTCGCGTCAAAGGGCTTACCGTCAGAAGCTTTCAATGGATCGACATCCATGGCAGGCAGCCCAACATCAGCCTTTCGTTCGCAAAGAACAAAAGCTCCGTTGGTTAATCTGCAAAGGGAGCGATCAAAGCCATCTCTCGACCCTTTCACGAGAATTTGAGACACCTCAAGATCTTCAAAGCCGTCCTCCCCAATCTTTCCATCACCATCAACATCTTTACTCAAACGGTCTTCAATTTTGTACTTCTGTTTGGTGACATTCCTGAGTGAACCTTTGGCCCTTGGCCCACGGTTACCCCAGGAGAAGGCTTGCTGCTCCACAACGCCATTGTTGGCATAAACAATGGCAAACCCATCACGAATTCCGTACAAACCTGCAAGATTGACGGTTTCAATCGGGTTGCCATCCTTGCCACTAAGAACATCACCCTCCATGGGCACATCGTTGACATCAAGACCCTGCTCAGCAAGCCAAACCTCACCGCCTTTCATTTTATAAATTGACCGATCCATCTCTCCATCTAAGTTGTCGTAGACGACAGATTCAATAACAGCTTCTTCTTCAAGTTTTTCTGGCTCTCCAATGAAACCATCATTGTTGAGATCATCATCGGCCATATTTTCGATCGCCCCAATCTGATTCGTTACATCCTGCGTAGAGGCAGACATCACAGGCCCTTGATTCCCCCAGGCATATTGCTGCTGCTTGAACAACGCTCCCTCTTGGATGATGAAAGCTCCACCCATTCTCGTGTGAATATGACCCTTCACACCAGCAGGCGCCTTGTAATAGCCCCCACCCTGAAGTCTGATTTC
>QCSN01000096.1 GCA_003211515.1 Synechococcus sp. AG-670-F04
TCAGAGCCGTCGACATTGGTGCAACCGGCTGCATCCGAAAAAGTGCCATTGGCGATTGAGATAACACCGTCAGTTGTGCTGTTGGGGGTGGGGGTAAAGGTGGCGTTGTAGGACGTTGAGGAGACAGGGTTCCAGTTGGAGAGAACACCACCGGAAACGGTGACATCGTTTTGAATGAAATTGGAGCTGGCTTCCGAAAGAGTGAAGGTGATGGTGGTCGTATCACCAACGCCCAGGGAGTCATCTTCATCGTCATCGTTGAGTGCGATGGTGGGAGGTGTGGCATCGATGTTGATCGCTTGTGATGCGGCGGCGCCTGTATTTCCAGCAGTATCAGCAACGCGGAACTGAATGGTGGTTGAGGAGGTGAGTGCTATATCCGCAAAAGACACCGCGGTTGTGGAGATATGCGCGTTATTAACGGTGGTCCAGGAGGTGCCATTGTTATTGGAGTATTGAAGAAATTCTCCGGAGACAAGTGCTGTAGAAAGGGTGGCATTAACAGTGAGGCCGTTATTGTCGTTGGTAATGAAATCGGTGGAGCTGTCTCCTGAATCGTTGGAGATGGAGTCGATCGAGATGGTGGTAGTTGGTGCGGTTGTATCAATAGCGATGGCTTGTGAGGCCGCAGTCCCCAAGTTCCCAGCTGCGTCAGAGATGCGAAACTGAATGGTGGTTGAGGAGGTGAGTGCTATATCCGCAAAAGACACCGCGGTTGTGGAGATATGCGCGTTATTAACGGTGGTCCAGGAGGTGCCATTGTTATTGGAGTATTGAAGAAATTCTCCGGAGACAAGTGCTGTAGAAAGGGTGGCATTAACAGTGAGTCCGTTATTGTCGTTGGTAATGAAATCGGTAGAGCTAACTCCCAAATCATTGGAGATGGAGTCGATCGAGATAGTGGTAGTTGGTGCGGTAGGACTATCAACAATTTCCAATTCACTCAGTTGAAAGTTCAATTTCATGGTGCCTACACCATCATTTTTTGCACCGATAGCAAGAGAGGCTGGAATCGTTCCTCCTTGGCTTGAGAAAGTGGTCCAGCTTGTTGAAAAATCAAAACTTCGATCAGACGTTGCTGTTTTCAAATAAGCAAGATTCGAATGACCGAGGATTTTTATTGATCCACCCTTAATATCAATCGCATAGCTGTAGGAATGAGCTGTTGCATCAGCAAATGTGGTCCCATCACCCCAAGGGTGGAGGGTAGATCGATGGTCACCTCGACCAACATAAAATTGATATTTTCCACTTACTTTTGAGATTCGCAAAACTGCATCAAAATCACGATGCAAGTCAACTTCGCCCCAGTGAGCGTTACTGCTGGGATCGCCTATTCCACTTTCTTTGGGAATGCCTATGAGGAATTTATTGTGATTCGTAGTAATGGTTGGAAATAGTTGATTCTCAACCCAGCTTTCTGGAATGATGAGTCGTTTACCTTCGGCAAGTGATGATCCAAGTGTTGCGGCTTCGTTGCTCTGAAGTGAGGTCGTCTCTGTACCGGAGCCATTGATCGCAAGGGTGGGAGTGCCGCTGAGCGTTGTCCAAGCGGTGAGCCCACTGTCGCGGTCGACACTGACGAGATTTTGATCATCAAATTGAAGTGTCTCTACATTGGTAACGACATCAACGCCGTCAGTTCCATCTACAGTAATTGTGTTGGCATTAAGTACACCTGATGGGTTGGAGTAGGTGATTGTGTAATCACTTCTATTGCCACCAAAGACTGCAATATCAGTACCAGAACCACCATCGATTGTGTCATTTCCGCTCTCACCATTGATGGTTTCATTGCCACTCCCTCCATTGATGGAGTCGGCTCCGCCTCCGCCCCAAATCTGGTCGCTACCGTCGCCACCAAGAAGGGTGTCATTACCATCTAAAACACCGTTGTCTTGATTTTTGTCATCTCCCCAGATCTTATCATTACCCCAATTTCCTTGAATAGAATCATCTCCAACTCCACCGACAAGGGTGTCGTTTTTACGATCGGCAACGATTAAATCATTGCCGGCTCCGCCGTTAATGGAATCAGAAGTTTTACCGCCCTGAATGTCGGTGCTTGTATGTCCATAAATGGTGTCGTTCCCATCCCCACCATTGATGATGTCATAATCATTATGTTTTGATCCTGCTCCTCCTTCTATAAAGTCATTTCCATCTCCACCATCAATTGAGTCGTGGCCGTTGTTCCCTCGGATGGTGTCGTTTCCAGGGCCACCGTTAATGGTGTCGTTGCCACTGTTGCCCGTTAGGTTGTCATCGCCGCTATTGTTATCCCCATCCAGGACATTGGGGTAATTGTCCCCGCCAACATCCGCAGTCCAACTTTCAAGTTCTGCATTGATCCATTGATTATTGACAAATATCAGTCCACGATCTGATCTATATAATCCGCTACTGAACGGTTGCTTCTGCTGATTTTTGAACAGTAACGATGCAAATATCTTACCTTCATCCCCTGGAGTATCATTTGCATTGAGTTGAGCATCAAGATGGTGGCCAAATTCTGCGGTAAGAACAAATAGAGCTTCTCTTTTTTTAGCGGCTTTCAGCCAAACTTCGTTTAGGTAAATTGTCCCAGAGCTCTCTACATAGGCTCCAGCAGCGCCAGGCATGGCGACGTCTTGCAAAACCTCAATTGGTGGAATATGACGTGTGTCACCATTGGCAAGCTGGTCGACCAATCGCTTCAGCTGCCGAATTTTCCTTCCAGGCTGCAGCCGAAGTGAACGAAGGCCAACTGCCAGAAGAGAACCTTCAGCAGCCCAAGTTTGCAGCTGAAGCAACCAACTCTGATGAAGGCGATCTTTGATCAAGACCTGTCAGTGAACCACAAGCTTTAGTCACTAAAACATAGACGATACAGACCCCTAAGCGGGCCGAAACGTACGCATTTTCCGAACAAAGCCAAGGCATGCTGCACAAAATTCGCACAAAGGCAAAATAATGGGATATTTGAATTTAAGCCTAGGGCGTGCTTCGCCTAGAGACAAAGGTCGACGAACAATAATTAAATGAAGACCGAATCACAACAGGCACAATTAGACATACACATGGGTTACCAATATTGCCGAACAGAACGATAAGAATCAATGCAAATCGACACTCGGCCATAGACTGGCGAATTAACTCAACGACATCAAAAGGATTAACGCATAAGGGGTTTGCATTAATCGCAGTTGGCACAATCCCCTAGAATCAAAGCGCGCCAAGAAAGAAAGACGATCTACTTTTAATATCAATTGCCCCAAGAGATCGCGAAAGCTCTTCACAAATCACCAGCATTAATTCAAAACGCCAGAAGGCTGCTAGAAACATTACCTCAATTCCATTAAATTCTATTCAAATAACTAGTGGAGTGGCACTTTAAGTCATTAAAAAACGAGCATAAACGGACAATTTTATGGCAACAAATCTCTAACAAGAAACAACAACAGGGCCAGAATATTGGCCATTAATCAAAAAAATATCAAATCAGGCCAATAAGAAAATACTATAGCCGTCTCAACTCGAATCTTGCATGATCATCTTTATATCAGCTTCTAATTCAGAAAAATACAGTCCTTCAAATTCAGATTAGCTGATGTTATTAGCAAGAATCAGGGCTTAAAGACGAACCAAGATTTCGATCACTCCAGAAGCAAACTCAAGTGCGGTTGCGCGTTCAGCAGTTCCTCCACGCTCGTCTCCTCAACAACCATCTCCATGCTCGGCATTGCTGCACTCAGCAGTAGATCCTCTCCTCGCTGCTCAATCCTCACATCCTCAGCTCCATCAATCCGGATCCGATCTCCCTCATCCGCTCTGTAATCAACAACCCGATCGAAACCT
>QCSN01000097.1 GCA_003211515.1 Synechococcus sp. AG-670-F04
CTGAGCAGCAACCCTGCCCGCAACCCCGCCATCAGACGGCTCCGACAGGGGAGGTGGGATAAATCGGCAACACGGTCTGCCATGGCATGGACTGCTGCGCCGCCCATCCATCCCCAAGACACTTCAGAAGGACCAAAACATCCTCTTGAACCCGCTCGTCTGCCTCGAGCACCGGGCCATCCATCTTTTGATCATCCGCTAGCAGTCGTGGACGCACGAGTTCCTCAACGCGCTCGTCATGAACCGCATAACGACCGGCAACACGGCCACGACGAGGCAAAACGCGACTGATCCAGAAGGGCTGAGCAGGATTGGGCAACGCACGCGACAGACGCGCAGCCATTAGGGCATAGCTGCTCAATCCCAACAACGGGCAATCGAGCTGCTGCGCCAGCGTTCGCGCCATCACCACCGACAGACGGGTCCCAGTGAAACCGCCAGGTCCGGTGGCCACGGCCAGCGCATCGAGCTCACGCCATCGTTCTCTTGGCAGAAGAGACTCGACGCGGGAGATCAAGCTGTTGGAGAGGCCGCGGCCGTCCTCAAAGACCAAAGCGTTGGGTGTTGCCGGGTTCAGGCGATCCTGCAGCGCGACTCCGAAGCATTCCGTGCAGCTGTGCATCGCCAACAAAAGAGGCACGCCACTCATGCCGGCAGCCTCTCTCCAGGCCTCAAGCGCTGCCAACGTCCCGCTTCCAGGGCAAAGCTTCCACAAGCGCGCACATCCCACTCCACCCCAGCACCGCCACAGGGAAGATCCATCACAGAAACGTGAATCCTCGGGGACTCAGGCTCGAAGTCGGGGCTGGCTGTGAGGTGGGGGGCGCCATGTTGCCGTTCGACTGCGTGATAGGCCTGACAACGGTCGACCCAGCGGCAGTTCACGCAGATGCACATGCCCCCAGACGCCGCAACGCCCATCATTTTGGAGCCTCGGAGCCGTATTGACGCACTCTGGGCCGCACTGGCACCGGATCGTTGGCCTGTTCGGGTTCAGGACCTGCCGCAAGGGACAGCCCTGGTGGGTGGAGCCGTGCGCGATGCCTTGCTGGGACGCCAGTGCAAACAACCTGATCTCGACCTTGTGGTCCCTGAGGGGGCAATCAATCTCAGCCGGAAGCTTGCCGAATCGCTTGGTGGGAGCACCGTTGTTCTGGATGCAGAGCGGGACATGGCCCGGTTGGTGGTGCGCGGCTGGACGATTGATTTCGCCCGTTGTGACGGACCAAACCTTGAGGCGGATCTGCAGAGGCGGGACTTCCGGATCAATGCCATCGCTCTGCAGCTGCAACCACCCAGGAATCTGATCGATCCCACTGGAGGACTTCATGATCTTCGCGACGGGCAATTGGTGGCCGTGTGCGAAGCCAACCTGAGGGATGATCCCCTGCGTCTGCTGCGCGGTCTGCGGTTGATGGCAGAGATCCCGCTTCAACTGGAACCCCAGACGGCTCAATGGATTGAGCGGCACTGTGCCCTGCTGAGCAGGGCAGCTCCCGAGCGAATCCTGGCGGAACTGCAGCGGCTCGTTGCTGCACCCCGGGCGGATGCTGCGATAACTCAGCTCCAAGAGATGGAGCTCTTGCTCCCATGGCAGGACGCGACCAATCGATGGGATCAAACTCACCCTCCTGCGGCCGCTCAGGCCGCAGAAATGAACGAACCGGAGCGCTGCCTTGCCCTGCCGTTGGCGCGCCTGGCTCATCTCACCAGCGACGAAGGCCTGAAATGCCTGCGAGCCAGCAAAAAGTTGACGCAGCGGTGCCTGCGCCTGCGCCACTGGTCCGCAAAAATGTCAGGGAATCCTGACAAATTGAGCGAAAAGCAGAGGGTTGCGCTTCACAGCGAGCTCGAAGACGACCTGCCGGCTCTGATCCTGGGGTTGCCGGCCCAACTCCGTTCGGAATGGCTCTCCCGATGGCGGGATCACAACGACCCTCTGTTTCACCCGGCATCACCGCTGAACGGTTCCACCCTCCAGAGGGAACTTGGACTCAAGCCGGGACCAGCGATCGGAGAGTTGATTGAGCATCTCCGCTGTGAACATGCCTTCCATCGCATCAGTGGACAATCCTCAGCCCTGGCAGCAGCTCAGCACTGGTGTTCCCTCCACAGCGACTTGCTGTGATTAACTCTCTAGGTGTCAACGATGACGGTCCGACACCGACAGATCACACTTAATTTCCCCTTCATGAGCATCCGCCTGTACATCGGCAACTTGCCGCAATCTTTTAACGATCAGGAGCTGGATGCTCTGTTGAAAGGAGCCGGCGAAGGCATTCGCTTTAAACCCGTTCTCGATCGTGATAGCGGTAGCTGCCGCGGTTTCGGTTTTGCGAATGTCGACGACCCAAAAGTTGCCGACGCCATCATCGAGCAGCTGAATGGAAAAGATTTCTGTGGAAGCGCCCTTCGCGTTGAACGCTCTGAACGTCGCGACAACAACGCCGGCAACAGGCGTGGTGGCCAGGGAGCTGGAAACAACCAGTCCCAGGCAGCCCGCAAGGCCAACAACAAGGTTGTTCATAGCGACGGACCTGCCCCGGAAGCTCCTGACCCCCGCTGGGCCGGTGAACTCTCCAAGCTGAAGGATCTGCTCGCCAATCAGACCACCCCTGTCTGAATCAACAGCCACACACAACAAAAACCCCCGATTGACACTCAGGTCAATCGGGGGTTTTTTTCAGAACATGATCCCTGGTTTCAACGGGCCTGGGCCAGCAGAAACGAACGTGGCAGATCGGCGATCTTCGCCAAACGACTCACGTAGGCGCGACGGTTGAAGACGTCGTAGTCGACCCGTTCAATCGCATCGAGAATGCCGCGATAGAGGCGCAGTGAGGTCCAGACGGGCCAACGGGCATCCCGTGATAACCAACGCACTCCGGTCTCCGAGCGTGCGAACCAATCGCGTGCCCTTGCCAGCTGAAAGATCATCAATTCGCGCCAAGCCTGGTTGAGCCGACCGGCCATCAGGTCGTCTTCTGAGTATCCGAAACGCTCCAGATCCTCCTGGGGTAGATAAATCCTGCCGCGACCGCGGTCCTCGCCAACATCCCTCAGGATGTTCGTGAGTTGGTTGGCAATGCCGAGGGCCACAGCCGCATCGGAGGTATCTGGCCTATCGCTCCAAGGCGCAGAGGTGTAGGCCTTATCCACACCCATCACGCCCTGGGTCATTAAACCGACCGTTCCGGCAACCCTGTAGCAATACAGCTTGAGATCCTCGAAACGCGGGTAGCGAGTCCAGGTGAGATCCATGCGCTGGCCGTCGATCATGTCGAGATAAGGCTGGATCCCTTGGGGAAAACGTTCCAGGGTGTCGACCATGACGGCATCGAGATCGTCCGCGACATGTCCGTCGAAGAGGGCACGGGTCTTCTCTTCCCAGCGGTCGAGACGCTCAGCCAGCTCCTCGACGGGTCTGGCCTGCGCCTCAGGGCTGTCCATGAGCTCATCCGTTCGGCGACACCAGACGTAGATCGCCCAGATTGCCCGGCGTTTCTCAAGGGGGAGCAGAAGAGTTCCCAAATAAAAAGTCTTGGCCCACTCGGCGGTCTCCCGTCGGCAAGCCTCAAAGGCTGCGTCGAGATCCGGGGCTGCGGGGAGCATGACTCAGGCCGCGATCGGCTCGCTGACAGGGGACGATGATGCCAGCTGATCCCTCTTGCGGTCCACCGCACCAGCGCAGAGCTTGCCGCTGAGAACAGC
>QCSN01000098.1 GCA_003211515.1 Synechococcus sp. AG-670-F04
CAAGACGCCCTTGAACACCTGATCTATCTTTCGAATCTCTGACGTCACCCCTTGTCTCGTCCGCTCGACTCCCAGCGCCCCATTCACTTCATCGGAGTCGGTGGTGTTGGTATGTCTGCACTAGCAAGAATTCTGGCCGACCGTCAGCATCCGGTCAGCGGCTCTGACCCGCGCGAGAACAACAGCGTCCAACAGCTGCGCGACTGTGGTGTGCGCGTTTTCGCAACCCAGACAGCCGACACGATTAATGCGCTGCTGAACAGTTCCAGCGGCAGGCCGATCGTGGTGATCAGCACAGCGATCCCGGAAAGCAACCCTGAACTCGCCAGAGCGAGGGACATCAATCTTGAGATCTGGCATCGATCCGATCTGCTGGCAGCACTGATTGCACAGCAACCTTCCATTGCGGTGGCCGGCAGCCACGGAAAAACAACCACAAGCACCCTGATCACCACCCTGCTTCATGCAGTTGGTGAGGATCCAACCGCTGTCATCGGTGGTCTCGTTCCCTGTCTAGGCAGCAATGGTCACTCCGGCCTTGGACGGCTTTTGGTGGCCGAAGCAGATGAATCAGACGGATCACTGGTCAAATTCCAGGCGTCCCTTGGCGTGATCACAAACCTGGAACTCGATCACACCGACCATTACAAGAACCTCAACGATCTGATCGCCACCGTTCAACGGTTCGGCAGAGGCTGCAAACGCCTTCTGGCCAATCACGATGATCCAATTTTGCGGGACCATTTCCGCGCTGATGCCTGGTGGTCTGTCACCAGCCCGGAAGGCGTCAACTACGCCTCGGTGCCTCTGGCACTAGAGGGGGATCGTTCGGTCGCGCGTTTTTACGAGAACGGGACCCCAATCGGAGAGTTCACGCTGCCGATGCCTGGCCTTCACAACCTGAGCAATGCCACTGCAGCCTTGGCTGCCTGCCGGATCGAGGGTTTGGCCTTCGACCAACTCAGATCAGGTCTGGCCAGTCTTCGCAGCCCTGGTCGACGCTTCGACCTGCGCGGCACCTGGAAAGAGCGCCACATTGTCGATGACTATGCCCATCACCCCAGTGAGGTGAAGGCCACCCTCGAGATGGCGCGACTGATGGTGACCGGCGGACGCAGCCCGCTACCCACGCCACCGCAACGGCTCCTGGCCGTGTTCCAGCCGCACCGCTTCAGCCGCACCCAGGAATTCCTCCAAGACTTCGCGCAAGCTCTGCAGAATTGCGATGTCTTGTTGCTGGCACCGATTTACAGCGCAGGAGAACAACCGATCCCAGGGCTGTGCAGCGACAAACTGGCCAGTTGCATTCGCCGCCTGAAGCCTGAGCTGAGCATCGAGGTCGCCAACGATCTCGACCAGCTCGTGGATCTAATCCAGACGCACAGCAAACCGCAGGATCTTGTTCTGGCGATGGGTGCGGGCGATATCAACAGCCTTTGGTCTCGCTTGGCCAGTTGCGAAGACGCTGCACTCCCTCCAACGTCAGCGATGGCAGCCTGACTTCAATGTCCCCCCTGCAACCCCGCTCCAGGGTCCCCTTGGCGGACTTCACAACCTGGCGTGTCGGCGGACCGGCCGAATGGCTGGCAGAGCCGAGCAGCATTGAAGAAACAGCCGCCTGGTTGAACTGGGCCAGCAAAGAAGGTGTGCCCTGCCGGGTGATCGGGGCCGGTTCCAACCTGCTCATCCACGACGATGGCCTGCCAGGGCTGACCCTCTGCCTGCGCAAGCTGCAAGGGGCTGAGCTTGACAGCAGCTCAGGACTGGTTCACGCCCTGGCGGGTGAACCGATTCCTTCCCTCGCCAGACGCGTAGCCCAGAACGGATTGAGTGGATTGAGCTGGTCCGTCGGGATTCCCGGAACCGTTGGCGGAGCCGCTGTGATGAACGCAGGCGCCCAGGGGGGGTGCACTGCTGAATGGCTGGAAGCCGTTGAAGTCATGCCCCTGGATGGGGGCGAACCGTTCGAGCTGAAACACAAACAGCTGAAATTCGACTATCGCCACAGCCTGCTGCAACAGGAACCACTGTTGGTCCTCGCGGCCCGCTTCCGGCTTGAGCCTGGACACGATCCCAAGGCCCTGCGTCGCCAGACCAGCAAAAATCTCTGTCATCGGACCACCACCCAGCCCTACACACAACCGAGTTGCGGCAGCGTATTCCGCAATCCAGAACCGCTCAAAGCCGGCCGTTTGATCGAAGATCTCGGTCTCAAGGGAACGCGAATCGGCGGGGCGGAAGTTTCCACATTGCACGCCAATTTCATTGTCAACACCGGCCATGCCACAGCGAAGGACATCGACCAGTTGATCGGTCTGGTGCAGCAACAGGTTCGAGAGCATCACGATCTCAACCTGCATCCGGAAGTGAAACGCCTTGGATTCCCGACCACCCCCTAACCTGCGGCTCACCTCAGCAGCACAATGGCAGGCTTCGGACTTCCCAATTTCGGCCAGCTCACCGAAGCCTTCAAGAAGGCTCAGGAAATCCAGCAAAACGCTCAAGCCCTGCAGGACGAGCTGGATGGGATGGAGATCGAGGGACGAAGCAGCGACGGTCGAGCCGGCGTCTGGTTGTCCGGGAATCAGCAACCACTGCGGGTTGAACTCGACCCGACACTGCTGCAGGAAGGTCAGCAAGCCACGGAAACTGCAACGCTGGAAGCCTTGAAAGCTGCCTATGAGCAGTCGACCGCCACGATGAAAGGCCGCATGGAAGAGCTCACAGGAGGACTCAATCTCAACCTGCCCGGGATGGGCGGCTGAGGTTCTTCAGATCATCCAGGGCCTTGATGTAGAACTCGTAGCGCTCCCAGTCCCGGCTGACTCCACAGCCGGGCTCGCCACGATGCAGACAATCCCTGAACCGACAGGGCCAGGGATCCAGCTGCCGTCGCAACTCAGGAAACAACATCCCCAGTTCACTCGCATCAACTGGTATGTCCGGTCGGTTGAAACCGGGCGTATCTGCAACACGCGCCCCTGGACTCAGAGAAAACAACTCCACATGCCTGGTGGTGTGTCGCCCTCGCTGGAGGCGTCCGGAGAGATCAGCGACGCGCAGGGAAAGTTGAGGCATCAGCGCATTGAGAGCGCTGCTTTTACCAACACCCGATGGTCCGCAGATCACGGCCAGCGAAGACGACTGCAAGCGTTGACGCAGACAGTCGATCCCTTCACCAGTGGCACTGGAGATCAAGAGCGGGTCATAGCCCCATCCGCTCAGACGGGAGCGGTAGGCACGGCGATCAGCCGCATCAATCAGGTCGCATTTGGTGAGCAGGAGCTGTACCGCCAGGCCAGTTCCTTCCGCCGTCAGCAAAAAGCGACTGGCCTGATCCGGATCAAAGCGTGGTTGGTCGATCGAGAGCGCCACGACAACAGTCGAAACATTTGCGACCGCAGGACGGGACAACCAACTGGAGCGCGGCTCCACATCTGCCACCACCGCTCTGGCCTGATCAGCATCAATGGCATCGAGATGAACCCGATCGCCGACGTGGACCACCGCACCGCGATGGGCTAGACGGGTTCGTCGTGTG
>QCSN01000099.1 GCA_003211515.1 Synechococcus sp. AG-670-F04
GCATGCTCAGAGCCATATCTGGTAAAACCTTCTGGCGGATTAGTGATGTGCTCAATAACACTCCTTCTTGCACCAGGGAACGTGAATTGAGAATTGCATCGGAAATGATTGAGTTTCCTGCTGTCTGGCTGGAAATTTCCATGGACATCAGAATTGGTACACCTGCGCGTGTCAGTGAACTGAAGATGCGACAGAACTGGGCTGTGGCTGTCATCAGAATCAGCTCACCGAACAGGGGTACTTTCAGCGTCAGTCGATCAATCGTTCGTCGACCGTTGTGTGTGTTGTAGTAACGATTCAGAAGCCAGATCAGGATCAATAGTCCACCGACGGCATACACCGCCACCATCGACGCAGATCAAATCAGCCGATATTAACAAGCAAGAAAGCGGACAATTTCTCAACTCAGTACGACAACAGCTTTCGCTTATCTGCACTTAATCAACTGCGGCCGAGGCCGCAATCGCCTGACCCGCTAGCCAACCGCCACTCCAGCAAGCCTGAAAGTTAAAGCCACCGGTCACCCCATCCACATCCAGCAATTCACCAGCGAGGTACAACCCAGGACAACGCCGACTTTCCATGGTGGCCAGGTTCACTTCGCCCAGGTCCACCCCACCAGCGGTGACGAACTCCTCTCCGAACGGCCCACGCCCCTTAATCGACAGTCGCTGGGCGCAAAGGTTCTCCACCAACTGACGCTCCGCCTTTAAGGGCAGATCGGCCCACCGCAGGTTTCCATCCACTCCAGCCATCACCAGAAAGGCTTGCCACAACCGACGCGGTAGATGCTCAAACGGCTTGGCTGCCGCAAGGGTGCGCCGGGCCTGCTCCTGACGCCACCGCTGCAGCCGCTGCTGGACCTGCTGGTGCCCAAGGCCAGCGCTCCAATCCACCTTGAGCTCTCCTTGATAGCCGCTCTGATGAAGTGCCCTCGCCGCAAAGGCCGAGAGCCGCAGCGTGGCCGGACCGCTCAGACCGCGATGGGTGATCAGCACCCGACCGATCTGTCTGAAACGCTGATCATCCAGCTTCAGATCAAGGCTCACATCATCGATGGCGATCCCGCTGCAAGCAGCCAGCTCCCTGCCCTGAAGCGACAGGCTGAACAGGGATGGCACCGGCGGAACAACGCGATGACCAAGGGCCTCTGCCATCTTGCGACCGCTGGGATGTCCGCCGGTGGCGAGCATCAGTTTGTGAGCCCGCAACGGTTTCTCTAGGCCGCGGCCATCAATCTGAAAACCGCCTTGTGGGTGCAAACTCACCTGCTGCGCCATGGCCCGCGTCCGTAGCTGCACCCGTGAAGCCTTGGCTGCGTTCTGCAGACACTGAATCACAGCCTCAGAGCTGTTCTGCTGCGGAAACATCCGACCATCCGGCTCCTCAACGAGTGTGAGCCCATGCTCATCGAACCAGGCGATGGCATCTCCGCAGGCGAAACGACTGAATGGACCACGCAGGGGACGGCTGCCTCGGGGGTAATGGGTTGCCAGTTCACGGGGGTCCCAGCAGGCATGGGTCACGTTGCAACGCCCACCTCCACTGATGCGCACTTTCTGCAAAGGCTCTGGCGTGCCCTCCAGGACACAAACCTGCCCCACCCCCTGCTCAGCAGCCGTGATCGCAGCCATGTAACCGGCAGGACCGCCACCGATAACCAGCAGATCAAGCGGGCTGGAAGCGCAGGGCAACTCCGTTGTTGCAGTAGCGCTTGCCGGTGGGCCGGGGACCGTCATTGAACACATGACCCTGATGCCCTCCGCAGCGTCGGCAGTGGTATTCCGTGCGCGGAATGATCAGTTTGAAATCTACTTTCGTCGCAATCGCCCGATCAATTGGCTTCCAGAAACTGGGCCAGCCGGTTCCGCTGTCGAACTTGGCCTCTGAGGAGAACAGCGCCAGGTCGCAGCCAGCACAGTGATAGGTGCCTTTGCGCTTTTCATCATTCAACGGACTGGTGAAAGGACGCTCGGTTCCCTCCTGACGCAGGACGTTGTAAGCCGCAGGTGTCAGACGTTGTTTCCAGGACTCAGGACTGAGATCCCACTCAGAATCAGTGGCCTTCGAAGCAGCCAAAACAGCCTGAGGCCTCCAGATGGAGCCGCAAACAGCAGCCGTCACGGCATGAAGTAAGGAGCGACGGGAGAGAACGGCAGCGCTCAAGGACATCGATCCTGATGGGTTTGAACTTTGGCGGTTCTAATGGATTGATGACGACAGCCGATCCAAGCGTCCAACCTGCTTATCGCTTCAGCGTGGCGCCGATGCTCGACTGCACGGACAGGCATTTCCGAGTACTGATGCGTCAGATCAGCCGCCATGCCCTGCTCTACAGCGAAATGGTGGTGGCGCAAGCGCTTCACCACAGCCAGAGACGCGACAAATTGCTCGATTTCGATGCAGTGGAGCATCCGATCGTCTTGCAGGTGGGGGGCGACGATCCAAGCTTGCTTGCCGATGCTGCACGGATGGCATCGGACTGGGGGTACGACGAGATCAACCTGAACATTGGATGTCCCAGCCAGAAAGTTCAGGCAGGCAATTTCGGCGCCTGTCTGATGGCGGAGCCGGATCTCGTCGCCCGATGTGTGGAGGCAATGCATTCCGCCACAAGCGGTGAACTGCCTGTCACCGTCAAGCATCGGATCGGAATTGATGATCTCGATAGCGATCTGCTGCTGACCGCCTTCGTGGATCGAGTGGCAAAGGCCGGTGCCTGTCGCTTCGCGGTCCATGCCCGCAAAGCCTGGTTGGAAGGGTTGGATCCCAAGCAGAACCGCACGATTCCGCCCCTGCAGCACGAACGCGTCGTTGCTCTGAAACAACGACGTCCGCATCTAGTCATCGAAATCAATGGCGGGCTGGAAACAACAGACGACTGTCTGAAGGCACTCCAGAGTTGTGATGGCGCCATGGTTGGCCGTGCTGCCTACGAACACCCACTCCGCTGGAGGGACGTGGACACCATGATCTATGGAGACAGTCCACGTCAGGTCCTGGCATCAGATGTGGTGGACGGATTGATCCCCCACGCTGCAAAACATCTCAACAGAGGTGGTCGACTCTGGGACCTATGCCGACATCTTGTTCAGTTGGTTGAAGGAGTCAAAGGAGCACGCCGCTGGAGACGTGAGCTCGGAGAACGAGCCCAACGCAAGGGAGCTGATTTAGAAGTGCTGGAGGAGGCCAAGCGGCAACTGCGAGACGCTGGCCTCTAGAGAGCTTCAGCCCTCAGCGCCTCCATAGCTGGAATAATCATCTCCACCAGAACTTCCACCACTGGATGAACCGCGGCGACGGCGGCTGCGCCCGTCGTCATAACCGCCGCCCCCTGCATCACTTGGGGGGCTACCAGCATTGCTGTCTCTAGCCCCGTAGCTGCGATCT
>QCSN01000100.1 GCA_003211515.1 Synechococcus sp. AG-670-F04
ATTTCTTGTTCAGTGGTTTGGTCCGTTGTGCGGGTTGTGGGTCTCTGTTGACTTACAGGGCGGCCGGTCGATACGCCAGACCCGGGCATCCCGGTTATGTCACCTGTTCGGACAGTGCTGGTGCGGTCGCAAAGCAGGGTGCGACGCGATGTCGTGAGCAGCTTGGTGCTTGGCGGAAGACGCCGACCATCAATCTTCCTTTGGATGAGGCCGAGGCGATGCTGATGGCGACCTTGTCGTTGGCTGACTGGCAGAACCTTTTCCCCATCCAGACGGGGCCGGAAGTGGAGGATTTGAGCAGGCAGATCCGTACTGCAAACGATCAGCTTCAGGAGCTCAGTGGAAGAATTCAGCGCGGTGAAAATCGTCTTGCTGAAGAGCTGACGAAGGAGCAGCCCAACGAGATTCAGGTCGCTGTTCTGACCGATGCCATCTCTCAGGCTCGTGAGCAAGTTCCAGAGCTCGAGCGCGAGATTTCTGAGTTGAACTACAGGCTCAGCGAGTTACGCCCTCAGGACCCTGTGCTGAAGGCGCAGGACACAGTCGAGATCGTGTCCCAGTTTCTTCAGCATGGGCTTCAAGAGATTCCTAAACGGATGCAGTTCAACTCTTGGCTTCAGCAGCTCGGTATCTCTTGGGTCATGAGTGGTGACGCGATTGTGCTCCACTACAACCGGCTTGGACCCAATGGGTTTCCGAAGGATTCTTGGGGGACTGCTGGTGGAGAGCTACATGCTCTGCGAGCGATGGGTTGCGAGCGCGGCTTTGCCTTCTTGTTTGCTGGCAAGAATTGGTTCAATCAACTGATGACAGGACAAGGAGGAGTGATCAAAGAACCTGGCAAGTTTCCGCGGCCTGTCTTCCCCCCAGAGGTCGCTGCTGGTCTCCAAGAGATTGCTCGCTTCCGGTCATCTGAGCTGGGACTGAACCCTGATCGAGAAATCCAGATGATCATCGATCTGACATGACGGGGTATAGAACGCCATGCCAGATCGATGACGGTGACCGCTAGCTGAGGTCGATTGGTTCAATCGTCCAGATGTTGCCGTCGCGTCTTGTTTGGCCTGTTCTGCGCTCTCTAAACCCCAGTCTTCTTATCAAGGGCCAGATCCTGCGTACGTCGATGCTGTCCATCGGGCCTGGAAGTCGGTCGGCTCTGCAGGCCATTGCTCGTCCAACTCGCTTTACTTCTGAGCGATTCAACGTTTGAAGTTGGTTCCAGACCGCGCTGATCTCTGAACTATTCCGCGAGACGGTTTTCGACTTGATGAGTTCGTCGAGCTTTAACTCCTGGGTGACTGCCCAGGTCTCGCTCACATCGACTTCCGCTAGATCAAGAAACGACCCTCCCGCAATCAATCGTCTGGCCTCACGTTGCTCGCTGGCAAGGTCCGAGGTTCCTAGTGCGAGCCGCTGCAGAGCTTCCATGCGAAAAGCATCTGCTGCTTCCAGCGATCGTTCTCTTCGGTCACTTTGTTTTGTCTGGGGTGATTCATTCACTTCCCCTTGCTGACTTTCAAGCGCCTCGAGGCCACGAATGAGATAGCCCTCTTCCTGGAGCAGGCCATGAAGGCACCAACTGTTGTTGAAGCACTCGAAGTTGTTGCGGGCTTCGAGTTCGGCAACGGCTTTGCGCGTTGCTGGATGCCGATCCGCTAACAACGCTGCGTAGTTATCAAGAGACCCTGCCTTCATTCGCTCTTCCAGGGCCTTAGCGGCCTCTTTCGCAGTGGTTTCCTTGGTGATTCCGGCGGCTTCTGGCACGACCTTCGGTGCAAGCAGGATGCGTTGGCTGCTGTTTCGTGCTCGGTTCAGCGCCTGGATCACATCCTCTGCCTTCCAGCAATACGCCTGAACGATTGCTGTCAGCGCTACTGGGGTTGCTGCCATGGAGATGCCGCATGACACGGCGGGGCTGAAGCCAATGCGTTGGTATTGCGGGCCCTCCATCTCTGCATCGGCCATCAGACGGGACACCCGGGGGTCACCGCGACTGTCGTCTTCTCCTGTGATCCTCAGCTCCTCTGATGGATGTGCCTCTGGAAGCGCATCAAGGCATCGGTACAAGCCATTTACTGTTCCATGCCCTAGCCAGAACCGTTGTTGGGCATGAACCACATCGTTCAAGCGCAAGTTCAGGGTCCGTTCGTTGGCGGAGTTCGGAAGCCCCATGAACAGATCGCGTTCACGGGTGAATGTGCTGTGGATCAGTAGCGGATCACAGCCTGTGATGCCTTTCAGCCAATTCAGTTCAATGTCGCCAACCAGTGCATCGGCCGCCCAGACATGAACGCAGTCCAGAGCGAGTAAACCCTCCAAGGCATCCAGAGCCTTTGAGCGGATGCTGCGAAGTGCGGGGGTGCCTCCCATGGTCCAGTTCGCGAGGACTTGGCTGATTTCATCGAGCACCAGCAGCGTCGGTCGTGGGTTATCACGCAGTTCCCAGAGCCATGTCCACAGAGTTTGTTCGCTCGATTCCTTGAAGGCGCTTTCACCGCAGCAGAACAAGCCATCCCGCATGGTTCGCCCTTCATGCAGGCCGGCCCTTTCTGCTGATTCGTAGGGCGCGCTGAGGTTCTTGACCCCGAACTCATGGGCTCCTTTATGCACCAATGAAGAACGGTGGTAGGCACCAAGGACGGTGAACTTGGCCCTGGTCTTGGCTTCCAAGGATTCAAGGGCCCCCAACATGGCCTTGGACTTTCCTGTGCCGGTCGCACCTTTCAAGACGATCACGCGATGCGTCTCGGCAAGCTTCAACAGGACATCAGCGTTGAACTCATCCTTGGTCTGATGGGTGCTCCAAGTGCTCTTGATGCGCCGGTAGTTGCTGTTGGTGTCGGATGTGGTGACGTAGGCATCCAGCCAACCCCGTAGTTCGCACTTCGTTTCAGCGTCCGCCTTGATCAGTGCGGCGACGAAGTCATCGGTCTTGCCAGGTTTGCCTGGGAGCCAGCACCACCATCCGCCGTTGCGGGCTCCCGCACGCTCCAGGCGCCGTGCCAGCTTCCTGGCTTGGTAGTTTGGATTGGCTCTTGCTGGAGCCAGGGCAGTCGAAGCGAACAACGATCTTGCGGCCCTTCTTGGCAAGAAGCTTCAGAGCAGGCATGAGCCGGTCGCTGCGACCTTTCTGATGCCAGCCATTGATCCCATTCACTCCCACTG
>QCSN01000101.1 GCA_003211515.1 Synechococcus sp. AG-670-F04
TCGCCGGTCCTGATGGTGTCGGTCGCCGTCTGGCTGCCCTGCGTTTTTTGGAGGGAGTGATTGCAGGAGGAGCTGCCTCCCCTCGCCAAAGGCGACGCCTGGAGGCGCTCAATCATCCTGATCTTCTCTGGGTTGAGCCCACCTATCAGCATCAGGGTCGATTGCTGTCCAGGCGTGAGGCGGAGGAGGTGGGGCTGAGCCGCCGCACACCGCCTCAGCTGCGCCTGGAGCAGATTCGTGGGGTGGGCCGGTTTCTGGCTCGTCAGCCTGTGGAAGCGGAACGGGGCATGGTGGTGATCGGAACTGCGGAAGCCATGGCTGAGTCAGCCGCCAATGCGTTGCTTAAAACATTGGAGGAGCCTGGGCACGGTCTCCTGGTGCTGTTGTCAGCGGCCCCAGAGCGGCTGCTTTCGACCATTCGTTCCCGTTGTCAGCTGATCCGCTTTCTTCGTCTTGACCCTGATGCGCTTGATCAGGTCCTGCTTCGGTGTGGAGCCTCAGGCATGGATCCACCGGAGCTGATTGGGATGGCCGCTGGATCCCCGGGTGCCTTGATCGAACATCGACAGCGTTGGTCCCTGCTCCCCGAATCGCTCGCGAATCGGCTCAGAACACTGCCGATCGAGCCAATGGACGCTTTGTCTCTGGCTCGAGATCTCTGCGAGAGCCTCGATGGAGAACAGCAGCTGTGGTTGATCGATTGGTTGCAGCAGAGAATTTGGCGTGCCGCTCATTCGGAACACGCCGTTAGACGTCTGGAATCGCTCAGACGTCATCTTCTGTCGTTTGTTCAACCCAGGTTGGCCTGGGAAGTGGCTTTGCTTGACCTCATGACAATCACGGCAGCGGGATGATCTAGGCGCTGGCGCGATCACCCTGTTTCTTGCGTTCACTTCGGGCCATGGCGACGACGTCGTGGAGACCTTCCAGTTGACCACCGGTGGGCAATTCGAGGCAGTAACCAGCTCCGTACACGGTTTTGATGAACCGAGGCTTGCGTGGATCCGGCTCAAGTTTGGTGCGCAAATGACGCACGTGAACCCGGATGGTTTCAATGTCGTCATCGGGTTCGTAGCCCCACACCTCTTTAAGAATCAAAGAGGGAGCCACCGTTTGTCCATGTCGCTGCAGCAGGCAGTGCAGGAGTTCGAACTCGAGGTGGGTGAGGCGAACAGGTCCGTCAAACCAGATCGCTTCGAACCGTTCGGGAACCAGGGTCAGCGGTCCGTAACTGAGGATTTCGTGGTGATTGCCAGTGCCAACTGGGGCCCGATCACTGCGACGAAGCAGGGCCTTGACGCGGGCCTGAAGTTCTTCAAGGTCGAAGGGTTTGGTCAGGTAGTCGTCAGCGCCTGAATTAAACCCACTGACTTTGTCTTTTGTGCCCCCAAGTGCTGTCAGCATCAATATTGGAATGCTTGCTGTCCGTTCATCGCGGCGCAATCGCTGGCAAAGGGTCAATCCGTCAACCTTGGGAAGCATCAGGTCGAGCAAGATCAAGTCTGGTGTGTATTGCAGCGCTAAAGCCTGGCCTTTAATGCCATCATCGGCACGCTGAACGTCAAAACCACTGTGCTCGAGGTGGCCACTCACCAGGTCGCGCATGTCCCGGTCGTCTTCGATTAGCAGAACACAAGGCTTCATCGATTTGGCAGCGGAACAACTGTGGGAGGGTGGAGCGAGGGTCGACTGGTCAACGCTCAGCTGATTCTCTCAAGCTTTTGTTCTCTCTGCAGAATTTGCGTGGACTGTGCCGAAGGGCCTTGATCTCTGAGATCTGTTGCGCTGGAAACGGTTTCACCAGAAGAGGTCTGTTAACATTGAATGTCGTGTTCAGAAAGTCTTCCGGTTTTGGCAATCCGGGGTGACATTTTTCCTTGTTTGTCAATAAAAAAGCCACAGCAACTGCTGTGGCAATCAAGCTCCCCGGGCGGGATTCGAACCTGCGACCAATCGATTAACAGTCGACCGCTCTACCGCTGAGCTACCGAGGAATGGCTCCAAGAGAACTTACAGGCCAAGCCTCCCGCACTGCAAGCGATGGCGGAGCTCTTTCCCATCCATCCAGCCTTGAATCTGTCCCTCCTGCATGCAGGTGGCTCCATCGGCTCGGTCGAGTTCCTCGAGCCGATGCGTAATCCAAAGTGCTGTTAATGGTGAGCTGCCCTGATGGCACAGCCGATCAACCGCATCCAGAACGTTGTGCTGGCTGGTTGGATCCAAAAGGGCAGTGGGCTCGTCGAGCAGCAAGAGGCCCGCGTCACTCGCCAAGGCGCCGGCGATGGCCAGGCGCTGCTTTTGTCCACCACTGAGGGTGTGAATCGGTCGGGACCCCAAGCCGGTCAGTCCGAGTTGTTCGAGAAGCTGCTGAACCCGTGCGAACCGAGCTGTGGTTGTGGATTGAGGCGCGATCCCCAGCAGCAAATCGCTGTTGCAGCTTGGGAGTAGGAGTTGATGATCAGGGTTCTGGAAGACCAGGGCAACACGCTGAGCCGTGTGGATCCCGCCTTCCTGTGGCTGCATCAGGCCTGCGATCAGCCGGAAGAGTGTGCTCTTACCGCTGCCATTGCTGCCCACCAGCATCCATAGGCCTGGCCGGGGAATGTTCAGGCTGCACTGATGTAGGGCCTGTGAACCGTCAGGCCAGCGGTAGCTGACTCGGTCCAGGCGGAGGACGGCGTCAGGGTCCGTGTCAGGAATCAAGGGAGAATCCTGGCCGTTTGCTGCCGCCTGTTGCAGCAGTTTTCTCATAAAGCTGTACGGCCAGAACTTCACTGATCAACACCGTGACTTTCTTGCCTTCGACCTTCTCGCATGTGAGCTCGAGCAGTCTTGGCTGGCTTTGTTCGATCGACTGGCGAATCTGTTGATAAAGCGCTTCAGCAGCGTCCTGCTCTTTTCTCTGCACGGACACCGGAACGGGGCTCATGCGTAGGGCCAGTTCGATGACGTACACGGCTTTAAAAGCTGAGATGCGTCATCTTCGCGGAGGACCCGCATGGAGTGTCGGTTCTGGTTGAGCATTTTTACTCATCCTTCGCCTCTGGGTGAGGGAAGCCGCCCCATTGCA
>QCSN01000102.1 GCA_003211515.1 Synechococcus sp. AG-670-F04
GAGGACGCGGCCATCGCAGCGCTGCGGGAGAGCTATCCCCATCTGGTTGATCATCTGCGTTCCGGCCGCGATGCCATCGTCTGGCGAGGCCAGCAGGAACCGATCGATTACGTGGAAGCGGAACGCGCCTGGGAAATTGCCCGCGCAGCCATTTCAAGCGGTCTCTACAAAACCGTGATTCTCGACGAGCTGAACCCCACAGTTGATCTCGAATTGCTGCCGGTGGAACCGATCGTGCAAACCCTTCTGCGCAAACCGGCGGAGACAGAGGTGATCATCACTGGACGTTGCAAAAATCCGCCCTCCTACTTCGATCTGGCGAGCATCCATTCGGAGATGGTGTGCCACAAACACTACGCAGAGCAGGGTGTAGACCTGAAGCGCGGGGTCGACTACTAGAGCCTTAGTAGCGCGCCATGGAAGGATCCACCTGCTCCGCCCAGGCATCAATTCCACCTGCGACATTGATGGCCGAAAGACCGTGTTCAGCCAAGGCTTCTGCAGCGCGAGCAGACCGACCGCCCATTTTGCAATGGACAAACAAGCGTTTACCCCGAGTCAGCTCGCGTACCTGCTCGACAGCTTCACCGCTCTGAATTGTGGCCAGGGGAATTAGATGGCTCCCGGCAATCACAGCCACCTCCGCTTCGGCTGGATTGCGTACATCAACAAGCACAACATCACTGGCATCGGAATCCAACAAAGACTTCAGTTCAGCAACGGTGATGCTGTCCATCAGAGGGGGCTCCGGGCGGCAGAACAAGCCGTAGTCAATCAGGTTTTTGATGGCGGGGCGATCGGGATCCTTCTGCAGTTTCAGCTCTCTGAAACGCATCGATAGAGCGTCTACCACCAGTAATCGACCATCCAGGCAATCACCAATGTCCGTGATCAGCTTGATCACCTCGGTGGCCTGAAGCAGGCCGACCAGACCAGGCAGGACACCTATCACCCCTGCGTCCGAACAGGAAGGCACAGCCCCGTGTGGAGGAGGCTCCGGCAACAGATCCCGATAGTTGGGACTGTCCGGAGTGCGGTTGAAGACACTGACCTGACCGTCAAATCGTTGGACCGACCCATAGATCAGTGGCTTGCCGCGCAATACACAAGCGTCGTTGATCAGATAGCGGCTTGGGAAATTGTCAGTTCCATCGCAAATCACGTCATAGGAACCGACCAAATCCAAGGCGTTGTCGATGGTGAGCATGTGGTCATGGACCTCGAGATGGCAATGGGGGTTGAGGCCCTGGATCCGAGCCGCCGCTGACCGTGCCTTGGACTGTCCAATCCAATCGGATGAATGAATCACCTGCCGCTGGAGATTGGAGACATCCACGTGATCGCCATCCACGATGCCGAGACGTCCGATACCTGCCGCCGCTAAATAGAGCAGCAATGGAGACCCGAGCCCACCGGTGCCGATACAAAGAACGGATGCCCCCTTCAACCGTTTCTGACCAGCCAGTCCAACCTCGGGAAGAATCAGGTGGCGCGCATAACGTTCACGCTCCGCTGGGTTCAAATCGGAAGAATCCAATGCAGAAGTCATGACGGAAGGTCCGACCTGATCTCATCTTTCAGTGTGTCCTGCACAGTGATGGGGATAAGTTCGGTGCTTCGATCGACACGGAGCCACCAGGCCCTGAGGTCGCCATGGACACCACCGATCACCATCAGGTGGTCCACCAAACCAAGTCGGCGGTCATGGAATGAGGGGTAAGCCTCCGAGTGGGGATGGCCATGGGCAACCCCAATCACCCGCTCGCCTCTAGCTCGGGCCCACCGCTGTGCTGCGAGCTGTTCGCGCGGATCCAGCGCAAAGCGACTGCGACGCGACGCTTGGGGATGCCAAATGTTGCAGCAAGGCCACACGTTGCTGAGATGCCAGACATCCCGTTTCAACCGATGGCCGAGCAGCAAAGCGCAACCTTCTTGGGGAGCTGTGCATCGAATCGTGTGCTCGAGAACGGTGAGACATTGATGATTCATCCACAGCAGAGATGGCGAGAACGCCTTCCCACCGATACGCTCTGCGCACGTTGTTAAGGAAGTCTTCCGTCCCAATGAGTGACGCCACCACTGAAGTAAAGGATGCACCAACCGGCCAGGCCTGGACGGCTGATGTCGGATCTTCTTCCCCAAAAGGTGAAGAGACTGCGTCCTTTTCGGAGCGCTACAGCGAAGTGCTGGGGAAAGTGAATGAGACCCTTGACAAGGTCGACTGGACCCAGATGGGTCGCATCGGCAAGATTGTCGGCATCTTTGCTGCCGTCATCGTTGCCCAGATCCTGATCAAAGGCATTCTGGACACTATCAATCTTCTGCCGGTCGTCCCCGGCCTGCTTGAACTGCTGGGAGTCGTCGTAGTTGGTCAATGGAGCTGGAAGAACCTGACCACCAGTGAGAAGCGCTCCGCTCTGGTTCAGAAAGTGCAGTCTTTGCGTCAGGAATATCTGGGCTGACCTGAACCGAGACTCCATTTCTGGACTCAGGTCAGTTCTCGGGCCAGTCTCTTGAGGCTGGCCTCGCTTTGTTTGCAATAACTTCCTCCAAATAAGTTTGCATGATTGAGCAGGTGATACAGGTTATAAATTTCGACTCTGTCTTCAGCACCAGTTTTCCTAGTGCAAACCGATCGATAGCCACGACGGAATGCATCAGAGAAACCTCCAAACATGCACGTCATCGCCAGATCAACTTCGGGATCGGCCCACCACGATGCAGGGTCATAGATCGTTGCTCGTCCGTCCTGGAGAACCCCGGCGTTTCCTCCCCAAAGGTCACCGTGAACAAGGCTGGGTTTGACCTCAAGCCCGTTCAACAAATCCTCCAAGCGCTGCATCAGCTGATCCGTGCGAGCTGAGATCAACCCCCGTTCCACGGCAAGTTCCAGCTGAGGCTTGAGACGGAGCTCCACAAAACACGTCCCCCAACTGGCCCTCCACCCACCGGGCTGAGGGCCAGCGCCGATGTATCCATCCCGGCCCCAACCGAACCCTCCCGTTGAAGCCTCCGCTGAGCGTTGATGCAGAAG
>QCSN01000103.1 GCA_003211515.1 Synechococcus sp. AG-670-F04
CGTGCAATCCTCAGCTGCGTGACACCTGGCCAGGCTGGCAAGTGCGTCGCCCCGCCTTGGAGGGAGACCCCCGTCCGCTGTTGCGCCAACTGCAGGAAGGGGTGCCATGGCGAATGGTGAGCACGGCCTTTGAAACAGGGATCGGTCGCCGACTAATTCACCACCTGGCAGCGCTCCAGATGACCGGGCCTACCCCAACAGCCCCAGGTCTTGCTCCTGGATGGTGTCCGGCGGGCCCGCTGTTCAGTGATGATCCCGAGCAGGTCTGGGCCGCCGTGATCTGATGCGGTTGCAGTGCCTGTCCTGCGATCCCCGTTGGCCCGCCCGCGCAGCGGAGGGCCTGCAAGCCGCCCTGAACGATCAACACTGGGTGCAGCTCATCGGCCCCGGGGCCGAGCAATCACGGGTTCCGGAGACGATCATCCCGCCTGGTCCCGGTCTGCTTCTCGCGGGGGGAGGCAGCAGCGGCCGCCGCCGGTTATGCCTGCACCCCGTCGCGCATTTCGACCAGTCCGCCAGCGCCACGGCGCTGTGGCTTGCCGGCATCGGAATCGCAGCGGCTGAGGTGCAGTTGTTCAACCCGTTGCCGATGCATCACGTCAGCGGCTTGATGCCCTGGTGGCGCAGCCGCCGCTGGGGGGGCTCCCATGTCTGGCTTCCGCCGGCCCTGATGCGGGATATCCCTGCCCTAATGCGTTACTGCGAACAGCAGGAGGGTTGGTGCGTCCGGCCAGCCCTGCTGTCTCTCGTGCCCACCCAGTTGATGCGTTTGATGGCCGATCCCATCGGCGTGAGTTGGCTCCAGCATTTCAGGGTGATCTGGCTGGGAGGTGCGGCGCTCTCCAGCCCGTTGGCGCATCAGGCCAGGCTGCATGGATTGCGCCTCGCCCCCTGCTATGGGGCCACTGAAACGGCGGCGATGGTGACGGCCCTCACTCCCCAGCGCTTTCTTGATGGGGAGGTCGGGTGTGGCGATCCCTTGATCGACGTTCAGCTGCGCCTTGATGCAGATAGTGCGCTGCTGGTTAAGACGCCACGCCTGGCTGTGGGGTGCTGGCAGGCCACGGTTCCTGATCGTCTGGCTCCATTGGCTGACCCGTCAGGCTGGTGGTGCTCCGGTGATCGGGCGCAGTCCATCGCAGGGCTTCAGGTGTTGGGCCGCCGCGATGGTGCGATCCAAACCGGTGGAGAGATCATTCATCCCGAGCCCCTCGAGGCACGTTTGCTGGCGTTGGCCGTGGAGCATCAACTGTCGTTGGAGGCGGTGCTGTTGCTGGGCGTGCCCGATCCGGAATGGGGGGAACGGCTGGTAGCACTCGTGCGCTTTGGCGATCCTGCCCAGCTGGCACTTCTGGAGCGCCTCACCGCCAGCTGGCCCGCAGCGGAGCGACCGCGCCGCTGGGTGCTGTGCGATGCGCTTGCCCCCACAGCTGCGGGGAAATGGGAGCGCTCCCGCTGGCTGCAGTGGTTCAGAACGCTCTGAGTTGTCCCATGCTGGAGGCCTCCAGCCAGAGATCAATGGCTTCTGGCAATGCGCATCGCCGGCGATCTTCAATGGCGATCGCCACGTGTCGGATCAGGCCTCTGGCAACGGGTTGACTCTCCAGCTTGAACACACTGCGCACCTCAAATGTGCAGGGATCAAGCCGAACCGGCTTCAATTGCACCGTCAGGTGGTCGCCGCCATGGATGGGCCTCAGGAAATCGGCACTGCAGTGGGCGATCGGCAAGGCAACCTTTGGCCATTGAGCCTGGCCGCGGCCGCCGGGAAAGACCGCAGCATCTGCCACGCCGTACAGATCAAGGCTCTCCTCCCAGGCTTCATGGCACCAGCGGAGCAGTTGATGGAAATGCATCACACCTGCTGCATCGGTATCACCAAAGCGGACCCGCCGCTGCAGTTCGAGCCAGTTGGTGCTTTTCAGAAATCACTCCTCCTAAGTTTGTTCAGCTGTTATCTCTTCACTATTTATACCTTCATGCAAGACGATGCTTCAAAGCAATTTTTGAAGTGTGAGGATTTTAGTTGGGTAGGAGTTCTTGTGACAGTCATTGGTGAGCGTTGTTAGTTCAAAATATGATTTTTCAGAAGTGAATTTAAGGAGGGAAGAAATGGCCGGCGTTCAATCGTTCTGGGATTCGCGGAGAGCAAGTGATGTGATCGGTTAATGCATCTAATTCTTTGCCTGGATGTTGCGTAGAGGGATCTTCTGAGCTTATGTTTCTGCCATCAGGTAAAAGCGAAAATTACGACGATTCTAAAAAGTTTGAAAAAGATGTTGTCACTATTAATCTCATAAGAATATCCACAAATGTTGGAAGTCTGATTGATCTGGGACCTGATGCAGGCCGAGCAAACTAACGTCGCATGATGTTCAAGATTCTGACGTAGCAGTGATCACAAGCGGTTAAATCAATTAGGCAAATTGATCAGCGATCTACCGATCCCATGATGACGTCAATTGATCCAAGGATGGCCATGATATCGGCGACTTTGTGACCCTTAAGGATGTGGGGAAGAATCTGGAGGTTGTTGCTATCAGCAGCACGGATTTTGAATCTCCATGGTGTGACATCGTTATTACCCTGGATGAAGATGCCGATTTCACCTTTGCCTGATTCCAGCCTGGTGTAAAGCTCACCGTTGGGGATCTTGAATGTAGGAGCCACTTTTTTGGCGACGTATTGGAAGTCAAATCCCGCGGCTTCGCTTTTCTTGCCTTCGTTCAGTCGTTTGGCCTCAAGATTTTCAGTGGGGCCACCGGGGATCATGTCGCAGGCTTGACGCAGGATTTTCAACGACTGGCGCATTTCTTCGATCCGAACTCGGTAACGAGCAAAACAATCGCCCTCGTTTTCCCAAGCCACATTCCAGTCGAAGTCGTCATAGCACTCGTAATGGTCAACCTTGCGTAAATCCCAGGGGACACCTGAAGCGCGCAACATTGGTCCTGACAGGCTCCAATTGATCGCATCTTGCTTTTCAATGGTTCCCAGCCCC
>QCSN01000104.1 GCA_003211515.1 Synechococcus sp. AG-670-F04
CAGTTGGATCTGAGCTGTACGGGGGGTTTAAGCAATAAAAACCCCCGCCATTGATGACGGGGAATGCCTTGAAAGAGTGAAATCAGACAGCATCAGATGTCAGCACTCATTTCTTACCCATTCAATCGGCCTGGTATCCCCTAGATCTACCGCTTTTTTCCAGTCCCTACAGGCGCCCTTCAGGTCACCCACTACTCCTAAAACAACTCCACGGTTGGTGTAGGCTTTAGCATAATTGGAATTGATTTGAATTGCCTTTGTGTAATCAGATATGGCTCCCTGATAATCTTTTAATTCATACTTGGCACCACCTCGATTGTCGTAGACGCCTGCATCGAGATCGTTAGGGTAGTACTTGATCGCTTTTGTGTAATCAGCAATTGCACCTCGATAATCTTTTAAGTCGTGTTTCACAACCCCACGATTATAATAAGCATCTGCATATTTAGGATCAATTTCGATTGCCTTAGTCCAATCAGCAATAGCTCCTTTTAGATTTCCACTTTTTGCTTTATCAAGCCCTGAATTGAACAGTTCAATTGCAGTCTGTGCAAACGCTGCCTGTGTCGTCAGCAACCCTGCGCCAATTCCAACGACAGGTGTCAGCCCTAACAGCAACGGGCGTCCTATTGGCAGGATCAGGGCTAAGGCAGCGGCAAAGGCGGTTGTGACACGAGGCATCCTGAGGGCTGCATGGCTAGTCCATCTCTAGCCCTAATTGACGATCCCTGTCTGTATCTGATCTACAAACAGAAAACCCCGCCATTGCTGACGGGGCTATATGCAAAATCGTGCAAGTTATCGGATGCCATTTAGGGGAGTTTAGGCGTGATTAAAGAAATAAAAAGCCCCTACAGTTGCAGGGTTTATGGATTGTTACTTGAAATTTGTCGCTAATTATTCTCTGCAATTTACTTTAGTCATCCAACGGTTCCGACATAGGCACTTGGGTTGGATTTCGTTCATGCTTACGAAATTTAAAATCGTGCACCCTCACACTCCTGTTACTTGGCATGGATGCAAGAGCATTAATCACAGGAAGTTGTTGAATTTCTTTGCGCTGCGCTGTTGTACTTGCACCCCCAAAGCGAACTTTAAGGTCAGCTGAAACTCTTATATCGAATGCTTCGTCGTAGGAGATGTTTACCCCTGCTGTGACTCCACTTGTCATTTCATAAGCCAAACGTCCTCGCACACCAGAACCATCAACTTCTTCTTGATCGCGGTGTTGATAGTAATAACCGGCTGATGCTTTCAAGACTGGAGTAATGAAATAACCAGCATCCAATCCATAGGTATTCAATGCACCGCCTTGGTAAACGCTATTGAGCTTCTGCTCGACATCACCCACAGGGATCAGTCCATAGCCGTTCAAGGTCCAGCTATTGGCAACCGCTTCTGCATTCAATGCGATCTGCTGGAAGCCGACGGTTTTCTTGTTGGTGACGTTGACGCCGGTATCGGCATCACCTGATTTCAATGAACGGCTGTCATAACCACCATTCAGCCCAAACATCCAACTGCGGCCGCTATTCAGCCAGCGATAACCAACACGGGTTGATGTGGACACTGTCCCACCAACGACATCGGTGTTGATGATGCTGCTGTAGCCCTCGCGATCACCAAAGTTGGCGTTGACCAGTGCATCCAGGAACCAAACGCTGTTCTCACCAACAGACAGTGGGAGGAACCCACCAATACCTGCTTGGTTTGGTGTTCCTGCACCTTGGAGGGCACCTTGAAAACCAATGGTGGGTTTGACGACATGAGCGAGGCTGATGCTCATCACACCAAGGTCATCTGCTGAGCCCTCTTGTGCGGTGGCAGCCAGTGGTGCAACAAAAGCAGCGGTGGCAAGCAGACCTGCAGAAAGACGACGCAGCATCAAAGGGAGATTTGACTAGACGAACGATGGCGTGACAGGGTTAATGCTGCCCAATGAACTGACCAGTTCCACCTTTGCTTATTGGCAGTAAATATTAAAGAACCCCGCCTTGCGACGGGGCTAATTGTTATTTAGCTTGATGATTTATAACCCACAAGATGCATTTCCAGAATCATTGCTATTGGTACCATCAGGGCAAATTGTATTATAGAAGATTGCGCCATCAAAAATAGCTCCTTCAAATTCTATATCACTAAGATTTGCAAATGCAAGATTAGCATTTTTAAAATTGGCGCCCGACAGGTCTGAACCTGTGAAATTGACGAATTCAAAATTAGCACCCTTCATATCTGCGCCACGCAGCTTGACTCTTATCATGAGAGAATTTGATAAATCAACTTTACCTTGCCCGAACTCCGAATTCAATGAGCAAGTAGCATCGCCTAGGCTTTTTATCACTCGGCCACTAACATTTCCTTGCACATCACCGACAACATTACCAGTAACATCTCCGATAACATTCCCAATTACATTGCCTTTCCATGTTTGACCATCCTCAACCGTAAAGTCGCTTAATATAGCGTCATCAATAAATAGTGAAATGTCACTCATTTCCATGTTCTTATGACCAGTAAGCTTGTCTTCGCCTAAATCACTAATTGGCTTTATGTTAAACATTATCTTTCCTGATTTAATTTTTGGCTTAAACATCTCAAATGTCACCATCTCCTGCTCTTCATCAGCCTTGAATCCAGCCTGAGCATTCGGCTCACTGGTGGCGAAATACTTGTCCCATTTACGAAGCAGCTTCTGCGGCTTCCAGGTGCCCTCAACACGGTCAGGGCGGTCGGTGAACCAATCAATCTCATCAACGCCCTCAAGCACCATCTTGTAGCTGCCGTTCTTACGTTCCTTGATGCGACCAGAGTCGGCTAGGGCACCGAAGAGCAGAGACGAACCAGCGGGTGGTTGGGTCATGCTGTATCGGTTGGTTCCCCACTGGTAGCAGTGATGTAGCGAGCAGACCAAAAGCACCAGCTCGAATGAGACGAACTGGCGCGATGGTTTGCTGAGGGTTGTTAATAGTCGGGAGATCGATAGCGAC
>QCSN01000105.1 GCA_003211515.1 Synechococcus sp. AG-670-F04
GCAGCATCAAAGCGCGACTGTCGGCCACGTTCTCCAGCACCTGGGTGGCGAGGCGGACCAGGGTCCTTCCCAATTCTTGATCCGAGAGGATCTCGATCAATTCGTCGTCAGGAATGGCGCTCATGGGTCCTTGTAGTTGTGGTGATCTCCGAAAAGAGAAGTTGGATGGCAGATGGAGCGTTAGGTTGATTTTGCAAAAGTCCTTAAGAACCGACGGTTGCGAGTGAACGAGGCAAGCAGCTCTACCAACGGTTCAGGGCGTTCCGCATCGACGCCACCCGTCGTGCTCACCATTCTTGATGGGTGGGGACACCGCAGCGAAAAGTCCCACAACGCGATTCGTCACGCTGAAACCCCAGTAATGGATGCCCTTTGGCATGCGTACCCCCACACGCTGATTCAGGCCAGTGGCGCCGATGTGGGTTTGCCTGATCAACAGATGGGCAATTCCGAGGTTGGACACCTCACGATCGGAGCAGGTCGGATTATCCGTCAGGAACTGGTTCGCATTGGTGATGCGGTCAGGAGCAATCAACTCAAGGAGACACCAGCCCTGGTTCAACTGGCCACTGACCTGCGCAGCCAAGGTGGGACCCTCCATCTGCTGGGACTCTGCTCGGACGGCGGTGTCCACAGCCATGTGGATCATCTCTGCGGCCTACTCGACTGGGCGAATCAGGCTGGACTGGCCAAGGTGGCCATCCATGCCATCACCGATGGACGCGATACGCCAACGCAGAGTGCCTCCCGTTTCATCCAAAAGGTTCAGGACAAGATTTCCAGCACTGGACTGGGGGAAATCGCCAGCCTTTGCGGTCGTTACTGGGCAATGGATCGGGACAAGCGTTGGGATCGAATTGAGAAGGCTTACAACCTTTATACCGATCCGGATTGGCCGATCGAGAGCATTGCCCCGGAGGATGCTCTCAAGGCCAGCTACAGCAAAGGCGTCACTGATGAATTCCTCGAGCCGATTCGCCTCACTGCCAGCTCGATGCAGGATGGCGATGCTGTTCTGATGTTTAACTTCCGCCCGGATCGTGCTCGGCAGATCGTTCAGGCTCTTTGTCTCGACTCATTCAGTGATTTCCAGAGAAAACTGACGCCCAAAGTGAACATGGTGACCTTCACCCAGGTTGAGCAAGATTTACCGGTCACAGTGGCTTTCCCCCCCGAACCACTGAACAACCTGCTGGGCCAGGTTGTCGCCGATGCAGGACTGCTCCAGTACCGCACCGCTGAAACAGAAAAATACCCGCATGTGACCTACTTCCTCAACGGTGGGATCGAAAAACCACTCCCCGGTGAAGACCGTCATCTCGTGCCATCTCCAAGAGTTGCAACTTACGACCTATCTCCTGCAATGTCGGCTGATCAGCTCACTGACAGCTGTATTCAGGCGATTCAGAAAGGCATTTATTCTTTAATTGTTATCAACTATGCAAACCCTGACATGGTTGGTCACACCGGCGTCATGGACGCTGCCACTGAAGCGATCAACAAAGTGGATTCCTGTATCGGTCGATTACTGGATGCAGTGGGACGACAGGGTGGGACATTGCTCATCACAGCAGATCACGGCAACGCTGAGCTAATGCAGGGACCTGATGGCCAGGCCTGGACTGCTCACACCACCAATCCAGTTCCAGTGATCTTGGTGGAAGGGGAACGAAGAAAACTCCCTGGGCATGGTAATGCTATCAATCTCCGTGCCAACGGTGGACTCGCGGACATTGCCCCAACACTTCTGGATATTCTCAACTTGCAAAAGCCTGCAGCGATGACAGGCATCAGCCTGATTGAACCGATCTCCAGTGTTGATCCGTCCATGATCTCTGCCCGTCTTCCAATTTCCGTCTGATCACGATGTTGACAACGATTCTTTCCTGGACCTGGATTGGCACTGGACTGCTCCTCATCCTTCTTGTTTTACTGCACAGTCCCAAGGGAGACGGCATGGGTGGGCTCGCTGCAAGTGGAAGCTCAATGTTCAGTAGCGCCAGTAGTGCTGAATCCACTCTCAACAGATTTACATGGACTTGCTTGGCCATTTTTCTAAGTCTTGCGGTGATTCTCTCTGCAGGTTGGTTGAGTTGAAATATGAGGCTGTCATATTTCAACAATGCTCCCAAAACAGACAATTTTCATGGGACCATTTGGTCTTGTTGATATCAGTTCAGTTTTCAGTCAAATGATCATGCGCAAAAAGTGTTTCCAATACTTGTGTGCTTAAATTACCCACGGAACTCGGCGCCCCATGAAGAGAGGAAAGACATTCATCCTTGGCATTGGTGCGCAGAAGGCAGGAACAACCTGGCTGGAAGCTCAATTTTCCAAGGAAGATTTTTTAGCAACGATCAAGTTAAGGAATATCATGTTTTCAACAGGCTCTCTTGTTTGTCGCCAGGCAAAACTCAACAACTGATTCTCAATCGAACCAAGGGAAGTAGATCGTTGAAATCCGATATGAGCTTGATCAAGAAGCGTGAAGCAATGCGGCTTAGGCCGCAACTTTATTTTGATCACTTTGACTATATCTATTGTCGCGATCTAAATATTACACACGTTAGTGATATTACCCCTGATTATGCAGTGCTTCCAAAAAAAATCTTTCGGCTCATCAAAAAAGGGCTGGAAGTCAAGGGCTTCAACGTCAAGGTTGTGTTTCTCATGAGAGACCCTGTCGAGCGTGCCTGGTCCCATCTCAGAATGATCAATCGTCTCAATCATGAAAGAAAAGGTGCGCCGAAGATATTGCCAGACGTTGAATTTGAGCAGCTGAAAAAATTTCACAAAAGCAGCCACTGTTCCTCTCGAACAAGATATCAGAAAACCTGTTCTATTATTGAAAAGGTGTTTCCCCGGAATGATATTTATTATGGCTTTTACGAGACACTTTTTAATCAGGCGGAAATCAACAGGCTTACAGACTTCCTTGAAGCTCCGCGTCTGTCACCAGATT
>QCSN01000106.1 GCA_003211515.1 Synechococcus sp. AG-670-F04
GAGCCTGTTTACGGAGACGTGTTTGCTTACGTCTTCGGTGACACACTGGTGTTCCGGGATCTCTCCTGTGCCCGCCAGCGGTTGGGCCGGGCACGGGCCGTCACCCTCGACGGCGAGTTGCTTGAGAAGAGCGGCGCGATGACTGGCGGCAGTTTCTCGGGCCGAAGCAGCGGACTGAGCTTCGGTACCAGCAGCGACAGCGATGAAGCTGAACCGCTCCGAAGAAGGCTGCTTGAACTGGGAGAAACGATGGTGGCCTGCCGTCGTGAAGAAGCAAAATTGAATCAGCAGGTTGAGCAGCAGCGACCCCTACTGCGCGAGCTGGAACAACGGCAGGCCGCGCTGATCGCCGAACGAAATGCTGCGCGCAGGAACCATGGCCCCATCCTTGAACGCCATCGTCTCCGTGCTGAACGTCTCAGCAAACTGCAGACCGCCCAGAGCGAACAGCAACATCGACTTGCAGAGATCAGCAAACGTCTTGAACCGCTCTGCGCCGAGCTGGAACGCTTGAACGCTGCCGAGCAACAGAGCAGCGGTAACGACGATGCACAGGCATGGCAGCAGCTCCAAAAGGATCTCGAAGCAGCAGACACAGCCCTGGAACAGGCCAGGGAGCGACGCGATGAGCTGTTAAACCGTCGTCGCGAACGCCAGCTGGCGTTGGAGCGGCTAAAAGATCAGCAAACAGCGCTAGTAGCAGAGGAGGCCAGGCTTCAGGAGGAAGTTCAGACCCTCGCCGCGGCCCACACCTCCTGGCGGCAACAACAACAAGACCTTCAGGCCAAGCGATCGGACCTGGAACAGACCCAGAAGGAACTCCAGGAAAGTTTCGGCGAACAAAGGCGGGCCCGCGATGCCGCGGAGGCAGAGGTTGCCCGACAACGGCAAGCCCTGCAGCAAGCCCGCTGGAACCTTGAACGTCTGCGGGAAGAACGGGATGGGCTGATCGAAGAGCAGCGCAATGGTGCCAACCGGCTGCAGGAGATGGAACAGGCCCTTCCCGATCCACGGCCGGACATTCCAGAAGTGATCCTCCTGGCCGGTTTGGAGGCACTGCAGGCTGATCTTCAGGCGGTGCAACGCCGCATGGAGGCGCTCGAGCCTGTGAACATGCTTGCGCTGGAGGAACTGGAAGCCCTCAACCAGCGCCTGAATGAGCTCAATGAGCGTCTTGAAGTCTTGAACAAAGAGCGAGAGGAGCTACTGCTGCGGATCGAGACCGTGGCGACTCTCAGACAGGAGGCCTTCATGGAAGCCTTCACCGCCGTTGATGGTCATTTCCGCGAGATTTTCGCGTCGCTCTCCGATGGGGATGGTCACCTGCAGCTGGAAACCCCGGACGATCCCCTCGAAGGAGGACTCACGCTCGTGGCCCACCCCAAGGGCAAGGCTGTGCGTCGTCTTGCAGCGATGTCAGGCGGCGAGAAGTCTCTGACAGCTCTCAGCTTCCTGTTTGCCCTGCAACGGTTCAGGCCCTCACCCTTCTACGCCCTTGATGAAGTCGACAGCTTCCTGGATGGGGTCAATGTTGAGCGGCTCGCTGCCCTGATCGCCCGCCAAGCCGAACAGGCTCAGTTTCTGGTGGTCAGCCACCGACGTCCAATGATCGCTGCCTCAGAACGCACGATCGGCGTAACCCAGGCGAGGGGAGCCCACACGCAGGTGGTCGGTCTTCCCGACGCCGCCTGAACTGGCAGCTGAGAAGGCTTGCGCCAGAATGGCCTGATCCGTCCATGGCCGAGGGCCTCCGCTTGACCCCGACCCCTTCTGCGAACGAACCGTTGGCCAGCGTGCCGAGCGACCGCCTCTGGCTGCGCGCTGAACTGATGGGAACTCAGGTAATCACCCGCGATACGGGTCGCCGTCTCGGTGTTGTTGGAGAGGTGATCGTGGATATCGACCGCCGGGAAGTCGTGGCGGTTGGTCTGCGGGACAACCCACTCACCCGCTTCCTTCCCGGTCTGCCGCGCTGGATGCCTCTTGATCGCATCAGGCAGGTGGGAGATGTGATTTTGGTCGACTCTGCCGATTCCCTCAGCGAGGGGTTCAATCCAGACCGCTACAGCCGAGTGATCAACTGCCAGGTGATCACCGAGTCGGGGCATCAGCTGGGTCGTGTTCTCGGCTTCGCCTTCGACATTGAAACCGGTGAACTCACCACCCTTGTGATGGGAGCCCTTGGCGTGCCGTTGCTTGGGGAGGGCGTGCTGAGCACCTGGGAGATGCCTGTTGAAGAAATTGTCAGCAGCGGGCCTGACCGCATCATTGTTTATGAGGGCGCAGAGGACAAACTCAAGCAACTCAGCAGTGGTGTTCTCGAAAAACTGGGGGTAGGCGGCCCCAGTTGGGAGGAACAGGAACGAGAGCGATACCGGGTCAACCTTGTACCTGTCGAAAATCAACTGGCATCCGGTCAACCGGTTGAACAAGAACAGCGTCGACTTCAGGCCGCGGACACACAGGCCATCGAAGCGGAGCAGGAGCTTGAGTACGTCGAACTGGAGGACAGACCCAGAGAGTCCCGACAACAACGGCGTTATCTGGACGAGGAGCCGGACGATTTCTATGGAAACCGCCGTGATCCCTATGACGAGTTTGAGGATCGACGCTCCGAAGCGCAGCCACCTCCAGCAAGACGCCCGATGCCCGCCTCGCGAAGACCTGTGGAGCAGCCCGGAGAACCACTCGACGTAGAACCGATGGAACGTGCCCCAAAACAAAGCCCACAGACCAGAAATGACGATCTCGACGATCCCTGGTGATGCGATTCAATCTGAAGACATCACACCAGGACATCTGAGTGACGTCTTCGTCAGCACGCCGGACTGAGCGACGCTTGAAGGCTGTACCAAATTCCAGGTCATCCACCAGGATCACTCCGATGCTGGTGTACAGGGGATTCGTGTTGGTGACACTGGGTCTGATTGCCCA
>QCSN01000107.1 GCA_003211515.1 Synechococcus sp. AG-670-F04
CCTGAATCGGAAGTTCGAGTTGGTGCCGGCCGATCAGTTGCGCACCCTGGACGGAAAGAATCCTCGCCTCGATTCCGTAATTCCGAAAGGCTTCCTCAAGTTCCTGGATCAAGGCTTTCTCAACCTGAGCTTCCGGGTCGACAACCGTGCCGATCAGCCGTTCGCCAAGGGGGCCGATCCGTTGACGCACCACCTCGCGGGGATTGCTGAGTTCAATGATCACCACCTCGCCGGCCCCATCGAGATTGCAACCTTATCGGCAGTAAGGCTCCAGGATCTCCTCAAGTTCACGAAGCTGTGCAGGCGGCAACAGCCTCGACAAGGGCAGTTGGCTGGCGCCTCCTGCCAACGACACCTTCACCGCTTCGATTGATTGTCGTGCGGCAACAGCTGCTCCCTGATCGATCCTGGCGCTGCACTCGATGGCGAGCGGTTTGGCAAGTTCGGCATCACCGAGATACAGGTGCCAGCCGCTGATTTGCACAAACAGCCTGTCGGCTAGTGACGCCTGCAGGTCCTGAAGGTCGGAGGCTGATAGCGACATCTAACCCTTGATAACCAAACCATGCTGCCTCAGCTCTCGTCGTCACCGTCGCTGCCCTGAGGACGTTTGATGACGACAACCGAGAGATGGATCAACAGCGCGGACAACCAGACACCGGTGAACCATGGCAAGCCCTGCCAGGGGTGGCGCATCTCCTGCACGAACCAGACACCGCTGTTGATTGCGGCAAACACGCCGGCATGCAGGCACAGATTCACAATCCGTTCGAAGTGCCGGTAAGTGGGATCGTCGGGATTGGCAGGTCCGTACCAGCGGATCGGCATCAGCTCGTGATCGAAGTGTTCTGATCCTGGCGAGCGCAGGCGTGAGTTGACGATGGGACCCTCGATGGGGTCTCATGGATTCACTCAAGCGCTTGTAGCTCAGCGGATTAGAGCATCTGACTACGGATCAGAGGGTCGGGAGTTCGAATCTCTCCAGGCGCGCTCTCCAACTGCCTTCCGGGCAGTTTTTTTTATCGATCATCACAATGGTGTCTGTCTTGTCCCGTCAGGACCAACTGTCACGGCACTGAGCTGTTTCTTACGATTGCACTAAGTGAAGTTGGGTTTCTGTCATGGGTGAGCAGCAAGGTAGGGCGATTTTGGCGCCCCTGGATGCTGCCGATCCAGCTATTGCAGAGCTGATCGGGGCTGAGTGTCAACGCCAGGAGTCCCACCTTGAGTTGATTGCTAGCGAGAATTTTGCGTCTCAGGCGGTGATGGCCGCCCAAGGTTCCGTCCTGACCAATAAGTACGCAGAGGGTTTACCCCACAAGCGCTACTACGGCGGCTGCGAGCACGTTGATGCGATCGAGGAGTTGGCGATCGAACGGGCCAAGCAGTTGTTTGGTGCCGCATGGGCCAACGTTCAGCCCCACAGCGGTGCCCAGGCCAATTTCGCCGTCTTTCTGGCGTTGCTGCAACCCGGCGACACGATCATGGGCCTGGATCTTTCCCATGGAGGTCACCTCACCCATGGGTCACCGGTCAACGTCAGCGGCAAGTGGTTCAACGTTGTTCAGTACGGCGTGGATCGGCAAACCCAGCGGCTGGATATGGAGGCTGTCCGCCAGCTTGCGCTTGAGCACAAACCCAAGCTGATCGTCTGCGGTTATTCCGCGTACCCGCGACTGATCGACTTCGCGGCATTCCGCGCCATCGCAGATGAGGTGGGTGCTTATCTGCTCGCCGATATGGCCCATATTGCTGGGCTTGTCGCTGCTGGGGTGCACCCAAGCCCTGTACCACACTGTGATGTTGTGACCACCACAACCCACAAAACGCTGCGTGGGCCCCGCGGTGGTTTGATCCTCTGCCGCGATGCAGACTTCGCCAAAAAGTTCGACAAAGCTGTGTTCCCTGGAACCCAGGGCGGTCCTTTGGAGCACGTGATTGCTGCCAAGGCCGTTGCGTTCGGAGAAGCTTTGCAGCCCTCGTTTAAGGATTACAGCCATCAGGTGGTGGCCAATGCCGCCGCTCTTGCGCAGCAATTGATCAACAGAGGAATCGATGTGGTGAGCGGTGGAACCGATAACCACGTGGTGCTTCTGGATCTGCGCGGCATCGGGATGACCGGCAAGGTGGCGGATCTGCTGGTGAGTGATGTTCACATCACGGCCAACAAGAACACGGTTCCGTTTGATCCTGAATCGCCTTTTGTCACCAGTGGGTTGCGACTGGGTACTGCGGCACTCACCACCAGAGGCTTCGATGCTGATGCCTTCCGAAAGGTGGCCGATGTGATCGCCGATCGACTGCTGAATCCTCAGGACGATGCCATTCAGCAGCGTTGCCTGGCTCGGGTGGAAGCTCTCTGCAACAAGTTTCCTCTGTACTCCGAAGCCAAGCAACCGGCGCTTGCCTGACTGGTCCAGCCTCACTTGGACTGAATGGGAGGCTCTTCTTAGGATCTGTGAACCTTCAAAACATGAAGGTTCAACACTCCACAGGAGCTCCCGTGCCTCTCACCATCAGCCCGATTGCGGTTGCCTCGGTGAGTTTTCTCCTGGCTGCAGTCATTACAACTTTGCTTGCCCCCGTCATTCGCAGGCTTGGCCTGCGTTTCGGGCTCACTGATAAGCCTGACCCCCGCAAGCAGCACAGCACTCCAATGGTGCGACTCGGCGGTGTGGCGATGGTGCTGGGCTTTGGCTTGTCACTTGCTGCCATCTGGTGCTTTGGGGGCTTCGGGTTGCTGGCTCCTGCCCGTGATCAGCTGATCTGGAGCACCCTCGCCGGTTCTCTCTGTTTCTTCTTTATCGGCCTCGCCGACGATCTTTTTGCGCTGTCCCCCTGGCCGCGGCTGGCGGGACAGGTTCTTGTGTCCTGTGTGATTTGGAGTGAAGGCGTACGAATCGGGGCCATTGATCTTCCCTGGATC
>QCSN01000108.1 GCA_003211515.1 Synechococcus sp. AG-670-F04
CATCACTCAATTCAATGGTTCCGTGGACCCGGGTTATGCATCAGGGCGAAACCAAGTGCAAATGACTTGAACAGCGATTGAGGGACCAATGAATAGCAAGAGCCACACGATTGATTCGATGATTATTTGATATCCACCCAGCCCATTTCAAGCAAATCGCAATAACAATGCTTGTTTGGATAGAAAAACAAATGCTTTTCTTCGCTGGTTCGTGGATTGGTTGACTATCAATGCTTCAGGCATCCTCACCATTGCCTGACAAAACCATTGAAGCTCCTCGATACAGGAGGATGAGTGATTAATAAAACCTCAATATCAACATCCCAAATCAATAGTTTCCACGATCCAAAATGGTGAAAGCAGATTCGCAAACACCCTCAACAAAACCCTAAGAGTTGCCCATCTTAAATGGCCACTTCAGAATCATGGAATAGAGCACTCAGCAGGGATGAACACCACGCAAACGGATCTCGCCACCTCCCTGCTGGTGGGAAAACTGAAACCATGGAATGACCTTGCAACTGCCGTCAGCAGCAGAAGGAACCAACCTTTGCCTATTCGGCAAATAAAGCCGTTCGGCATAGGGCAAAGCCCATGGTCAGCTCAGCCGTGAAGTTGATCAATATGTGGTGTAAAGCCAAGTGCTGGCACTGCTTATGACACTGGTGTTGGATCTGCTGGCTTGATGTTGCCGACGCCGTTGTGCACGCGAAACAGATTGTTGGGATCCCATCGGCGTTTGATCGCCAGCAACTTTGGGTATTGACTGCCCCATTGCGCTTGAGCGGCATTGCTCTGGAAATAATTGGTCTGTGGTGAATAGGTGCCTGAATCAGGCAGCAGGTCACGAAGAATCTCCATCACAGCAGCAATGCGTGCAGATTCAGCAGCTCCCTGTTTGAGATCAGGTTCATGACCCTTGAGACCGACGTATCGGTACTGCTGCTTCGACGTGGCAACCACCAAGCCAATGGCATCAAAGCAGGCTGGATTCAGTGATGTTTGCTGATCTCGTGCTTTGGCTTCTGGGTGCTCACCGGAGAGTCCTTTGTTGAGATGTATCGCAAACGGGGCGTGGCGTGATGCTTCAAAAAAAGTGTCGGCTACTGCTGCTGGTTGATCGCGCATCGCGGCAGCTGGAACCCAGAGAGAGTCGTAGCTGTTCCAAAAAGCTCCCACTTCCCCCTGATTGCTGGCCCACCAGAAGCGGCTGGCTGGAGTGCCCGGCCGTGGATCACGGTTGATCATGCCTGGGTCGAGTTCATCCCAGTAGCTGGCATTCCAGAGCTGCTCAAACGGCAGATCCGTGTAAACCGGCTGAACATCAAAGTCTTTGGGACGGGATCGGAATGGCTGCAAGAAGGCTTCGAACGTGCTGCGGACTTCGCTGTCCTCCAGATCGAGCACGGTGAGTGTGAAGCTGAGTTTGTTGTCAGGCCCAAACTTCACCTTCTCTCCCCAAGCCGGATTGTCGAGGTTGTTGGGGCAAAAACGGATGAACGCCTCAATCAGCTCGCCATAGCCCGAATCAGTACTGGCTTTGACCGCTCCAGTGATGACGGTGAGGCGCTGCGGGATGGGATGGCTCAGCAAGGTGATTTCACTGAGCACAGCAAAGCTGCATGGACCACCGCCGCGCAGAGCGAAGAACAGATCAGGGTGGCGATGCGCATTCACGGTGCGGATGACGCCATCTGCGGTAATCACCTTGGCCTGCAGCAGATTGGCCGCTCCGCTGCCGAACCGTTTGGAGAAACTGCCGAAGCCACTGCCGAGGATGAAGCCGCCGCAGGCACCAACGCTGGTGCAGCCCCCTCCCTGCACATAGCGCCCTGCACGGGTGGCTTGCTCGTAAACCTCCAGCCAGCGGGTACCGGCTTGAACGGTGATCGCGGCTTCGGCCTTGGTACCAGCGGGTGCCCCCTCGGGGAGGAAGGCTTCATGCACGGTGACCTGCCGCATCCGGTGCGTCCAGAGCAGCAGTGAATCCGGTGCGCAGTTGCGGCCGAGGTAGTCATGACCAGCGCCCTTCACCACCAAGCGCAGATTGTTCTCGCGCGCAAAGTTCACCCCAGCAGCAAGATCTTCAGCGCAGGTGGCGGCGATGGCCCAGCGACTAGCGCTGGCTGTCCATCCACGCAACCAGCCAGTGGATTGGAGCCCTCCCGGTTGTTCCTGGATCCAAAAGGGGTTGCGCAGCTTGGTTAGCACTGATGCCGTTGCTTGATGCCAAGGCAACGTCGGTTTGAGGAGTTCACCGCGCAACTGGCGGCGAAGTGCCTGAAAAGACGCGCTGTTCCAAGCACGATTGGCGGCTCTGGCTGAACTGGGCCGCAAGCCTTGGACCACCTGGCTCAACGCAGTCCCTGCGATCGTGAAGAGCAGATCGCGACGGCGCCAATGACGATGGCCCATTGAGCAATGAATCAGTTGAGGACACTCTGTTTGGCGCCATCGGATCGATCAACCAAACCACGTCTATTGAAATTGAGCATCGGCCACCAGGGCCAGCGCTGTTCCTCAGATTGAAAGCCGTTTGAAAGCGCGCGGTTCAAACCCCATACCCACGCTTCTACCCAAAGACGGTGCTATGTAGCGGCTGTTATTAAACAGGCCTGAAGACAATGTCATCGACCTGTGCTGTGAAAACACAACCCAGCCGCAAAACCCACTGACTGCCTCTCAGTGAAACCGAACAATGAACGTACTCAATCCTGCGGAGCCTGACGAAGACACGAAGAACTGAGTCCAACAGAGCTTCGATGGTCATTGACACATCACGACCGCCCTCATTTGATCGCTTAAGCGAGCGAACAGGACTTCTGCCAAGAGACAGACTGATGAA
>QCSN01000109.1 GCA_003211515.1 Synechococcus sp. AG-670-F04
TGCCTGAGTTCTTGAGGTCTTGCCGGAAGCGATCCGGTACAACCCAGCCCAAGAGCACTGCCAAGAGCAGGCCACCGAGAATCAGCAACAATCCGCCGAACACCGAATCCATCCAGCCCAGAACGTCGGTTGACGTGGCAGCGGGCAAGCCAGCCACGAAAATCAATACCGTAGAAACCCAAACTGCACGCGTTCTGCTCCAGCCGAGACGGTCAATCAGACAGGCCACCGGCACCTCCAGAAGAGACACTGCTGAGGTGATTGCAGCAATCAAAGCCAGACCAAAGAAGAGAATCGCAACCAGCTGACCTGCCGATCCGAGCGATGCCAAGCCCGTTGGCAAAGCAATGAAGATCGTCCCAAGCGTGGACGCACTAATAAGTCCCTGAAGATCAAAACTCATCACAACGGGGAAAGTGACCATGCCAGCGAGGACGCCAACGGCCGTATCCATCCCGACAACGGCGACCGCTTCCCTTGGAAGGCGAGCATTGCTATCCAGATAGGCCGCATAGGCAAGGATGCAACCGATTCCGGTTCCAATCGAGAAGAACGCCTGGGTAAAGGCATTGCGAATGGTGGTGAGATTTGTGAACTGAGAACTGTCCCAGCGCAGCAGGAACGTTCGATATCCCTCACCAGCACCGTCTAGTCCCGCGGCCCAAATCGCGAGGCCGACCAAAAGCACGAAGAGAAGGGGCAGCCCCCAGCGAGAGAGTCGCTCGATGCCGCCCCGAACTCCTGCCGCGACGACTGTGGCCGTTGCAATCAAGCTGAGAGATTGTCCGATCAGGGCAGACCTACCTCCACTCAGCCCCTCGAAGAACTCCTTCGCCGCCAGTTTGTCTGCGGGTAAGCCCTGGCTCAGGGTTTGTACGAGCGTGGCACCAGTCCAGCCCATCAGAACGGCATAAAACGCCAAGATTCCCGAAGCTGCCAGCACGAATAGCCAACCGAGTGGCATCCAGGTGCGACCAGCGGCCTGAACCGGCGCCAGGAGAGGGCTCTTCCCGGTACTGCGGCCCAGCACCATCTCTGCAACAAGCACCGGCAGGCAGACCACCAACACGATCAGGACGTAAAGAACCAGAAACGCACCACCACCTCCCTGGGAGGCGCGATAAGCGAAGCCCCAGAGATTGCCCAGACCCACTGCGCTGCCCGCTGCGGCGAGAACAAACCCAAGCCCCGAGCGCCATTGCTCCCGTGCCGCCATCGCAATCCACCAACCAATCCTGGAGGGCAGCTTGCCAGTGATCGTCATTCTTGATGGGAGACTGTTGCGACTTGCCGTTCCCCTGTGAAAGCCATCAGCGTGCTGGGGTCCACCGGTTCCATCGGAACCCAGACACTCCAGATCGCCGAGGAATTCCCAGAACAGTTCCGCGTGGTGGCTCTTACGGCAGGTCGCAACCTGCCGCTCCTCGTTGAACAAATTCAGCGGCATGAGCCGGAACTTGTAGCGCTGGCAGACGACAGTCTTCTTCCTGAACTAAGGCAAAGGCTGAAGCATCTGGCAGGGGATCAGAAACCTGCACGTGAACCACACCTTGTTGGTGGAGCTGAGGGCCTCAACATCGCCGCCTCCTGGGACACCGCCGACCTCGTCGTCACCGGCATCGTTGGATGTGCCGGGCTTCTGCCGACCTTGGCGGCAATCCGGGCCGGCAAAGATCTCGCCCTGGCCAACAAAGAAACCCTGATCGCAGCAGGGCCGGTTGTGCTGCCAGAACTGAAGAAGAGCGGCAGCCGGCTACTACCTGCGGATTCGGAGCACTCCGCAATCTTCCAGTGCCTGCAGGGCACCCCGTGGGCCGAAAATGCACGCCTTTCCACCGGTGTACCAACACCAGGACTGCGACGCATTCAGCTCACCGCATCCGGAGGAGCCTTCCGCGACTGGGATGCGACGGCCCTTGAGCGAGCCACGGTGGCCGATGCCACCAGCCATCCGAACTGGAGCATGGGACGGAAGATCACCGTGGATTCAGCGACCCTGATGAACAAGGGCTTGGAAGTCATCGAGGCGCACTATTTGTTTGGCCTGGACTACGACCACATCGAGATCGTGATCCACCCGCAAAGCATTATTCATTCCATGATTGAGCTGGCCGATTCCTCGGTGCTGGCTCAACTGGGGTGGCCGGATATGAAACTACCGATCCTGTATTGCCTCTCCTGGCCATCGCGGCTGGAAACACCATGGCCACGCCTTGATCTCACCCAGGTGGGACAGCTCACATTTAGATCGCCCGATACAGCGAAATATCCCTGCATGGAATTGGCCTACGCCGCTGGTCGGGCCGGTGGAACAATGCCCGCCGTTCTGAATGCAGCCAATGAAGAAGCGGTGGCGCAGTTCCTTGAGGAACGCATCCATTTCCTCGATATTCCCGATGTGATTGAAGCAACCTGCGACAAACACAAACAGGAGCTGATCAATCATCCACAGCTTGATGATGTGCTCGCTGTCGATCAGTGGGCGCGGACCACAGTTCGGGAAAAGGTGAGGCAAGGAACCAGCCGAACCAGCGCCCTCCCAGCAATGGCAGCATGATTGGCCTGAAGGTCAGCCATCATTTACTTCTTTGTGCAACCCCTACAAAAGCCAAATGCTGCGACCCGACTGTAGGCGCAGAAAGCTGGTCAGAATTAAAAAGGATGGTGAAAGAACTTGGTCTTGAAAAGCCTGATCGTCCCGAAGGGATTGTCTTAAGAAGCAAAGCTGATTGCCTACGCATCTGTGAACGAGGACCCATTCTTCTCATCTGGCCGGAGGGCGTCTGGTATTCAAATGTAACACCCAAT
>QCSN01000110.1 GCA_003211515.1 Synechococcus sp. AG-670-F04
ACTACTTAGCCCTGTTAGACGATTCCGGAAATTTAAAAGTTGAAAAGTTTAACAAAGACTGGTTTTCTCTTGGAGAAATCAATGACGTCAAAATTAATTCGCCAGACTATTTTCAAGCCGAAATAGCTTTTTCGCAGCAGTTTTTTAATGAGGATTCCTTGGATGGGGAGGATAAAACTCTAAATTATAATTCTTGGGCACCAGGAGAGCCACAATTAGGCAGAGTATGGTCGATATACAATTGGGGACAATATAAAGGCAGCAAGAAAGATGCTGATATAGATGCTTACGAGGTCTTTTCATACTTCAAAAATCCAGCATCTGCAATCAGCCCAAAAGCCGGTGGAAGAAACTTAATAGCAGTAATTGATAGCGGCATAAATTTTAATCATAATGATCTTCGCAGTAAATACGCTATGAAATCTGCAGAAATTATTGATGGTAAAGATAATGATAGAAATGGTCTGATTGATGATAGATGGGGATGGGATTTTCATCAAAATGACAACCAGCCTTGGGATGATATTGGACATGGAACTCATGTAGCAGCAACTGCTGGAGCCGCTGAAAATGGCACCGGAATAGTTGGTTTAAATCCACTTGCCAGAATGGTCGTTATTAAAAATGGGGGGAAAGAAGGCGTCGCCACAAGTAACTCAATTAAGGCTATTAATTATGCAATATCGACTGGCGCAATGATCATTAACATGAGTTGGGGTGGCCCCGTATATAGCAACGCGATGAAGCAATCTCTAGCCGCAGCTCAAAAAAGACAAATAATAATGGTTGCTTCAGCAGGCAACGAGAGCATAAATATTGACAATAACCCTATATATCCTGCTTCTTATAATTTAAATAATATTATAACTGTTGCATCTACTGATTTCGACGATACGAACAGTCCCTTTACCAATTATGGAAAGAGATCTGTTGATATCATGGCACCAGGTTCAACAATCTGGAGCGCCGACTATTCAGGCAATTCGTCATATTCGTACATGAGTGGAACTTCTATGGCGGCACCCTTAGTTGCTGGAGTTGTAAGTTACTATTGGTCAAACAAGCCTGGCCTTTCTTCGGGAAAAGTAGTTACAAACGTTCTTAAAGCTGTTGACAATCTAGGTTATGGAAACTACATAAAGACAGGTGGCAGGATTAATATGGCGAAATTATTTAATATCAAGACTAACCCGAACTCGCGTTCTGCAAATAGCCGTGACTCCCTAACCGGAAATAAGACCATTGAAGAATGGCAGCCTAGCAATAACAACGTTTCCGATATTGGTGATACAAAGAGCTTAGTAATTGATAGCATCAAGGAAATTGAGTCTGACAGCATTACTGACAACGTAATCCTATTTACGAAAGGAAAGCGAGATAGGTCTCTCCAAAATATTCGTGATCTTCAAGGTTACATAAGGACTGGCGGGACATTTCTCAGTAAGAGTGTTCACAGCGTTGATACTTTAGAAGAGCTGAACCCTGGCTTCGGAATTCTCAATTTCATACCTGACACTTCAGAAGATGACAAATTAAAAGTTTTAACCTCATTGTTCAAAACTGGTCTTGTTTCGAAAATAGAAATGGATTCACAGATGTCATACTTTTGACAATAGTCAAACATTGCACTTGAAAACTATAATATCAAGCTATTCCGGGTAACAATATTTTTCTACAATGCTGAAACTATTCACGTTGTATCGTGCTGCTTGAATCCATCAATGGCGTATGGATCCCGCATAACAGCCTGAAACAGAGGTTGTTGCTGTTGGTCCATTCGGTGACGATCTAGGGACGATTGAAAGCGTGAAAAAGAAACCCAAAAGCCGAGAACCATGGGTCAGATTCACCGTTGATATGAGCGAAAGAATGCACGCAAAATTACGGGCATTGTCGGCTGATAAGAACGTGCGAATGACCAAGCTGGTGCGGATGGCAGTTGCTGACTTGATCGCTCGACTGGAAGAGGATTGACCAAAAACCCGCCATTGATGACGGGGCTATATGAAAATCGTGCCAAATATTAGAGGCTGATTTATGAGAGAAGACTTATCAAAAAGACGGCAACACTTCTACTTCTTTGCCCTGAATCTTGCGGATCTCCTTGTTCTCCTGCAGCAGGGCAGCGTTTTCTAAAAATGGAAAACAGCGTGTCTCGTCGTATGAAGCGAGACGAGTGCCAGGGCGAACCCCTGCATCCTTCTCGTGCTTCCAAACATTGGCGCGTCGGCCATCGGCGTCAGCTTTGGCCTTGCCGCGTTTCATGCGGCCATAGGTGAGGGGGAGATCCACCTGCTCAGCAATGAAATTGCACCAGCCGACCCAAAGGGGAGTTGCGTGGCAGTTGGCGTCACTAAATCCACCCTGTAGCTGGGCCTCGGCCAAGTGGATCATTTCGTGGAGAACTACCAGTGCAGCAGGGTGAACGTCGGTGCTGCTACCAAAACTGTGGTGATCAGCATTGCCCTTCCAGCATTGAGGGTGGATCTCGATGAACTGCACCGGCAAGTAGAAGCAGCGGCCCAGGGTTGCGCCGTAATCGGTCAGTGAGACGTTGACGTGAACGGGGCGCAGACGGTTGCTGAAAAACGCTTCATTCCACATCTCAAACCAGTCGTAAACCTGTGTTTGACGAATGGCTAGCTCATTGTCGATGCAGCCAATGGCGGCCACGTCGCGAAGCTTGGTGAGGTTGGAGAGGGGAGCTTTTCCAGGGGGGAGGTCGGGTTGTTTAAACATTATCTCTTCTAACTATACGAGACAA
>QCSN01000111.1 GCA_003211515.1 Synechococcus sp. AG-670-F04
ACACCATCTCTGGAATCATTGCTCCAGCTGATGATCTGAATCATGGGTGGTTGTAGGGTTTGTAACAGGGCTCAAAATCTAGACAATCCAAAGCATGGTCGTTACTTATGAATCAAGAAAAAGCAAAGATTGGCTTCAACGATTGATGCCCCATTATTCAGTCATACTGATAAGAGCAAGAGCAAATCAAATTAAGCAGCATGAACAATAACGAACAGCCACCAAAGAGGGTCAAGATGCAAATCCGACCGATGCCTCCGAGAAAGAGATCAGCCTTCTTAACAAATTATCTTGATCATTTTGACGAACGACACCACCTTCACACCACCACCGACCAACCCACTTTCAAACCAACAACAAGCAGCTCGCCTCAGGGACACATCAACAAATGATTCGATTTAAATTCATAGTGAAAACTTGTTATTTAAAAAACTTTTATATGTGTTAGCCACCATCTCTTTCCATCCTGAAACGTTGATTGTCTTGTCAGCCCACCAACCAACCCAAACAGTTCCTTCAATTGGATGACCGACTAGACGCCATCTCGATAGTGCTCATGCCTTTCTAATAAGGCTGTTGAAGGCCATGCATCCATCGACCACATCACATCCGAGACCTCATCGATCTTGATCCAACGGGTGAACCCAGAATCAAGATCAGTCACCAGCAGGTGGAATGGGGGTTTCGTGTTGCTCGCACTACCTTTACACACAACAACCTGAGCCATCCACCAATTACTAGACACTTGATCTCCACAATCACGATTACAGCTCGACTGTGGGGATCAACCCCCGAGCCAAAACAGCCCTAATTACAAAGTCCCTCTTTGGACATGACCGATGAACTTATTGGTTATGGGAACCTGATTTTTCAGAGAGGAATAATCCAAGTCAAGAAGCTCTTGAGCTTTGCACAGCAAAAAATCACTCACACGGGGATCGGAGGCTTGCCGCGCCAAATTCTTAAGATAATAATATCTAGATAAATTTAAGCTCATAATTGATTTTTGATCAACTTAATGCAGACAGGCTTTTTTCGCGCAAACATCCAACAACTTATGGTAAATATTGATACGCACCGCTCTAAACTCCAGAAACTTGTCATCGCAGGCCAAACTCTACATGATATCATTATCTAAAGGTTAACCAAGCAAAAAGGCAAAAGCGTCATATCCGATACCAAACAACCGATGATTTCCGAAACAACATCATAAAATACGCATCTTAAAAGAGGGCAAAAGACCTACAATTGTGATCAGGAAATCCTCAAACCCAACAACCTTTGATCCATTTTGGAACATTCAATGGACTGACAACATTATCCAAAAGGTTCCTTTTCAATCCTAGGCGAAAAAAGAATATAGACTTTCTCTTAAAATAGATTCTTTTTTCCTGACATTGAGATCAAAAAATAAATAAAAATAAAGATCAGCCACAGATCTGATTGCTTCTGTAAGGACTCAGGGTTCGCGGCTTATTCCTGAACTCACTTAATAAACAATAGGGATCAGCGCGTCACTGCCCCCTGAATCCACCTTGTGATACTCGGGTCACAACTACCGAGCAGTTAGCAGGAAAAGTAATAACCCCAACTGACCGATTTACTATGAATCCATTTGAATTTACGACATCACCCAAATGGAAAAATCTTAGACCCATTATAATAATCGTCGAGATATTCGGAGATCTCAATAAGTAAAATGCGCACATCAACTGAATTGAAGCAAACAACGGAACGGCAGGAGTGCTGTCGCGTTACCTACAGGCATTTGTTGAGCTATTTTGAGAGGAAATAATGCTTTCTGCGATCATGAGGTGGGCGATTCTTTTCAACGGGCTTCTTGTGACCACCGTTGTGACCTTTGCAGCTTCTAAGGTTTCGGCTGATCTTGTGCTGCCAAAAGAGATTCAAGAGGATGTAGCACGTTTAATGCCAAAGGGTGACTTTCGCCAGGGTATGCAGTTGGGAATAACGAATGGCTTATTTTCGTCGTTTTGCCTTATGGCTGAGGAAGGTGTTACTTTGCCAGGCGAAGGTCCAATGACTACTAGATTTCTGAATGAACTTTCTAGTAAAATGATTTCAAAATTGGGTCTTGAAAATAATAATTACTTGTTTGAATATCAGAGGCTTGGCTTGAATATGGCTATTGCTGCGTGCAATCAGAGTCTAGGTGCAAAACTTGATTATAGATGAAGTAGATGCTGTTGAAGAGGAATGGTTATTGGCAAGTGGAAAGGGCATTCTGAGTACTCCGATCGAACAAATGATTCACCCCTTTTATTGAAAAGGATATTATTTGTGTTGCTTGGGAATGCTTCTTATGGGTAACGAAAGGTTATGTGAATTGCAATTTCGACGGCCTTTCTAAGGACAAAGAAATCACGTCTCATGGGCCTCTCATCACACTTATTACGATTTGACGACCTAACTCAAAAACTTCCTGAGAGCCTCTGTGGGGTCGTTACTGCGCTTATATAAGCCACGTTCATCCTGTGCTTGGAGCATGCCTAATGCATTAGCAGTTAGCTATCCTTTCATCTTGATAGTGTAAGAACTAGAGCCACCACAGTTGAACGTCTTGTTGTATTGTGTTGCATGTCCAATTCGTCTTAAAACATTCTCATAATCCTCAGCTTCACATTTAAGCTGAATCGACAAATCTCTTCTGCTGTCATTAACAAATCAACAGATGTTTGTTTGGTTGATATATTGCTGCATCCGTTTGGATGAGCTCTAA
>QCSN01000112.1 GCA_003211515.1 Synechococcus sp. AG-670-F04
TGCCACCACTGAGCTAGACCTGCGCTGAAGCTCAATCCGCTGATCAGCAAGGCGATTCGATAAAACTTCACCTCACGGCGGTCGTCGTCGGTGATGGTGTATTCGCCGTAGACACCCTCGAATCGAGGATTTGCCGTGGTCATGGATGGGCAATAGGGCTCTGGATCAGTCTGCAGAGATTTGGTGCAGCGGGAACAATCCCACCTGGATTTAATGGAAACAGGGCGCCGAAGTAGTCCTTGGTCCAGGCCTCTGCATCACAGGTTTCTGCGACTCCAGGCAGAGCAAAGAACCGTTGTCTCCAGTTCCAGAGTTCTGGGAACTCCCAGAGCTGATGGCCGCTGCAACCGAACAGAGGGGCGTATACCGTCTCCCATCGGATCAGAGTTGGGAAAAGCCGGACGTCAGCGAGCGTGAGCTGGCTGCCACACAGCCAGGGCCCCTGCCGCTTCAAGCTTTCATTCACCTCCCTGAGTGCGTTGAACAAGGCGGAGGAGGCTTTGTCATAGGCCCCCTGATTTCGGGCGAATCCGCATCGATAAACTCCATCGTTGACATTCGCTTGGAGCAGCGACTGCCAGCGCTCGATCGCCGATTGCTGATCCTTTGGCGCGAGGTTGGGTGCTTCGGGGTGGCCAGGCCAGCTGTTCAGTAGCTCAACCAACTGGGCGCTCTCGTTGCCGAGAATCTTCAGATTGATGGGATCGATCAGCACAGGAACAGTGGCTCGGTGTGACGGGGGTGCCTGGCAATGGCGGTACAGGGCCAGCAAGGTGTCGCATTCCAGCCAGGGGGGATCCAGTCGCCAGCGTCCGGCGCGGTGGTCGGCCCGGGCCATGGTCACTCCCACGTGCTCCTTCAGTCCGCGCAGTTGAAGCATCAGCCAGGTGCGATGCGCCCAGGGGCAGCTGCGGCCAAGGATCAGATGGGGGCGATCGCTCGGGTTGCGATCGATAAGCTCTGACGGCTGGGGTAGCACCGCTTTCAGGTGATCACTTTTGGGACGTCGGTAGTTCCCCGCCTCGTCAGCGGGTCCGAGCCCTCCCATCAGCCGTTGCCATTCCCAGTTCCAAAAGGCTCTGGCGGCCATCACGACAGCAGGTGGGATGGACATCAATTCACCTTTTCATCGCATCCTGGCCAGTCATGCTTCAGTCGGGCAGATGTGGAAGGGAACGGGGGATGGTTGCTGATGTGCTCGTTGTGGCTGGCACCCATGGCAATGAAGTCAATGCTCCATGGCTTCTCGACCAGTGGCAGCAGCACCCCGATCTGATCGCTCGGCGTGGGCTCGGTGCTCGGACGGTGATCGGCAACCCGAAAGCTTTTGCGCAGAACCGGCGATATCTGGATCGCGACCTGAATCGCAGCTTTCAGGTTCCATTTCTGGAATCTGATGACCCAATGGAATGGGAGATCGTTCGGGCCCGGCAGTTACTGCATCAGTTTGGGCCTGCAGGGCATCAGCCATGTCAGGTGGCGATTGATCTGCACAGCACAACTGCAGCGATGGGGAACTGTCTGGTGGTGTATGGGCGAAGGCCCGCGGACCTTGCACTGGCTGCTCTGATCCAGGCTGAGCTCGGTTTGCCGATTTACTTGCATGAATCGGATGCTGCTCAAACAGGTTTTCTGGTTGAGCGTTGGCCCTGCGGGCTGGTGATCGAGGTTGGCCCTGTGTCCCAGTCGGTGCTTGATTCACGCATCGTGCGCCAGACCCGACTTGCATTAGAAACCTGCTTTAGGGCGTTGGCCGCGGCGACGGTCTGTCGCGGTCGATATCCAAAGACGCTTCTGATTCATCGCCATCTCGGCAGTGTCGATCTCCCACGAGATTCGGAAGACAGGCAGATGGCCTTGCTGCACCCTGAGATTGAGGGCCAGGACTGGCAGCGTGTGCCGGCCCAGCAACGCTTGTTTCAACGGGCATCGGGCTCTGACTGCCTCGATTGCATCCCGGAAGGTGCCGTGCCCGTTTTTATCAATGAAGCTGCTTATGCGGAGAAGCGCATTGCTTTCAGCCTGACGCGGCGAGAGGTGTTGCCCGTTGAGGACTCCTGGCGGGAATCCCTTGAGAGGCTGATGCAGCAGGGCACTTCGACCATGTCTGACCCTGAGGATTTGTGAGTCGGCTCGGCTGAGCGTTTAGCCGCACGCCCAAACTCCTTGCCCTTCCTGCGAGCACAGCAGGTCACTGCGTTGTCCGTCGGCCCAGTACAGCCTCAGCCGATCGTCATCGGTACCGATCCTGAGGGTTAGGGAACGGATCGGTCCTGGAGGAACTTTGTCAGCGGTGTCTGGCGTAGAGGGATTGAGCTCTTTCAGACGTTGTTCCAATTGATCAAGCCGTAGCTCCAGGCGTTCGATTGCCCCTGCTGTGGCATACGACATCGCTGGGCCAGAGCCAGGGGCTTCGGGTTGGGAACCCCGGCATCCCGACAGCAGCAGAAAGGCTGCCATTGGAACAATCCATCGAAAACGGGGGGGTATGGCAACCGTTCTGCAATTCATCAAGGAATTCCATCTCTTCCCAGACTCACAGCTCTAGCCGATGGGTACCAGCCTCTCGCTCCAATAAACAACGGCTCCAAGCGCTTCCAGCTCAATGCGGCGGTGACGAGCTTCCGACAGAGGAACGGTTTCCTCGAGCCTTCGGCCAGCGTGCAGCCAGCGAATCAGAACCACGACACTCCCTGGATCAACCTTGGAATCTTAAATCTTTCTGTGAGACA
>QCSN01000113.1 GCA_003211515.1 Synechococcus sp. AG-670-F04
TTAAAAGTGGTAGAAAATGTTGTGGATACTTACAACACTCTAGAGAATGCCATACACGCAGCCCGAGGAACATTTGAGTACGCCAAGACAGCTTAGAAAGTTGACACTGATGCGAAAATCGATCAACTTGTTGAGGCGGTTGGCGGCGCGGCAAATGGGCAAGAAAACTGGCTAAACGAACACTGATGTCTTGAAGACACTATTGGGCTTTACCATGAAAACCCCGATGACATTACGGGCGGTGCAGGCAGCAACGATCTGCTCATGAGTGGCAGCCAAAATCTCAATATGAAAATACTTAAAGGACTAAACCCACAAAAAACACAACCAAAGAAAATCAAAATAGCAACTATAGAATCATTTCATAGAAGAGCCTATTACTTATCCTGGGGTCTCTATTGGCTCTATGGCATGAAATCTAGGCAGTAAAGCTGGTTGATTTAACAAAATAGTGATGCAATCACTGCAACTGATATATTCATTGATGGCATATTCTGAAGCGATGGTGGGACGAGCATGGAGGAAATGAAAATATCTAGTTCAATTGGCGGGGCACTTCCAGTTCATTCAATGAACTGAAAACTGTACAAGCCTCTTCAAGGGTAAAGCAGAGGGCAATGATAAAACGAAATCGATGGCCAATCAAAAAAACACAGACACCAGTAGTAACCTAGAATTTGGACCTAAAGGCAAAAAATCGAAAATCAAGTTAGATCGGTTATCCATCGTCGACCAGCGGCAATCTCTCAACAACCTGTTTCAGATGCCGTACAAAGCCAACATTTGCTAAGTAAAGTAATAGGCCTACACAACGGCATGGCCCTATCCACAGATGAACAAAGCAGACACTAACGGCGTGATCTCCAGAGAAACTAAGCAATCCGTAGCTGTAACGATCCAGCGCATTCAACGACTGCTCGACGAACAGGGTGTAAACGTATTTGGTGTAGTTGATCATGGCGCGGCTGCTCAAAAGGCCGACCTGGAGCTTGATGAAACACAGGTGATCCTTTTTGGCAATCCAGCAGTTGGCACACTGCTGATGCAAGATTTCAGACCGATTGCCCTTGAACTACCTTTGAAATTGCTGGTGTACAGCGAGGGATGCTCAACCCGTATTCAATACAGGCTTCTGAGCAGCCAAGCAAACGTCTACGGGTTTGATCCGAACACGCCAATCATTAAGAAGCTCGATCTGTTCATCACAAAGCTGGCACAATCAGCGGCAGATGACACGCCATAGCAATAATCTGCTAATAAGAATTAAATCCTGCTCATCCTCGATTAATAACGAACCATTAATCACCAGAAACAAAGACAAGCAATAACACCATCACACCATCTGGATGATGATCTTGAAGGAAATATCTGTGTCATCAAGACGATTCACGACAAGCAGAGCCAGCATCAAAGGCTGAAATAGCTGTAGCAGCAGGGAATTGACAAGTTGAAACATCTTTTTTCAACAGATCGATTACACAAGTTGTCGAAATTCTTAGGTCAGTATCGTTGTGGCTTATTTCAAGCAGCCCATAGCAAGATGCATGTACGCTGGATTACAATCCAGCTTAGTGGCAAATGGGCAGTTCAACTTTAAAGTCACTTTATGCCGCATCAAGAGGGGAAAGTTGCAAACCAGTGGCTTGCCAAGCAGCTTCGATGCCCTTAAGCAGAGAAGGCCGCTAAGGAAGCGTTAAAAGAGGCAGCGTCATAAACCTCCATTTTGAGTCACCCCCTTAATGGATCAAGGCTGCGAGAGCTACCAACCATCAAGCGTTCCCCTGCTTCGTCAAAGCCCGGATGATCCTTGGTGATCCGCAGAAACCTTTTACCTGATGAGCAGATGAGTGAGTAGAACTTGGCTAGAAATGACAATGAACACCACTTAAATGAACCATGGCGACCAGCATTGACGGTCAATACAGGGTGATTGCCTGCCAGCTCAAAGCTCACTGGCTGGCACCTGGGATCTGGAGCCATTACATCTGGGAGATCAAGAATGGACGCTTCAAGCTGCACAACCATGACGTATGCCCATCAGCTTATGTAGGCAGCTTTGTTAAGTACGCTACTGGCGATGTTGTAGCAGATGACGCCACGGGCACATTGGACATGACGCCTGATGGCGGTCAATTTGCGGGCCAAGCCCTGAAGGGCGTATTCAAGCTTGATGACTCAGGCGAAATTGTCAGTCTTGTGCTGGCCTTTCCTGGACACGAACGAGCGACAAGCTATGCCGCTGATCCTGGCCAGGTGTATGAAACTTGGCAACGGCTAGAAACGGCGTCGGGCTCCTTGTTTATGTGAACTTCAACTAGACAGATCCAACAACCAAGCCTCATCACTTAGTTTTCAGGAGGTTCCAATGGGGATGTGATGTTTCGATGGATATGGAGTGGTTTCGCCGCGTTCAGCCTCCTGTTGCATCGCTTAAGCAGTTAGTTCTGGTTCGCATACGGACGAGAATTCAGCCTTTGGCGGAGTGTCAGGATTTCGACACCACACGTTTATGGGAGATGGGTTCCCAGATGAAACGGCCCTGGAGTGCTTGGGAGGCGAAATCAATCATCGCATCAATCAAATGAATCTTTTGGCGCAATTGTTGTAATCATTCTTGCAGGTACTTCTAGAGCGGCTATCGATCAGAAGCTTGGGCAATCATTTTTGAAATTGTTGATATTCAATCGCAGAATCGGCATAGTTCAGTAGCAATAATATCAAGTTTATTT
>QCSN01000114.1 GCA_003211515.1 Synechococcus sp. AG-670-F04
CGACTTTCTCGTCTTCGGTAAAACGTACTAAATCATAAATACCTGGCAAATCAACAAATTCTATTGTTTTATCGTCTTTCTTAATTTCAGCTTGCATGAAATCAACTGTCAGGCCTGGCCAGTTAGCGACCCCTGCCGTTGAATATGTTACACGGTTGAAAAATGTTGATTGACCGGTATTGGGTTGTCCAACAAAGGTGACTCGTCTGTTTTTGTTTCTTGGTACGGGTTGAACCCCGATTTCTGTAGTGATCATGGTGATAGATCATTTTTAAAATGAAGAAATTTTGATATGTCGATCTGAAGCATCTTTCAAGAAACCGACAATTTGTCTTGTGTGATGTCTACAAGAGAGGCTTCAGATTTGCGAATAGCAATTTCAGTCGTACTGCCGACTCTCACTTCAAGAGGATCTCCTCCGGGCGCTTTTCGCATAACCTTCACGCTTCTACCCTTGCGAAGTCCTATCACTTCAAGCCTTTCTTTGAAACCATCACCAACGTCTGTTCCATCAGAACGAACTCCAACAACGGTTGCAGAGTCATGCACTTCAAGTTCACTTAGATTCATTGAAAAAGACGCTTAAAAAGGGATCAAATGGACTACTAACACAGAGGGCAAGTCATACCATCAAAATCATTGCGATTTTTTTGCGTTGGCAGCAGTTCTACGAAAGAAAAATTGAATCTCATCCAAGCATGGTCAATAAGAAAGTTGGTTATAAAACCCGTAGCGATTCAAACTGAGACGAAAAGCAAATCTTAGATACACCCTGCGTCAATATTGTCTTGCTGTGATCAGCTACAGCGCCTATTACTAGGTAGCTTGAAACTACTTTCATGTTATTTCTCGAGATAGAAATTCTCATTGTTCTTATTCTTGCCCTTATTGCCCTGATCCGTCGTGCAGCTATTACATAGTGGTTTGCGAAAGACGCTACGAACAAAGTGCAAAAAAAGGGCGATCCTTATTCCGGCATCTGGACCAGAATGGTGGTCAACAGGCTGTATACATCCATTTAATGGAAGAAGGACGATCCATCTGAGCAAAGCGACGGGTTGGTAATTTTTATTGTGTTCCCGACCAGATGATCAATGGAGAGAAACAGGATTTAATGTTGAGAATGTCTGACCCCAATGAGCCTCGATGGGTAACCCTTTCCATTGTTTACAACAATGCCGTGAAGGACAAAGGTTACGTTGACAACCATCACAATATTCCTGAAATATGGAGTAGAGACTTTGATAATGCTTATGAACACTGGAAAGACAATTACAATGAAATGGTAACAAGAAACCGTGAACTGCAAGCATGGGTAGCAGTTTGTTTAGATGAGTAACAAATTTATTGGGTTCATTCCCTGGAAACGCAGCACAAAAAAATCTTGTTAAATTATACGCGACAGAGTTAAATCCTTTTAAGAAACTGTTCGAGCAGAAATTCCACTCAAGCATTGTCTATTCGTTTAAATTTAGAGCAGAAAGTTTAAACATTAAACCTTACGATGATCAGCCGACTGAACCTTCTAATTTCAGGGCAAGGAGCTTATCTGCTTCGGCAGCAAATTCCATCGGAAGTTGATTAAACACATCACGGCAGAAACCGCTCACCATCATCGACACCGCCTCTTCAAAGCCGATGCCGCGGCTTTGAAGATAGAAGAGTTGATCCTCGGAGATCCTGCAGGTACTGGCCTCATGCTCAATCGCTGCTTGTGGCTGCTGCGAGCGGATGTAGGGATAGGTGTTGGCTGCCGCCTGATCCCCAATCAACATCGAATCGCACTGGCTGTAATTGCGAGCACCTTTCGCCGCTGGTCCGATCTGCACCAAACCGCGGTAGCTGTTACTCGAGTGTCCAGCACTGATCCCCTTGCTCACGATGGTGGAACGCGTGCGAGGTCCCACATGCACCATTTTTGTGCCGGTGTCCGCCTGCTGACGATTGTTGGTTAGTGCCACGGAGTAAAACTCTCCAATTGAATCAGCACCCTGAAGCACACAGCTGGGGTATTTCCAAGTGATTGCAGAACCGGTCTCCACCTGCGTCCAGCTGATTCGGCTCCGTGCGCCTCGGCACTGACCTCGCTTGGTCACGAAATTAAAAATGCCACCTACTCCGTTCTCATCCCCGGCATACCAGTTCTGCACTGTGGAATATTTAATCGATGCGTCATCCAACGCCACAAGCTCCACAACCGCCGCATGCAGCTGGTTGGTGTCAAACATCGGAGCCGTACAACCTTCGAGATAACTCACAGAGGCACCTTCCTCAGCCACAATCAAGGTACGTTCAAACTGACCTGTATCTCCGGAATTGATCCGGAAATAAGTGGACAGTTCCATTGGACATTCGACGCCCTTTGGAATAAAGACAAACGAACCATCGCTGAACACAGCGGAATTCAGGGCAGCGAAATAATTGTCGTTACTGGAGACGACAGTGCCCAGATAGCGTTCAATCAACTGTGGATGCTCCTTCACAGCTTCACTGAAGGAGCAGAACACAACACCATGCTCAGCGAGCTTTTCCTTGTATGTCGTAGCTATGGAAACGCTATCGAACACTGCATCAACAGCAACGTTGCTAAGGCGCTTCTGCTCACTGAGAGGAATGCCGAGCTTATCGAAGGTCTCAAG
>QCSN01000115.1 GCA_003211515.1 Synechococcus sp. AG-670-F04
CCTGAGAGCAGAACACAAAGCAGAAAGCACACGGTGAGCATCGCAGGGGGAACCACCCCGATGCGTGTGAGATCCAAGCGTGCGAGCAGGACAGCGGAAGAGATAATCAGGATGTCTGCAAAAAGATGCAGCCTGAGGGCAAGATAGATGCCGAGCGTGATCACCAGCAGAAGGATGACTACCAGGCTGAGCACCCGGCTGGAGGCCATCAAAAGGGACACACGCCGAACAAACAGGGCGGGCAGGGAGCAAATCACCACTACCACCACCGATTGCAGCAGTTCCACCGTCCAAAACAGGTGAATGCTCACGCCACGGGTGTCGTGAACATGCTCATGCAACAACGTCCAGTGATTGCCCATTACCACGGCGGTGGCGAACAGGACGAGGAGCATCGGAGCCCGCAGCGGCAGGATCAGCAGACGCATCAGAGCCATGGCTGAACCCTAGCCGCGGCAAAGCATTAGGCCTGCCAGAGTGCAAGTACTGCAGCTCAACGCATGACTGGCAGCTCCCGGCAGCCCTTGCTCGGACCCATCCAGAAGCTGCTCTTGGTGGCGGTAGCCCTCGGACTGGCCGTCACCCTGCTGCTGGTGCGAGGTGGCCTGGAAAGCGAGTCCCCCATGGAGCAGCTGGCCCGCCGCTCTCTTGAGCCCGAAACAGCATTGAGCAACGGACGTCCAACAGTGATTGAGTTCTATGCGGACTGGTGCCAGGCCTGCAGGGAGATGGCGCCCGCGATGCTGGAGCTGGAGAAGGCCACCCGGAATCGGCTTGATGTGGTGCTGGTCAATGTGGACAACCCCCGCTGGCAGGATCTGATCGACCGCTACGACGTCAACGGCATTCCTCAGCTGGACCTCTTCGGGCCTGATGGCCAGGTTCGAGGCCGCTCCATCGGTGTCAGACAGCCCAGTGAGTTGCAATCGATCGGCGAAGCCCTGATCCGGGATGACCCGTTGCCTGCCCTGCGTGGGATGGGCCAAGGAACGATCAGCAACCTCAGACCTGACAAAACCATGGACACTGCTGTAACAACAGCGGGACCCCGGAGCCACGGTTGACCAGCCAACAAAGATCCCAACCGTCATGATCAGCCCATAGACATGCCGGCCAACCGATGGACCGTTTCAGGGTCGACCTGATCGCTGCCACGCCCAATCCGCAGCAATGCGTCTACGCCGCAATGCATCAGGACTATTGCGAAGGGTTTGTTGCTGAGGATCGAGACAGCTGGCCAGACGAAACACAAGCCGGCGAAATCTGCGTCAAACGCCTGCTGGCAGGTGAACGCGGACATTTCGGCCCCCTTGAACATGCCCAGATTGTGCTGAATGTCGGCTGGTTTCCTCACTCGGTGATGCAACAGGCTCGAACCCATCGCGTTGGAGTGAGCTTCGATGTGCAATCCATGCGCTACACAGGCGAACGGATCTGCCGAGCGGCCGACGGCGAACTGGACCTGGAAGACATTGTTTATCTCCGACCCGTTGGCAAATACAGCGACCGCCGCGGGAAGAAATACTCCTACACCCAGGACCAGCGCGATCTCGATCTCGACCATTGCCGCAAAGCAGCCGAACGATACAGAGACCTATTGCGTTCAGGTTTTGCCGAGGAACATGCCCGCGGCATTCTCCCGTTCGACTACCGCCAGCATTTCGTCGTGAGTTTCAGCTTGCGAGCCTTTCTGCACTTCATGGATCTGAGGGCCAAGCTCGATGCCCAGCTCGAGATCCGTCAACTCTGCGATCTGATGTGGCCACATCTGGTGGATTGGGCACCGCAGTTCGCAGCCTGGTACGAAAAGAGTCGCCTCCACCGGGCGCGGCTGGCTCCCTGAACTTTCCTAATGGTTTTTTGAACAGCGGGCAATATCACTTGTGCTGCGAAACTGGATGAGCTAGATGACTTAAGACAAAAGGCCTATCCACATGTCTGACGACTACGGATCTCGCTACACCAGTGCCTATCCATTTCCTCTTACAGCCAACAGCAATCGCCTGTACTCGGGCTCACTGAGCGGCGCGATCGGCCCGGATGACACCAGCGATGAAGATTGGTTCAAAATCCCGCTACTAAAAGGAGCAACGTATGAATTTAAGGTGATAGGAGGGCCCGAAGTTTATGACCTGAATGACGCGAAAGTCACCTGGTACAAGCCAAACGGCATATCAACATTGAAATCATGGTCATATGACCAATCGAGAAGAAATGGGTATGTTTACCAGGATGGAATCCTTGTTACTACACCCATTGAGGAAAGCGATGACTATTATTTGCGAGTTGACCTAGATAGTTACGCTGACGATCTTGATGTTGGTTCCTACAGTATAAGCGTCAATCAATTAACCGAAGGATTTACTACTTACCTCACTCAATCACTTGCATCAACCATGGCTGACGACTTCGGCAATCGCTACACCAACGCTCACACATTTCCTCTTGCAGTTGATGGGTCAGGA
>QCSN01000116.1 GCA_003211515.1 Synechococcus sp. AG-670-F04
ACTGGAGTTATTGGTGGCTGCAGTGCTGTTCAGCGTTGCGGCGTCATTGCCGGCTGAATCCTGGATGGCATTGGCGTCGTTGGAACCGGAGGGATCGGTGTAGGCAACGGTGACTGCCTGATCGTTTGTGACGGTGTTGGTGAGGGTGAGCGCAACGGTGGAGCCGGAGATGGCAACAGCGGTGACGGTATTGGCTATACCATCGGTTGTGACCGCAAAAGCAGAAGCTGCTGCTGTTGTTGAGGAGAGCGTTTCGTTGTAGGTGAGAACAACTTTGGTGCCGTCGGTGGATGTGGCAGCCGTGGAGTAGATCGGTCGTAAGGAATAAATACGTGCGAAGCCTGCGTCTTCATTATTGTTTAGATCCGCATAGGATGCCCCGACGGCTAAAAAGTTGCCATCGCTGGTGAGTTGGCAACTGCTACCAAAGTTATCCCCAGATCCAGATGCATCAGCAATGATTCTTGAATCAACGATGCTCCAATTGCCGCCAGCATCAATATCCAATACAAAAACCTTTCCCGTAAAAGAATACTTTGCTGTTGTCGGCGCACTTGCTGCAAGTCTTGTCCCGTCAAGGTTGAGGCTGAGGGAAGAGCCCAGGTTCCATATGGCGTCGCCCCCTATTCCATTGCTTTGATGAAGTGCCGATGAGTCTATCTGGACAGTGGTTATCCATGATGTGCCATTGAAAACCTTGACATATAGTCTGTCGCTCGAATCCGCAGCACTTGCATGAACAATTGTGGACCCATCTCCTGATATGGCAACGGAGGTTGCATTGCCTTTCCCTACGCTTATGTCACTTCCTACTTGCCCCCATGACCCGCCAGAAAATTCGTAGCTATAAACTTCAGAGTTTGTGCAATTTTGATAGTCGCCACTAGAACATATTGCTGTTATGGCTAAATGCTGTCCATCATCTGATAGGTCAACGGATTGTCCGAAACGTCCAATAGCGCCTGAAGGAAAATGACCTTGCCATGTGATTATGTCGCCCAGCTGGGACCATGAACCCTCAGAATATTGGTATGTATAAACATTGCCCTTCCTATAGTTAGTCCCACCGATTCTCGTTAGATCATTAGGGGCCCCAATGGCTAGAACGGATCCATCCTCTGACAAGCTCAGTGGATAATACCCGAATCCCGAATTAGAATCCCCGCTACCATATAGTGTGCCAATAAAATCCCAGGATCCGTCGATATATTCATAGGTGCTAACTGTGTACGAATCTGTGTTTCCAACTGCAAGCCGATTTCCATCTCCTGACAGTGCGATGCTTCCCTTGCTTCCTCTTCCCGCTATTGGGGTTCCGAGTTGCTGCCAGCTTCCGTTTGAGTTTTCATAAACAGTGATTTCGCTCTCGCCGCTTTCACCAATTGCGATACGACTGCCGTCGTTTGAAATGCTTATGGTAGAGCCAAGCTTGCCAGAAGTATTTGTTCCCTCGATATCGCTATTGACTCTTGACCATCCTAGTGATCTGTTCCATTTGTTGAGATTTTTTTGAGCAATAATTTCACTGAGTAGGCGCTGATTGCCATGCCGATTGTGAACAGCTAATTGATCGCGGTTGATGACAACTGTGCTGGAAAAGATTTCAGCACCTGTAAGTTCTTGTAGTAGTGACACGAAGCGCTGATTCTTGCCGATCTCGCAGGTCCACAAAACAATGGTGCTCAGTTCCCAGGCTTTGAGGACTTCGGCGTGGAGTTTCAGCGTGTGTTCAGTAATCCACTGATCCGCAAGCTGAATTCCGCTTTTGCTGCCATGGGTAATGAGGTGTAGCTCACGGATTGGTTGTCCGAGCTGATGTTGCCGGTCTAGCTTCCGGCTGATCTGAAGAAGCGCTGGCGCACCTGCCTTCAGTGTGAGCCGGGTTTGCTTGGCTTTGGCTTGAGGCAGCGGAAGATCAGTTCCACTGTTTCCCTGGGCGATGAGGGTGTGGCTCAATTCGCTAGAACGAAGCTTGTACACAGGCGGATCAGCAGCCACTGAGCTGTACTGCCTTGCTAAAGCAGCAGGGTGAGTGTTGACGACGTCTGCATGTGCTTGGCTGAACGGCGTCAGCGCCAAACATCTTTCTGGCACGCGCTGATCTCCCAAATCGAGCCAGCGAACAGGCTCCACTGGAAAGGCCCAGACGCCAGCGTTCAACTCCCTGTTCCAAGGGAGCAGTTTCGGTACGAGTGGCGCGGGAACAACCAAGAACAGGCTTTATTTGATTAATTCTGAAGCTGAAACTCTCATGAAGCCACTGGTGTTAAGCCGATGCGTGCACGATTTGATCAGAACTTCGCTCGGTTTTGATGAGAGGCGTCAAGAGGGGGCTGTGTTTTGGTTTCGGCTTTAGAGGTTTGGCCGATGCCACTGGCTGCTGGGTGGTTTCAAATCAACCGCTGAATGCACCGCCTCTAGGCAGAATCATGGGTACGGAACCTCAGCTGAGTGGCGT
>QCSN01000117.1 GCA_003211515.1 Synechococcus sp. AG-670-F04
CTACTTCGCTCCTGCTCACCACCCTGTGAAAACAGGGCTTCCATGGCTGCTGCATCTAATTCAATATCTGTGAATGCCCCACCTTTATCCATCTCTTCAAGCTCTTCTGCGAGTTCATCGCGTTCAAAAACATAACCCTCTTTTTTGCCATCCTTGATCACACGCTTGAGTGTTTTGCTGGAGTTTAAAATCATCATTCAGTCGGTGTCAGCACTCTTCTTTTACGTCATAGGCAGACATACGACCAAAATAAGAATCATCAAATTCTGCTGCTTTTTTTAAATCAGCGCAACGACCTTCAAGATCACCCATTTTAAATTTGGTTCTGCTCCGACTCCAGTAGCGAAGCGGGTCCGGGTCGAGCATTATCGACTTGTCGTGATCAGCAATGGCACTTTTTAAGTCACCTAATTCAGCTTTTGAAATAGCACGATTGCCGTAGGCATCGGCATCCAGAGGATTAATCTCTATCGCCTTTGTATAATCATCAATTGCCCCTTGAAAATCATCTAACTCAGTGGCCTTGGTAACGCCACGCAAGAGATACGAGTATGAATCCTTAGGATTAATCTCTATCGCAATGCTAAAATCAGCTAAAGCTCCTTGATAATCTTCAAGAGTCAATTTTAGTTGGGCACGATTGGAATATGCATCGGCATTCTGGGGGTTAGTTTCTATCGCCTTACTGAAATCAGCAATGGCCCCTTTTGGATCACTTAATTCTCTTGCCAAGCCACGGCTATTGTATGCATCGGAATATAGCGGGTCAATTGCTATTGCCCTTGTGTAATCAGAAATTGCTCCTTGATAATCCTTACTATCGAACTTATCAAGACCTGAGTTAAACCAATCCTCAGCACTCATTGAATAGGCTGCCTGCGTTGACAGCAACCCTGCACCAATACCAACGGCAGGAGCCAGCCCAACCAGCAACGGGCGTCCTATTGGCACGAACAGGGCCAAGGCAGCAGCAAAGGCAGTTGTGACGCGAGGCATCCTTAAGGCTGCATGGGTAGTCCATCTCTAGCCTTTATTGATGATTCCAGTTTGTATCTGATCTACAAACACAAACACCCCGCCAAGTGTGGGGTTTTTTAGACAATTTTGCGGCCAGATAGTCACAAAAAGTCCCCGCAGGAGCAGGGGAGCGTTATGACTAAATAGTGTTATTCAAAAAACGTAGTTTATGCCCTCCTTGAAAGAGTGAGTTAGTGCATCTGGGCTAATACCTTCAACGACGGCAATTAACTGATTCTGCTCAAAAATTGCGGCATCACCACTCCCACTTTTTCCGATCCTGAATGGTTTAACAGTTGGATCTTTTGAACCGTAATCATACACAATTCGGTCGTCGCCAATGGTAAAATCTTTGATGATGTCATGACCAACAACATAACTGAGAATAAATGTGTCCTTGCCTACGCCACCTTTAACGACGTCGACACCATAACCACCTGTCAGAGTGTCATCACCCCACCCACCTTCGAGCGTATCATTTAATGCTTTTCCAGAAAGATAATCATTACCCCACCCACCTTCGAGCGTGTCATTTCCGAAGCCTCCTATCAGGGTGTCATCACCCCAGCCACCATCGAGCGAGTCGTGTCCATATCCTCCTCCCCAAAGATAATCATTACCCCAGCGACCAGCGAGTCTGTCGCTTCCATAGCCTCCAGAACGATTGATGGTTTTGTACTGATCTTGCAATTCACGCCAGCTACCGGTGTACTGATTGTTGTCTTTACCGCCATAGAGGAAAGTTAGTTCGTCGTTGCTAGTTCTTTCAACAATGGCGAGCAAATCATCCCCAGCGTAAATCTCAGCATGACCATCATGTGACTTCAGATTCCATCCCGGTTGCATCTGAATACGATCATCGCCATTTGTGAAGTCTTTAATGATGTCATGGCCATAGCCATGAGTGAGTATGAATGTGTCCTTACCTGCGCCACCCCATAGTTTGTTAAAACCTTCTCCTCCTATCAGGGTGTCATCACCCGAACGACCATAGATCTCGTCGCGAGCTTCGCCACCATCGAGAAAGTCGTTCCCTTGGCTGCCATGATGAGTATCGTTATCAATCGCCCAAGACATCATATCCTCTTCATCCTCATTAGGAATGAGGTGAATGCCTGTGATTGAGGATTTATTCTGCTGGTAAATGAGTGTAGCGTTGGTGAAGGTCATTGATTTTGACTGGTTGTGGGAATCTCTTCCCGAATGCTTTCACCATCTCAGCTGACTTTTTGATGCTCTGGTTATCTTTTGGTCAGCAGACAGAGGGGGTTTGGTGAAATACAGGTGAATCGTTCAGCACTGTCGGATTTTTCACTAGAAGCACTGCTCTGTATGGGATTTGAGTCACGCTGCACTGCTGAGCAAATGATTCGAATAAACGAAACGAAGGAGCGCCTCAGGCGGACTTTGTCGACGTCATG
>QCSN01000118.1 GCA_003211515.1 Synechococcus sp. AG-670-F04
CACACTATTCAGTTTACTGCGGTTGCCAAAATTATGACCACTCAAACGTGCGATGTGCTGATCCTGGGTGGCGGGATGGTAGGCCTCTGCATCGCTCAACAGCTCATCAAGCGCAACATTACGGACAAGATCATAATTTTGGACAAGGAGAAAGAGCTTGGCCTGCATAGCTCTGGCCGTAATAGCGGAGTTCTTCATGCCGGCCTGTACTACAAGCCAGGCTCGCTGAAAGCCAAAGTTTGCGTCAACGGAGCACGGCGTCTACGGAACTGGGTAGAAGAGCGTGGGCTACCGATAAATCACTGCGGCAAGGTGGTTGTGCCGCAGCGATCTGATCTAGATCACCAGCTCGAAGTGCTGGCTGAACGTGGAAGAGCTAACGGCGCTGCAGTGGAGTTCTGGGATAGCAACCAACTCAATGAAATGATTCCAGAAGCCCGCACTGCAAGTGGCCGAGCTTTGTGGAGCCCCAACACGGCCGTTGTCAAACCAATCATTGTTGTGCGGCACTTACAACAAGACCTTGCAGCACAAGGGGTTCGTTTTCTCCAAAGCAGAAAGACCTGGTTACCCCTAGTAAAGGAGAATTCAATAGATTTATCGGACAATACAAGAGTTACATATGGATACCTTTTCAACTGTACTGGCCTGCAGGCTGATCGTGTGGCACATCAATTCGGAGTTGGGCTCGACTACTCCCTTCTGCCCTTCAAGGGACTCTACTGGCAACTCAAAGCAAGTTGCCCGTTCCATTTACGGACTAATCTGTATCAAGTACCCGATTTAAGCGTTCCCTTCTTAGGCATTCATTTCACACCAAGTGCAGATGCAACACCAGTCGTGAGCATTGGGCCTACAGCCACTCCTGCCTTTGGTAGAGAAAATTACCATGGCTTTCAAGCTATTGAACCGGGTATGGCCGCAAAAAATATTGGAGTGCTTGCTCGGCAATATCTGACCAACCGGGGCGGATTCCGCCGTTATGTGCATGAACAGGCCTTGCTCGCACTACAACCATTTCTCATTCGAGCTGCACAGGAGCTTATCCCGGCTATTAAGCCTGATCACATTGAACTCAGCCAAAAGGTAGGAATCCGCTCACAACTATTTAATCGAAGAACCGAAAAACTGGAAGACGACTTTCTTTGCATTCCAGGCCCAAGCAGCACTCATGTACTAAACGCCATTTCTCCGGCCTTCACTGCAAGCTTTGCATTGGCAGATTTGATCGTTGATGAAGCTAAACCTGCATTAAACCTGAGATGACACAGCCCTTCCGCGCTCTTCTGCTTGCCGCAGGCCTTGGAACACGATTGCGACCGATCACCTTGCAGAAACCAAAATGCTTGGTGCCTATAGGAGGAGAGCCACTTCTGGGCCGCTGGCTCCGAAAGCTTGATTTAGCGGGATGTGATGCAGTGCTGATCAACACCTGCTACCTGGCTGAGCAAGTCGAGGCATTCCTTCTGAGCTGGCAGAGCTCCAGGATGAACGTCCAGACCGTTCACGAACCTGAATTATTGGGCACCGCCGGCACCCTAATCGCTAACCAAAAGTTTTTTAACGGTGCCACAGGCTTGCTCATTCATGCCGACAACGCCATGGCGGGGGATGTGCAAGATTTCTTGGCTGCCCACCACGAGCGCCAACGCTGCTGCCAACTCACGATGCTGACCTTTAATACCAACACCCCAAGCAGCTGCGGAATCGTTGAGACTGACCAACAGCAAGTTGTCCAAGCCTTTCATGAGAAACTGGTCGAGCCGCCTGGGAATACAGCTAACGGTGCTCTGTACGCATTCGAGCAAGACTTCCTTGATCACCTCAACCTGATGACACCAATACCTAGCGACTTCAGCACTGAGGTGATTCCCAAATTTCTAGGCCGAATTCAGTCTTGGCATACCCATCAGCCATATCTGGACATTGGCACTCCCCAGTCTCTGACTATCGCACAAAAGCTTCTGAGGGAAAGGCAATGACTCTGTCTTCTCCAACCATTAGCTCATTTTCGAATACAGCTTTATCTTATTTAGAACGTCTGCAGGGATGTTTCAATACAACAAATTTGGAAGCCATAGAAAACCTTGCACGAGAGCTCCATCAAGCCTGGATCGACGGACGAAACGTCTACATCTGCGGAAATGGTGGCAGCGCAGCTAATTCGATTCACATCGCCAATGACCTTCATTACGGCATCGGAGCTTGTGGGCCAGGCACAAAACTACCGGGCCTACGCGTAGAAGCACTTCCAGCAAATACTGGAATTATTACTTGTCTTGCCAATGACACCGGCTATGAAAATATATATTCACACCAGCTCAAGGTTAAGTGCAAAAAAGGGGACATCCTGATTGCATTGTCAGGAAGCGGCAATTCTCCAAACAT
>QCSN01000119.1 GCA_003211515.1 Synechococcus sp. AG-670-F04
AGCGAGAAGTTGATCGAGGTTGATGTTGAGGATGGTGGTGTGGATGTTGTGGGCCGGATCGATCACCAGTAGATCGTTGTTGTGTTGTTCGATGCTGAGATCAAGGCTGTCTTGGATCGATGCTCGGATGGCGATGTGATCGCCGTGCTTGGGATTGAAATCGGTGATGGTGTCGTTGCCTGTTGAGAGAACAAAGCGATCAGCACCATCTCCACCGATGAGGGTGTCGTCGCCGTCTCCTCCATGGAGGTTGTCGTCGCCGCGTTTGCCTTTGAGGTGATCGTTGCCCTTGTTGCCATTGAGGTCGTCATCACCATGGCGACCGCGGAGGCTGTCGTTGCCGTCCTGGCCATTGAGTTGATCGTCTTGATGGCCTCCGCTGAGGTGATCGTTGCCGGTTCCGCCGTGGAGTGTGTCTTTTCCGCGTCCGCCTTTGAGCGTGTCTTCTCCAGAGCCACCTTGGAGCGTGTCGCGATGGCTGCCGCCTTTGAGGGTGTCATCACCAGCAGCACCGATGAGGAGATCATTGCCGGCTTTGGAGCCAATGTGATCGTTGCCGCCCCCACCATCGAGGGTGTCGTGATCAGCGCCGAGGTTGATGATGTGCTGATGTTGATCGGCGCGGAGGATGTTGCTGCCTGCGCCGCCTGAGATCTGAGCGCTGCCAACGATAACGGTGTAGTCGATGTGATGGAGCTCGAGCTGGGGTTGACCGGGCAGGTTGGTGAGATCAACCACCAGGGCTGTTGTGGTGGTGGCTGTGGATGTTGTTGTGGAGTTGTCGTTATTGGAGGAGTCGTTGGTGTTGGTGTTGTCTTGGTCGTTCGTCTTGTCTGTCTTGTCTGTTTTGTCTTTGTTGTTCTTGTTGTTGTCTGAAACGGATTGCGGCGGAGTGCCTTCAATGGTGATTGGTTGTCCAGCGATGGCGAATGCGCTGGTGGGAACGAGGGTATGAACGTCGACGTTGCTGCCCTTTGGAAGCTGATTGAGGAAGGATTGCGCGCCTTGAATCAGTCCGGCTTGTGAATTTGAGGTTGTGTTGCGGGTGCGGATCGCCTTGGTGAGGGTGTTGAGGGCCTGTTTGCTGTTGGTGTTCTGGCTTGAGTTGGCCTGATCGAGGTTGAGCTCAACAGATTGAGGCCGGCGAACGGTGATCGGATTGCTTGGTTCTGCGTCTGGGTTGGCGCCAGTGGCTGCAGGGTCGCCATTGCCGTTGCCGTTGTTGCTGTTGTCAACCAGGAGTGTGGAAACGATCGGCTGATCGATCGTCGTGGTCGTTGTTGTCGTTGTGGGCTCGCTGATTTTTTGTGGTGTATCAGGCGCAGGGCGCGCCGGGGGTGTTGGTGTTGGTGTTGGAGGTGGAGGCGCGACAGCTAAAGGCAGGGGTGGTTTTGTTGGTTTTGGAAGCGCTGGTTTAACAAGATCTGGTTGAACCAGGCCTGGCGGGATGGGTATGGGCCTGGGTCTGAGAGGGGGACGCGGCGCTGCTGTGGGAGTAGGAGTGGGATCGGGGGATGGCGAGGGATCGGGTGATGGCGCCGGTGCAGGTGCTGGAGGAGGAGCGATCCCTGAAACGGTGATGGCGTTACCGGTGAGGTCTTGGCTGTTGGCCGAGGGATCAGCGCCGGGTGCCCAGCGGTTGGCAGCGGCGATGTTGTAGGTGGTGCCCTGGCTGGAAGAGGTGCCGTTGCTGTTGAGCAGGGAATCGAGATTGCTTTGATCGCTGCTGTTGAGCGTGATGCTGGCGGCTGTGGCCGATGTCAGTTCAACGTCACCGGTGGTGAGGGTGTAGGTGCTGCCGGAGCCACCGGTGATGGTGAGCTTGGAGACATCGATGTCGTTGTTGGAACCGGAATAGGCGGGCAGGTTGCTGCCGGTGAGAGCGAGAACACCGCTGGAATCGTCGTAGCTGGCGGAGCTGAGGCTTGGTGCAGCGACATTGGAGACGGTGATGGCGTTACCGGTGCTGTCTGCTGGTGAGGAACTAGCGCCTGGATTCCAGTTCAGAGCTCCAGCGATGTTGTAGGAGGTGCCGCCACCCGAGGAGGTTCCGTTTTTATTGAGTAGGCCAGCGAGTTGCAGTTGATCAGCAGCGTTGAGGGTGACGGAGAAGGCGGTGGCTGAGGTGAGCTCAACGTCGGCCGATGTGAGGGTGTAAGTGTTACCGCTTTCTCCTGTGAGGGTGAGTTTGGAGATATCGATATCGTTATTGGCGCCTGAATTGACCTTGAAGTTTGTCCCCGTCACAGACAGGACGCCGGAGGAAGCGTTGTAGCTGGCAGATGTAATTGAAGGCGGATTCAACCAATTGCCGTTGCTATCAAGCTT
>QCSN01000120.1 GCA_003211515.1 Synechococcus sp. AG-670-F04
GACGACTTCCTCGCTGAGACCCTTGGCAATCTTGTCGGTTTCAATTTCAGTAACGAAGCCATATTTGTACGGCTGACTGACGAGGTCCCGCGTGGAAGTGCTGGTCATTCCGGTCAACCGACAGTGGCGTTGATTGTTTCCGTCGTGATGGTCTGCGTCTTTTCAGGACAGGCAAACGGGTTGTCCTCGGTGAGGAAGAGCATGCAGTGACAATCTTTGCGCTCACGCATCGGGACGCAGGGACAATTCCAGAAGGCCTGCGCGACCTCAGCCTCTTTGTCTTCGTAATGACGACAGGGACAGAGTGCACCGCCGAGTTCGTCTTTATGACGTGCCAAACCCTTCAACACGACCGCAGTCACACTGGAATCACTGCAGAAATAGGTACCGGTCCGCTGGGCGTAGGTCTGGGCGAACTTGCGAATCATCTCCAGACTTTCAGCACTGGGCTCGGGCGGGGCATCTGGCATAGCGCTTTGGAGGTTTACGAAACCCCCCGTTTCCTTTCCATCAGCCTAGGTCAACAGCCCTGGACCCAGGGGACACACCGGTCCGTTCCGTAGGAAGCCTGAGGAAACCCCTCTCCTACGCATCAGGAAGATCATTTCGGTGCCATCGTATGGACAGGCATCGTTCCCCGATGGACGCACAGGCTCCAGCCAGCAATCGCGAAGCCGTGCTGAGCCTGCTGCTCAGGCGGGGCGAATCAGAGGCTGGCGTCCTGGCCGCCGCCATGGGCATCTCCGTCCAAGCGATGCGACGTCATTTGAGAAGTTTGGCTGAAGACCAACTGGTGGAGGCCACAGCCCTGGCCAGCGGACCGGGCCGACCCAGCAACCGCTGGAGGCTCACCCGCAAGGGTGAAGATCACTTCCCTGATGGCAGCGGCCATTTCGCACTAGGCCTGCTCGACTCAATGCGAGCAACCCTGCCGCCGGAGCTGATGACCACCCTGCTGCAGCAACAAGCCATCGGCAAATCAGAGCACTACCGCCAGAGGCTGGGCAACGGCCCTCTTGAAACACGCATTCAACGACTCGCTGATCTCCGATGCGATGAGGGTTATGTCACCGAGTGTGTTCGCGATGCAGACGGCAGCTGGTGCCTCCATGAACTGCACTGCTCCGTCCAGCGGATCGCCGAGGAATTTCCAGTGGTTTGCGACCAAGAACTAATGCTGATGCGACACACCTTCCAGGACTGCGATGTGGAGAGGGTGCATTGGCGCCTCGAAGGCGGTCATTCCTGTGGCTTCAAGATCACACCCTCGCCAAGGGCATGAGCGACCGGGGTCAGGACGGACCTCTTAGTGAGGAGACGGTCCGGCGGATTGATGCCAGCCCTCTTCCGCAACGGGATCGCCACCACCTTCGCTTGCTGGCCCATTGCCTGGCCAGCTTCCAGGCCATGGAACCACTGCCAACCAATGGAGACCTACCGAAAGAGCAAGCCAGACGTCAGTGGTGTCTGAGCAAGCAGTTGATCGCTGACGACCCCCACTTCATCGCCCTGATGCTGGAGCAACTCGACGTTGCAGCTCTCCAATTGGAATCCATCGCTAAAACCATCAACACCCCACCGATCAACCTGACCGTGGACGACCTGATCGCATTGGCCCAGAGGGAGCGGAACAACTAACGCCCCTGCCATCATTTCCAGAGGACTGGACCTGTGATGTCGCTAGCGATCCCCGATGCTCTCAGCTTCTTCCGCCTGAGCTGCGGCCGCTGGAGATCCCAACGCAGCCAGCACCATTTGCTGCACCGCAGAGCAGAGGCGGGAGCTTCGTTCATCGTTGTGGAAGAACTTCAAAAGGGCGATGAACGACTGGCCGCCATCGCCTCCTGTAACGATGAAGCGGCCGAGCGAATCATCGGTGGCTGCTGGGTGCGCTGGAGCGGATCAATGGCCTGGGACCGGGCCGGCGAGTCCCACGAGGATCAGACCATGTTCGGGCTGATCCCGAGTGACGAAACCGGACGCAACGGCCTGCTCCTGAGAGATCGGGGCTACGCCGAGAAAGCCCCCGTGGCAGGCCAGTTCCGGATGGACGATGAAAACGGCCTGATCCTCACCACGGACTACGAAATGATGAGCTCATTGGAGCGGTTCTGGTTCTCAGGCCCCAACCTCCGTCTGCGCACAAGCACGGTGCAAGGCCTGTCCAACAACGCCTCGTTCTGCATTGAAACGCGTCAACTCGATGACGCACCAAGG
>QCSN01000121.1 GCA_003211515.1 Synechococcus sp. AG-670-F04
AGTAAATAATGGAAACAAACGTTGTCAACATTTACAGCGTTTTGAAGCGGCATGAAGCATCTGCCTTGTCCTTAACCTTTCTCCCGTTATAAACTTTCTTTGTATCCCTATCGATCAATATTAAAATGTCTGGATCTCCTTCAAGTTCCAGGACAAAGCGACTTGGAGTTAACTCGACGAGAATAAATTCAGGCTCGCTCACATAACCGTCTGACAACTTAACCTGTTTAACATTAACCTCCGACAAATTGGGGTCGATAGTCCAAACACTCCGATAAGTGCGTCCTGGACAGTACATCTCAAACGGCTCATTAGACTTCAGGTCATGAGCAGAGTCATGCCCAGTGCTGCATGATGCAAGTGCTAGCAGCGATATAAGGGGCAGTAGCTTTCTCAAGGCCAGCACCTAAAAAAGAAGTGCAAGCTGTGGGCACCAACCTGGCAAAAGCAAGTGGGTTGGGCACCGGAGGGTTGAGACCTAGCAGTAATACCTATCATGTTTCTGCTGAACTAACGGATGTTACGAAACAGTTGTTTGAAGACGAATGTTTTATTGATGGTAATGAACAACCAAACGTATGAACACCACGATTCAATTCCTGTTGCTATAAATTTGTTAACAACCAGCTCCTAATGGCCAAACCTCCCTCTGACGCCTCCCTTCTCTTCGGTGCTCTTGCTGAGTCTGGGCTAATCAAGCAGCGGCGTAACGGCAGCTTCGAAATGTTGTTGGATGGTGTAAAGAAGATCGATTGGTTTACAGATCGGCCTTATCGTGTTGAAGGCACATGGAAGCCACAGAAACTGCTTCGTAAATGGGATAAGTATTTCGCGACAAGTGAACCGAATGCTCAGGCAAGCTTCAAAGTTGGGGGCAAAAGAGAACTGCTGACATTTGAAATGTTAAAGCCAGAGTACAATGCCAAAAAAAAATACTTTAATTTCAAATTAGATACTGAGATCATAAATGATAGAGAAACTAAACTGCTGAATCAATCAAAGAATCAATCACTCGATGACGTAACCTTGTTTATTGATGATGCAAATCCTGAAGTCAATATAGACGAAACTACTCAATACAATGAAGACTTAACAGGAATAATGCTTTCTGGAAAAGATTTGACAAATATAGACCTATCAGGCATCAATTTCAAGCAAGCACAACTAGCGAATAATAATTTTACGAATGCAAATTTGAACAATAGCGATTTCACGAAAGCCAGTATTTATGGGTCTAATTTTACAGGCGCTAATCTGACTGGCGCCATATTTAACGATACAAATACCGCTGGTGGAAATTTTACACGCGCTGACTTGACAGGCATGAAGACAGATGCATATAGCATGGAAAATCCAAACATTACTTGGTCTGACACAATCTGCCCAAATGGCACAAAAAATATTGGGAGTTCACCCTGCAAAGGTGATCAGCTAATTGCAGTAGAAGTACCGGCAACCTTGAACGTGATTGATTTAAGTTCAAGAGACCTTAGCAACGCACGCCTAAATGGAATGAATTTAAGTAATTTCAATCTGTCTAACACCAATTTAACAAAAGCTGATTTGAGCAAAAGCAATTTAACTCAAGCAAATTTAAGTGGAGCAGACTTAACAGGCGCTAATCTATTGAACGCAAAACTTGAGAATACACGAATGGAAAATGTAAACATTACCTCCGCTAATCTCTCGGGAGCAACAACTGATTATCAGAGCTTATCTAGTGAAGGCATAATATGGTCTGATACTATAAACCCTGACGGCTGGAGATGTACAGGAGATAAACTGGCTACTTGCAATAGGTGGATTGAGAGACTGCAATATACGACTTGACAAACAGCAGAATAAACAACTTTTCGTTATGCATAAAAATCATTGCCAAGCAACACAAATCATCAACTTTTCGATAACAATCGGCGAAAGCATGTTTGAATTGATCACTAAGATTACCTCTTCTACTTGCCATTATGATGAAAAGATTTGTGAGAGTAGGTGTTTGATAAGTCATCGGTTTTAGTGAGTTGTTGTGTGTATACACTGGCTGTGTTCCCCTCGACATTCACAAGATCACAGCCCGCTTGGTGAACACCGCTGTTCCTTTCTGGTGTCGATTCGACGAGTTACTGGTGAAAAGCTGGTGTAACAGTTCCCTCAACCTCAACCCCCTTCCAAGGCAGTGC
>QCSN01000122.1 GCA_003211515.1 Synechococcus sp. AG-670-F04
AAGGACTCCTGCAGCATTTCCATGTACAAGTCGAATCCGATCGTCTCCATCTGGCCGCTCTGCTCCACCCCCAGCAAGTTGCCGACACCGCGAATTTCCATGTCTCGCATCGCGAGCTGATAGCCACTTCCCAGCTGGGCAAATTCCTGAATCGCCCGCAACCGTTGCCGTGCGTTATCGCTTAGGGAAGCATTGCCGGGATAGAAGAGCCAGGCATGGGCTTGGATGCCGCTGCGTCCCACGCGTCCGCGCAGCTGGTAAAGCTGCGCAAGGCCGAAGCGATGGGAGTCCTCAATCAAAATGGTGTTAACGCGGGGGATGTCGAGGCCGCTCTCCACAATCGTGGTGCACAACATCACATCCGCTTCGCCGGCATTGAACGCCACCATCGCGCTTTCCAATTCGCCCTCGGCCATCTGCCCATGGGCCACCAAGAGTTTCAAACCGGGCAACATCTCGCGCAACTGCGCTGCCACATCTTCAATGCCCTCCACCCTCGGCACCACATAGAACACCTGGCCACCGCGGTCCAACTCCTGGCGAATTGCACTGCGAACCGCTTCGGGATCAAGGGCCGCTAAATGGGTTTTGATCGGACGGCGCAGAGGGGGTGGAGTCGTGATCAAACTCATTTCACGTACCCCCGACAAACTCATGTAAAGGGTTCTTGGAATCGGTGTTGCTGAAAGGGTCAGAACATCAACGTCCTTGCGAAGCACCTTGATCTTCTCCTTTTGATTCACACCGAATCGTTGTTCTTCATCAACAACCAGAAGGCCCAGTTGATCGAAGGCATCACCCTTACTTAGCAATTGGTGGGTGCCGACAACGGCATCGATGGTGCCGGCCTTCAAGCCATCAAGGATGCTTTTTCGCTCCGTGGCGGTTCGAAATCGATTCAGCAGGGCCACCTTGATCGGATAGGGCGCAAAACGCTCCGAGAGGGTTCGCCAGTGTTGTTGGGCAAGAACAGTAGTTGGGGCCAGCATCGCGACCTGTTTCCCCGCCGTGATCGCTTTGAAAATGGCGCGAATGGCCACTTCTGTTTTCCCAAAACCCACATCACCACAGACGAGCCGATCCATTGGCTCGGCTTTCTCCATATCCCGTTTCACCTCCGAGGTTGCTTTCAGTTGATCCGGCGTGGGCTCATATGGGAATGAATCCTCCAATTCTCCCTGCCATGGACCATCACCTGGGAAGGCATAACCATTCGCTTGCTGCCTCTGGGCATAAAGCTTCACCAGATCAAGGGCGACCTTGCGGACCGCTTTACGGGTTCGCTCCTTGGCTTTCGACCAGGCTGTTCCTCCCATCTTGCTGAGCTGAGGAGGTTTTTCAGTGGTGGCGCGATACCGGCCGAGGCTTCCGAGCTGGTCGGCGGCTACGCGCAGGATGCCATCGGCGTACTGAACGGCGAGGTAATCGCGCACATCCCCGGAAATTGCCAGTTTTTCCATCGCCTTGAACCGGCCAATTCCATGGTTGCGATGCACCACGTAATCGCCAGGACGCATCTTGTTGGGATCGACCGTTCTGCTGGCGGCTTTGCGGCGACGCCGCACATAGCCGCTGGAGCCAAGTGTTTGTTGTCCGAAGAACTCGCGGTCGGTCACCAGAGCGATGCGCCATGCCGGAAGTTGCAGGCCTTCCAGTTCCGCTGTGCCGCCGGCCTTCAACGCCACGGGGGTGTTCTGTTCAATCAGGCGGCTGATCGCAGGGGAATCCGCCGCATTGGGTACGAATCGACTGATGCAGTCGTGTTCTTCCAGTAGCGCAACAGCCCTGCTGGGCTGCGCTGAAACCAGCCACACCGCAATGCGATCCTTCTGCCATCCCTTGATCAGTTCGCCAAGTTTTCCGAACTGATTCGGATGGGACGGTACCGGCCGACTCGCCAGGTCAAAGCTGTTGGGATGCTGATCCTCTTCAAGCAGTTCCGCCAGATCGAAACCCTTGAAGGTTGCTGCAGCGGCATACGCCACGTCGATCTCCCGATGCAGCAGCGGCGGCCAGAATTGATCCCGTTCCACTTCTGATAGCCCGAGCTCAGAAGCCATTTCGAGGTGATGGTCGCGGGCATGATCCAGCCATTGCTGACCGTGGGCCAAACCCTGCCGGCGTTCGTCGACAACGACACAGCAGCTTGATGGCAGGT
>QCSN01000123.1 GCA_003211515.1 Synechococcus sp. AG-670-F04
GAACCACCACCACGGGGGCTTCGGCGCTCATCCCGATCGCTTCACAGGCGGCGTATTGATCCACAATCGTGTCGCCCAGCACGATCAAACGGGTGGCTCCCCAAGCATTAATGGATTTGAGGAGTTGGTTTTGGTTGATGCCTTGGCGTTTGCATGCCGTTAGGAGCAAGGAGCGGCGCTGTTGGCTTAGGTCGCGTTCAGAGCTTCTGAGCAGCTCTGATGTGGCGTAATGAATCTCACCGGCATGGAACTGCACGGAACCGCCTTGCTGCCTCTGCTGAGCGAGGGTGGTCTGAATTTAGGGCTTGCCTTTGTACTCGTTGCCTAGCACCAGCACAGCTGGTTTGAGTGCAGCGATGGCCTGATCGAGTTCATCGGCCCTTAACAGCAGCACGGCATCGGCAATGCCCAGCAGACTGAGAGCTTCAGCACGCTCTTGCTGACTGAAGGGATAGCTATTAGTACAGCCATCACCAATCAAGGCCACCAGCAAGTGCTCTCCAAGATTGCGGGCATGACGCAGATAGCGAATGTGGCCTGGATGGATGGTGTTGAAGTGCCCATAGGCGAGCACGCAGCCTTGCCAGGAAGGTGCACCTGCCAGCTCCAGGGTTTGGGTGGGCATCTCAGAAGCGGATCATCACTCGGCCAGCGGTATCACCATCTCGCATTGCGTTTATGGCGGTGTTGATCTTCTCAAGAGAGTAGTGGGCACTCACTAATTGCTCTAGCTGTAGTTTGCCCTCTTGCTGCAGGCGCAGATAGCGGGGGATGTCGTTCTGGGGTTGAGCTTCACCGCCCTGGGAGCCGATGAGCTGTTTTCCGAAATGCAGTGGTAGGGAATACAGGCTCACGTTGTTGCCCTGACGGGGAACTCCTACCAGAATCACACGACCCTGTCGGTGGGTGAGCTGATAGCCCAGCTCGATAACCTCCGGTAGGCCTGTGTTGTCAATGAATACATCCAACTCTTTTTCGCCTAGGGCTTGTCTGATAGCATTCTCAGCATCATCTTGGCTGCTATTGATGCAATATCTGGCACCCATCTTTCGGGCCAGCTCCAGGCGGCTGTTGAAGCGATCCACGGCGATGATGGGCCAGGCAGACACAAGGGCTGCAGCTTGAACGATGTTGAGGCCGATGCCACCGGCTCCGAATACAACGACAGCCTCACCCATCTTAAGTCTGGCGTTGTTTTCCACGACGCCAAATCCTGTGGTGACGGCGCAGCCGAACAGGGCGGCGACATCAGGATCTGTATTGGCCGCAACTTTGGTGCAGCGGTTCTCGCTCACCACCGCGTGACGATTGAAGGTGGTGACCCATCCAGCATTGAGCGTCTTTCCACGCCAGAGGTATTTGGGCGGATTACTTTGCATGCCAGCACCAGGGCGCCAGTGCAGAACCACATGGTTGCCAGGCGCTACGTGCCGAACTCCTGGGCCCACGGCAATCACACGGGCAAAACCCTCATGCCCCATTAAGTGAGGCAAAAATCGGTCGGTCCCCTTTACGCCATCGATCTCACCCAATTGGGAACCGCAAATACCACTGGATTGCAGTTCAACCAAAACCTGGCCAATGTCCAGGGATTTTGGTAATTCAATCGTATCCACCACCAGAGGCTCTTTTTGGGCTACCAGAATGGCCGCCTTTGTTGATATGGGTCTCTTCAGGGTCATTCGAAATAGATGAAGGAGTGGTCACCGCTATAACCCGTTTGTTTGAACCACCAATGCCAGGCTTCTGGTGTGTTGAATGCTTCGCAGGTCACCTGCCAGTAAAGGAGATTTGTTTTTTCTGTCTGATTTCTCCAGCTTTCGACACAGATATATTTATTATTTCTGCCAACGCGTTCCATCTCTCTTAGGGAAGAGTCTAGGTCGTATGCATGTAGGCAGTGCAGCGTGTTGGTTGAAATAACAAGATCAAAGTGATTGTCGGGCCAAGGCAGCTGCGTTGATGAACCGACTTGCAATCGATCGCGAATCTCTTCTTTGCAATTGTGGATAGCATAAGATGATATGTCGATGCCGAAGATTTCAGCGTCAGGAATGACCTTAAGGAAGTCATATAGTAAATAACCCTTTCCGCAGCCGATATCGAGAATTTTTGGTTTGGCTGGCAATTTGTAATGTGA
>QCSN01000124.1 GCA_003211515.1 Synechococcus sp. AG-670-F04
TGCCGCTCTGTCTTGGCAGCCGAGAGATCGCCCTCGTTGTCAATGCCAAGCAGCGTCGCCACTTGCAACAGGTTGAGCTGCCAAAGCTCCATGCGCTGGGCTTTCGCCTTCCTTGTTGGGAAGGCCCTCAACCTCCCGGCGATCAGATCCTGTGGTTGATGAATACGGCGGAACTGGTTGAGGCTTACCGCAACAACAGCCTTGGGCAACGGCAGCTCCTCCTTCCGCAGGCGGATCAACTGACCCGCCGACTCCGGCGCGACATGGCGATCCGAATTCAATCCACGGACTGGGAACAACTGAGACGGGCCCATCCAGAAGCCGATCAGGCTCTCCAGCAGATTCACGACCGTCTGACGCGCCGGCTGTTTGGTCAGGCGTCGCGCGTCGATGCCCAAATGCGACTGGATGGCGGAGACCCCCAAGCACTGCGCGATCTGCTTCGGGTCATCGGCCATTGCCCAGAACCCTGGGGAGCTTTGCTGAAAGCTGATCCCAGGCAGTGGGCCAGCTGGGCGGAGCTTGACCACAGCCTCCTGCAATGGACTTGGCACCTCGAGCCTCTTGAACCCCTGCCGCTCTTACCGGGACTCCTGAACGACAGACCTGCACTGCTTCTCAACAGCATTGGCGACACCAATCGGCTAAAGAGCGAACTCGAAGAAGCAGGTTTTCACGCCGATGTGAGTGCCAGCCTGAAAGAACCGGATCTTGAGGAACCGCTGCCCCTCTATGCACCCCGGCGCCAGCCCCTTCCCAATACGGAGGTTTTCGCAACCCATCTACTGGAGCAGAGCCGAAGGCTGATCCTTGGCCGTGCAGGACTGACGATGCTTCTGCTCGATGACCGGGATCTGCGTCGACGCCTCACCAGCGCACTGGCCGGTGAGTTCGGCAGCAGGGTGATGGAGGAATCCACAGCTCCCGAGGTGAATGGTGTGATCAGCGCGCGCTGGAGCTGGTGGCTCCAGCACCAAGATCGACTGCCCGAGCTCGATCAACTCATCATTGGGTTGCTTCCAATCGCGAGCCTGGAGTGCCCACTGACGTCTGCCAGGGTGGAGGTCATGAAACAACAGGGTCGCGACTGGTTTCGCACCCTGTTGTTACCCGAAGCACTGAGCCTCTTGCCGGCGGCCATGGCACCGCTCAGGCGCAGTGGAGGACGGTTGGCTGTGCTGGACGGCCGCATCCGCGGCAGAGGCTGGGGAGAGCAGGTGCTTCAGCGCCTCGAGCCCTGGGTTCCTCTCCAGAGACTCCTGCCGGACTGATCGGTCCGAGGCTGCTGGAGCTCTTTACCCTGAACGAAACGGACAACCGGACCTAATGGGAGAAGCTCGCCGTCGGTCAGCTCAGGGGCTGCCACCTCGCCAAGCCAAACCGAGCAAACCGAAGGACACCTCCCCGCGGATCATCTCTTGGTTGCCGCTGACTCAGAAACAATCCCAGCAATTCATCGCCTTAACAACACGGGGTGCCTGGATCGGCATTTCAGGCCTGGTGGTGTTCTGGATCACTGTGCGCTTTGTCGGTCCAGCAGCCGGGTGGTGGACCCTGGCGGACACACCCTGAACACGGATTGTGAAGAAAAACTTTAAGATCTTTTAAGAGCGATATTTGTAATGTTTCTACGCCTGGCCGAGCAGTACAGATCCCTCGTCCAGGATCTTGTGATGAGCCTTCAGGCCCTCACAGACAGCCTCCAGGCTCGAGGTCTCACAGCAACCTGCTACGTCTGTGGTGATGATCAACATCACCAGGGCGCTTCCTTCGTCGCAGATCTAGGAGCCGCTCACATGGTTCGTTTTCGGGTCTCTGATTTTGGGATCAGCTGGTTGGAATCCAGGGACGGTTGTGAGTTGGTCAAGCTGGAAGGGGCAGAGGCCATCCAGGAATTGCAACGGATGGCTGCTGCACTTCAACAGAGCAAGGAAGAGCTTGGTTTATCAAGCATCTCCTCCCCCGTTCAATCTCCAGTCAGCACTGAAGCCTGACCATCAAGCCGCGGCTCCGGATTCCTTTTTACCCCCAGCAGCGGGCTTTTCAGCGTTACTCCTGGCAGCTGCTGCAAGCGGTCGCATCGAATTGGCTTTCACTTCAGACCCTTCAGTAAGTTTCTGACGGACCAGTGTTTC
>QCSN01000125.1 GCA_003211515.1 Synechococcus sp. AG-670-F04
CATTAGCAACAATCAACGGAAAGGCACCCGTCCAAATTGATCATACCATCGATGGCATGAAATCCATGTATTGTGATGATTCAAGCCAAACTTGATGCTCGCTGAACCCAGCGAACAGCCGATTTTCTCAATCTCCGTTGGCATCGTTCTTCCAGCCTTTTGAAAACAATGTTCAGAGCTTTTCTGCCAAGACGAAGCCAAACGGCATCAGGTACGAATGCGGTAAGAACGGTTTTTGTCAGCTTTAAATCAGCTTTTGCTACAGCTTCAAGACCACCACTCACCGGACAAATTGTCGCTGTACAGGAAAAGCAGAGGGATTTCTCAATGCCACCCAAACCAGCAATGTCACAACTTTCAAAAACAATATTTAATTTCTCAGCACCCCAATGAACGGCAAAAACAACCTGAGGTTGAATTTCAAATGTGAGCAAACGATAAGGTCTTGATGCATATAAAAAACGATCATGACCCAATTGTCTCAGGTTTTTAGGATCGAGCAGTGCCCGCATGATCCGGTTGGAATCCGATAAGAACGTCTTCAAGTCATCGACAGTTGCATCAACGCAATCAATGCGGGTTATTTTTTCTCCAGAACAGTGGAGGAGCATCAGGCAGCGCGCTCAGTAGCAGGGTTCATACCAGAGGGATTTTTCATCAGATCGTCCGATTCGCAAACCGGAAATCGATTGATCGCAGCAAGAGCCTGACGAGAATGTCCACGCAACTGCTCACTGATCGCCTCGCAGTATGGAACCTGGGCAAGAAGATCAACGGTCCGGCGCATGATGCGCACTACGTCGCCCTCATCCAACGACGTGTTCGCGATCAGGTCATTCCAACCTGTGCCGCTGGCCCACGACTCAACGAGTCCCATCAACTCCTGATCCCACCATGCCGTCACCACCACACCCTCTCGCTCCTGGGCTCTGAGCAGATCACGTCGCAGGCCTGAAAGAGCATTCAGAGCTTCCTCCGCTGCGGGAGGGGGAGGGAAGCCGCTCCAGAGATCTGGCCGATTGACCTCCGTGCTGATGGCTTCAAACACACCTGCTAGATCCTCAGGTGGCAAGGCATCGAGGTGGCCACTCATCAACGCCAAACCCAACCAAAGCTCGTTGTCACCCCGTAAGGCAGCCACAGTCCTGCCAATTTCCGTTGGCTCAAGATCATCGAGACAGCCGAACTGTCGCAGGATCTCGATCAACGACAAAAAAGTCTCCCAGTGTTTATTGGCACGGTGATGAAGCTGTTGCTGCCGGGCCTCAATTTCCAGTTCCAGTTCCTCCATGCGCCGGCGGTGCTTCTTCAGTTGTTTGCGATCCCCCCAACGGTGCGCAGGATGCAAGTCCTGCTCTTGCTCCAGCTGATGGACAAGACGCGCCTGTTGGAGAACTTCACCGGCAAGGTCGTACTGAGGCGTGTTCATGTCATGGCGGCGGGCCATATGCGCCACAGCCAGAGCGAGACCTCCACTGGCTTGGTCACCATGGCGAAGTTCACCGGAACGCTGAAGTTCAGGTTCGGCCACGCCGCTCACCTGCAGACAACTGAGCTCTGCATGCAGACTCACCACAGCCTGACAAGGCAGTAGCACCCATACATTCTCATCCGTAAGACAGAGCAGCAGAGGGAACTGACCTGCCCCCTTAATTTTGTCGACGATCACAGCCGGGGTGACGCGGCCCCGCAGCTGTGGAGCTTTCAGACTCACCAAGGTACCGGCGCTGGCGAACTGCAGTGCCAGCGTGAGTTCATTCGCCAGTGTTTCCTCAGCCTGTTGCTGCAGGATGCGCAGCAGGCGCCGTTCCTCCCGCAGGCGGCCGCGCAGTTTCTCGTACTCCTCGAAGTCTTCCCATGGCACATCACCTGCAACGCCTTCAAGCTGACTGAGCTGAAGCCTGAGTTGTGACAACAGGTCTTCATCTTCAACAAGATCGAGACTGGCGAGATATCGACCAAAACTGCGTTCCACCAATTCGCGAGCCTTGGCCAGGTCATGGCGTTGCAACAGGTTGAGCACCATGCCGTAGCTGGGAGTGAACTGGCTCACCAGCGGATCGGCTGGGCTCGTCGCCAGTTGTCCCGCTTCACGCACGCCTTCGAAGCGGCTCTGCACCGTGACCACGTAG
>QCSN01000126.1 GCA_003211515.1 Synechococcus sp. AG-670-F04
AGAAGTGATCCATCCACCATAAAATCCACCTTTTTGCGCTTCAACCTTTTCAGTGTTGACCCAGCAGCTGTCCATTAATTGTGGATAAACTGCATACCATCCAGCTATTTCTTTAAAACATTCAGATGGATTTGGATAGGCCCAAATCGAGTTATTGATTGTTTTTTCTCCAATTTTAATATTGTAATACGATGCAATGCCTTTCCACTCGCAAAAGGAGGGGCGAACGTTGTTTTTTCTTAGAAATTGTTCCTTAACACAATTTGGTGGGAAATAGTAAGTTGGTGGGTGATATGTTTCTAGGATTCGTGCGCTGTGGTTTGTTTGAATTATGATTTCCCCTAAGGCGATCACCTTGATATTTTCTGTACTGAACATGATTTGAGGCGGCCGAGGGTAGTTTTTGACAAACTCCTCATCTGTTGTGGAAGGCATAAGCACTCACTGTTTAGTCGGTTAATTCTAGGTATTTTTACATGCTAACACTTCTACACAATGTTTTCACGTCCTTATTCGATTCTGGGGGTGGACGATTCGATTTTTTGGGCCATTGTGTTATTTACTTGCCTGAATGCTTTGGTTTTTAAAATTCCTGAAATTCATTCCTGGCATTTTCGCATCGTGTTGCTTGGCCAACGAATTTTGCTTGAGGTGTCGTCTGATGATGAACTTCTGAGTACGATCCTAGAGCCCGGATTCAGTAGAATTCACAGCTGTTATGAGCTTGTTCGGTTTCCCCAATGTGCCCTGATCCATGGTCGTCAATCCATGTGATTGACTTAGGGGTCAAAGGGATGATCCTTTGCAACGTCGATTCTCGCTAGAGCAACCCGTTCTGATCCTTGGTGGATTTCTGATTACGGATGAAGCCTATGAACCTTTAGCGAACTGGCTTCGTTCCCAGATCAATCAACCTGTGGTTGTTGTTCATGTTTCACGTCTCGATTGGCTCTTAACCAGTCAATCCTCTGGCTGGATACGTTTGTTGGACCGTGTAGATGCTGCTGTGCGCACTCTGCATTCTGATTCCTCTACAGGACGTGTGACATTGATCGGTCACAGTTCTGGTGGAGTGATGCTTCGGCCTTATCTCAGCCATCAAGCCTTCGGCGGAAGGGCGTATGGCGGAGAGGAGTTCTGCAACCACCTGATCACTCTTGGGAGTCCTCATCAGGCATTGCGTGCCACGTCTTTGAGGTCCTTGGTTTCCCAGACATTTCCTGGTTGCCCTGAGTTGAGGACCGTTGAGTATGTCTCGATCGCTGGTGAGCTGAATTTGCAGGGTCCGCAGTCTTCCACTTTCAGTCGGCTGTCAGCCACCTCGTCCTATCGCCAGATCTGCGGAGACTCAAGCTCAGTTGGTGATGGATTGGTACCCGTTTGTTCCGCTTTGTTGGAGGATTCAATTCCAATCGTTCTTCCAAACACTGCTCACGGTGGATTGTTTGGCAAGCCTTGGTATGGCTCTCCAGAACGTGTTGAGGAATGGTGGAGCGCCATTGCTGATTGACTTTTTGCTGACAATGGGAGTTATATTCTACTTTAAAGTCAAACCTTTTGCAGGTAAATGCATGATTATATTCTGATGCCAATCTACTTCCACGTATTAATCTATCTTTGTTCGATCATTATTAATCTTTAAACGTCCTCTATTTACTTCTATCAAGAACAAACCAACATATTACAATCAAGCCAGACAAGCTTGTGATTGTGTAGATCCAGTCTGCAATGGGAGTCCAGAACATTGATGCATTCTAAACGCATATGGAAATTATTCGGTTGGTAGTAGCTTGTCAAGCTTATCTCTTCCCTTTTCGGACCACTCAACGTACTAACTAGTTACTTTAACCTATTTCATGGAGGACTCATATTATGTTTATGTACTGCTTTGACATATCAGTCACCAAAGCCCTTCTGATCAATTGCATTTTGCGCTTCGTTTTCAGTTTTCTTGCCTTGCGTTGCCAGGTGACTGTCAATCCATCTGGAAATCACATACACACCAATAAACATGGGTGTGTAAATAATCCACATGTTTTCATATTCAATGGTACTGTTGTTGACAATCACCAATGCAACGTAACTTAAGACCATATAAATTAAAACCCTACGAGCAGCTGGGAA
>QCSN01000127.1 GCA_003211515.1 Synechococcus sp. AG-670-F04
CCCTTCTAGCGGTCCATCGGTGCCGGTTAAAACCTGCCGCAAGCGTGCATCCATCCGCAGGGAATCAGGAGCTGTTGCCAGCATGGCCTGATCGCAACACCTTCCTTGAACACGTCCAGCGTGATCGTGATCGGCGGCGGAATCGCCGGTCTTACCGCCGCGGCGCTGCTAGCCCATGAAGGCGTACCGGTCACCCTGCTGGAGGCCCACCGCCAGCCAGGCGGATGTGCGGGAACATTCCGGCGAGGCCCATGGACCTTTGATGTGGGCGCCACCCAGGTGGCTGGACTGGAACCCGGGGGCAGCCACGCGCGGCTGTTCAAACACCTGGCGCTGCCTCTGCCTGAGGCGGAGATCCTCGATCCAGGTTGTGTGGTCGATCTGGCTGACGGCTCACCAGCGGTGAAGCTCTGGCATGACCCAGAGCTCTGGCAGAAAGAACGCCAACAGCAGTTTCCCGGCAGCGAATCGTTCTGGACGCTTTGCGCGGCGATTCATCAAAGCAACTGGGCCTTTGCTGGTCGCGATCCAGTTGTCACCCCACGATCTGCCTGGGATTTACGGGAGCTGATTCGTGCCCTAAGACCATCTACCGTTTTCTCCGGACTGCTGAGTGGAATGACGATCGCTGATCTTCAGCGGCTTTGCGGCTGCGGGACCGATCAACGGCTTCGAAGGTTCCTGGATTTGCAGCTCAAACTGTATTCCCAGGAACCCTCAGATCGCACCGCCGCGCTTTATGGAGCCACAGTCCTTCAGATGGCACAGGCACCTCTCGGGCTTTGGCATCTGCATGGCTCGATGCAAATCCTGAGCGATCAACTGGTCGCGGCAATGGAACGGGATGGTGGGGTCTTGATGCTTCAGAAACGCGTGACCCGCATTGAACGACATGCAACCGGCTGGATCGTTGAGGCGCAGGGCGTCAAAGGATCGACCAGCAGTTTTGAAGCTGAAGACGTGATCTGCAGCCTCCCCCCTCAATGTTTGCTCGACCTGATGCCGCGAGATCTGCCAGATGGATATCTCAATCGGTTGCGGGATCTCCCCGAGCCAAGTGGTGCCCTGGTTCTTTACGGCGTCCTGCCCAGGGATGTTCTTCCGGAGGGCTGCCCTGGTCATCTGCAACGCAGCTGGCGACACAACAGTTCGCTATTCCTCTCGATCAGCAGCGATGGAGACGGCAGAGCACCACTAGGGCAAGCCACACTGATCGCCAGTGTGTTCACGCCAACCGGTGACTGGTGCCGCCTGCCCGAGACGGAGTATCAACAGCGCAAACGCGCAGAACTGCACGCTATCCAGCAGGAGCTGAACACCTGGCTGGATCTTCCACCTTCAGCCTGGATCCACACGGAGCTCGCGACGCCCCGGGGATTTGCCGGGTGGACAGGACGGCCCCGCGGCATGGTTGGCGGATTGGGGCAGCACCCAAGCCGCTTCGGACCCTTCGGCCTCGCTGGCCGCACTCCACTGGAAGGTCTTTGGTTATGTGGCGACAGCCTGCACCCCGGGGAGGGAACGGCTGGCGTCAGCCTGTCGGCACTGAACGCCACGCGTCAGCTGCTGGCGGAACGGGGCCAGGAGCTGCGGGTGGAAAGCTGAGCGGAATTCAAGATCCGGCCGGGTCTTCCGTGCCGCTCTCCTCGCAGGAGAGGCCGCTTGCCGGTGAAGCAAGAAAAGGAGGGCGGAGTGCCTGCGTTCGTTTCAGCTCCTCTTCCAGTTGCTTCCAGTTCCGGTTCAGAACGGCCTCCTCCAATTGCTCAAGACTCCAGCGGTAAGCGGCCAGACCGCGCATCAACGCATCAGTGTTGCTGGAGGCCATCGCCACTCCAAGCGCGGGATTACCAGCACCAACCCGGCTCGTATCGGCAAAACCACTGGATGCCAGCCGCATGGCCAACTGTCGGATCGCGGGATCTCTTTCCTCTCCGACCGCCCGCAGCAGAGCAGCGCTGACCAGGACCGGAAGGTGGGAAATCAAAGCAACAGCCTGGTCATGCTGAGCTGCATCGGCCGTCAGCCACTGACCACCAAGGCTCCTGGCGAGTTGCTCAATCTGTTCGAGCGCAGCGGAATCCGTGCTGCTGTTCGGCGTTGCA
>QCSN01000128.1 GCA_003211515.1 Synechococcus sp. AG-670-F04
TGCATCAGCGTTTGCATCTTCCGGATCCGGATCAGCATTTTTTGCCACACCTCAAGTTTCCAGATCTGTTCGGCATCACCGCCAGAGGCCAGTTCGGCCTGATCAGCCAATTTGGCGTCCAGATTTTCCCCTGCCTCGAAGGCTTTCATCAGCTCCATCTCCAGCTTCGCCGTCTCCATGAAGTTGAAGCGCTTGAGCCAGAGCATCCGATAAGGCACGAAGTGGCGGCAGTCTGACTGGATCAGGTGCGAATCCAGTCCGTGACTCCTCCAGGTTTGTCGATCAGTTCAATCCCTTGAGTGGACAGTTGTTCACGAATCCGGTCAGCTGCTGCAAAATCCTTGGCTTGTTTTGCGGCCTTGCGCGCAGAGATCGCTGCTTCGATGGCGTCGGTGTCCTCTGTCCCCGCGTGGGCCTCTTCCATCGGTGTCGAAGGCTCATGCCGCAGCCCCAGAACCGCTGCGAGCTCGCGAAACAACTGCCAGCGCTGATGAAAAGCGGTGAGCTCCTCCTTTTGATTCAGTTGATCTCCTCGTTCCAGTCGGTTGGCGAGGGACCTCAGTGGTTTGGCCAGTTCAAAAAGAACCGCGAGGGCACCAGAGCTGTTGAGGTCCTGATCCATGGCATCGGTGAAACGGTCGCGCGCGCCAAGTAAGACCTCATCCACAGCCGAGTTCAGGGCATTTATGGCTCCTGATGGCAGAGATTGAGGTTTGGGCCAGTTCAAGACTTCAAAAAATTGACTGCCAAGGCCGAGAGCAGTGTTCAGGCCTTTCCATCCTGTGCTTGCCGCCTCGAGAGCTTCAGCTGTGAAATCCAGCGGTTTCCGGTAGTGCGCCTGGAGCACAAAGAGTCTCAGCGTCATTGCTGAGACGCCGCTATCGAGGAGTGCACGGATTGTTGTGAAGTTGCCAAGGGACTTTGACATTTTTGTGCCACCCACATTCACCATGCCGTTGTGCATCCAGATGCGGGCTAGCTGCGCTTCATTGGCTGTTTCGGATTGTGCAATCTCATTTTCATGGTGCGGGAAGACAAGATCTCCTCCACCGAGATGAATATCGATTGTTTTTCCAAATTCCTCTCGAACCATGGCTGAGCATTCGATGTGCCAGCCGGGGCGCCCGCGGCCCCAGGGTGATTCCCAGCCAGGTTCTCCGTCCTTGGTTTTTTTCCAGAGTGCGAAGTCAAAAGGATGTCGCTTGCGTTCTTCTTCTCCTTCATTGGTGCGACCACTGGCTCCCTTCTGTTGTTCATAAGGGTCTCTCCCACTAAGCTGACCATAATTCTTTGCTTTGGAAATATCGAAATACACGTCGCCATCAGAGCTGTAGGCAGCTCCCTTATTTTCAAGTTCCCCGATCAGAGTTTGAATGCCTGGGATGCAACATGTTGCCCGAGGCATTTTGTCTGCGGGCAGAATATGAAGGCGAGCCATGTCGATTTCAAAGGCCTTGATGTTTTTTTCACTTACCTCTTGCATTGTGGACCCTTCGGAGTTTGCCTTCTTTAGTATTTTGTCGTCGATATCTGTATAGTTTTGCACAAATGTGACGTCGTAATCACGCCATATCAGATAACGCCGTAAGACATCCCAGTTGATATAGCTGCGTGCATGGCCAAGGTGGCAAAGGTCGTAAACCGTGACCCCACAGCAATAGATCATCGCCTTTCCTGCCTCCAGTGGCACGAAGTCTTCGGTGCGATTGCTCAGGCTGTTCGTGAGGCGCAGGGGCAAAGGTCTGATCAGGCTCTTGAAGGAGGTTACGGCCTTGCAAAAAGTCCCTCTTCGTTTTGATCCACTTGCTCGCTATGCAGGAAGCCTGTAGCATGTATTTGAGCCGGTTCACGGATTTTCAGTGGATCGAATGCCTTCAAAAATTGTTCACATAAATGAAAACGCTTTTGCTTCCAGCAATGTTGTCGATATGCGAAGAAATAATTTAGTTCTTTGCGGTGAAGATTTCGATTGAGCTTGTTTTTGTTATCGATACGACAAGTAGACCTTTTGCCATGCTCTTAGTCCCTTGCTTTTGGGGCCGGATGGGGCACTGGGACTGAGTTTTTAGCAATTGACATTCCCTGTCCCCATGCCTCCT
>QCSN01000129.1 GCA_003211515.1 Synechococcus sp. AG-670-F04
ATTCCTACCAAATATCAAGACTACGAAATTCTGGGTGCAAGTATAGATGGAGCTTCATCAGATGATATTTTGCGTAAGCAACGGCAAGGAATCATTGAAGTAGGGTCAGGAGTAGAAAAAATTGAATTAACAGTTGAAGTTAAGGCCTCAGATAGGTTATCACCAAAAGGCTCATTGAAGCTTGAAGTTGAGGCGTTAGATGTGCAAGGTAGTGACCCAAAGAGTGCGACAGCAAGTTTGAAAGATTCGGAGATTGATGTTTGTGATCCCGAGTGCTCAGACGAAAATTTGATTATAAACGGTGACTTTGAACAAAGTGCCATTAATAGCGATTGGAAACATGTTCGTAGTATTGAGGGCTGGAAAGTAAGTGATGAAGATGGTGAAATTTGGAGATCAGATTTTAAAGGAATTAAAGATAATTCTGGTGGTAATTATTACGCTGAACTTGATGCTAAATACAAAGATAATAACCCTCCTAATTCTATTTCACAGACCATCGAGACAGTTCCTGGAGAGCAATACACGTTAAGTTTTGATTTGCATCGTCGCCAGAAGAATGAGCCCGAGACTGTGATTGTAAGTGTAAATGATTTCGCAGTCAATTCTGATACTGCGAATCAATGGGAAACGCATACTTATAGTTTTATTGCAGACAAGGATCAGACTGAGATTAAATTTACGGAACTTGAATCTGAAAATGATTCGTTGGGTGGCTTAATCGATAATGTAAGCTTCGTGAGAGATTGTGAAGGAGAATTTGTTCCAAAGATTATCGAAGCCACGCAAAAGGAAGATGGTGCTGAAATCAAAGCGAAGGATCCTAATGATATTAATATAGGCAAGAATGATTATCTCTCTTATGCCGTCCGATTTGATGGTGCACTAGAACAGATTCAAACACTGCCATTTGAATTTTTGTTTGGTGAACCGAAGTCAAAGGCAGAGGAAAAAGATGTTGTGTTGAAAGACATGACTTTTCGAGAAAATGGTAAAATAAAAGATGGAATTGTATTGCATGAAAAAACTCTTACGCTCCCACGTGGGATTCAGGAATTTGAGGTTCGCCTCCCCGTTTTTGATGATGATCTCATTGAAGGCCAGGAAGATCTTGTCTTAGAGATTGGAGGTAAAGAAATAAAGGCAGTGATTTACGATAATGATTTTGACGAGCTTACTGTCGATTCCTCTGAATACGAATGCGAAGATGACTATTTAAATTATCGTATTCTCACAAAGTCGAAGGATTCTGAAGCGAGTGTTTTGTTGGAATTAAAAGGAGAGAGCTTATCGCAAGATAACCAAAGGGGTTCGGTAGATTCTGTTAATTACTTTACTTCTTTCCTGGAAATCAATGAAGGTTCTTCAGTTAATGAATGGCAATACTATCAACCTGGTACCGCAGTTTCTGCTGAGAAAAATGGCTCTCTTGAAGCTCGCGTCAATGTTCAAGATCTTGAAGAGGCTGGGCTTATTCAGCCTTCAGATCTTACTCTTCGAGCTCAAGAGATTATTTTTGAAGAGCCTGAAATTCCAATTATTGATGTTAACTATCGGAAATTGAAAATTCAGAATGCAAGAAAAGGAAATAATCGCATGAAAGACCCAGCAGTAACAATGAAAATAAAGGATGTTGGTAATACCGGAGTCTACTTTTATGATAAATTATTAGAGCATGAGGGCGGCACTGTTGGTGCAAAAGTAACATGGCAAGCATCTGCAGGAGTTAAAGAGCTTCGATTTGATGATTGGAGTGCTAGTAAAGGAGCAGAGGAAAGATTCCAGCCTATTATTACGTCCAAGGATAATGATCAAGCAGGCGGCACTGTAGATTTTTCTTGGGAGTTCTTTTATGTCGGTGACAATAATCTAGTTGATGATAGTGATCAAGAAGTAGCGCTTGGTCGATTTTGGATGAATCCTATCGATCTTGATGGCGAAGAGAAAAAGTGGGAATTTTTTGATGTGTTCTTGCAAGAAAGCGTCAATGAATTGACGCTTTCAGATCCAACCAATTTGGACGTCTCTAAGCGAAATAATCTAACCCCGAAAAATTTAAAGGATGGGTGGACGAGAAT
>QCSN01000130.1 GCA_003211515.1 Synechococcus sp. AG-670-F04
GAAAGATCACCGTGCACCCGGACTTTCCGATGTTGCCGGTGATCTTGCGCATCGCCTGACTCATAAGCCGGGCCTGGCTGCCCACAGCCAAATCTCCCATCTCACCCTCGATCTCGGCACGCGGTGTCAGCGCAGCCACCGAATCGACCACAACGATGTCGACAGCGGCGGAGCGGACCAGCTGGTCGACGATCTCCAACGCCATTTCGCCGGTATCCGGCTGAGAAACCAGCAGATTCTCGACATCCACCCCGAGCGACGCGGCGTAGACCGGATCGAGAGCATGTTCTGCATCGACGAAGGCAGCTACACCACCACGTTTTTGAATCTCTGCAATGGCGTGGAGGGTGAGGGTGGTCTTGCCCGAGCTCTCCGGACCATAGATCTCGACCACACGGCCCTTGGGATAGCCGCCACCAAGGGCCAAATCAAGGGTGAGAGCTCCGGTGGAGATGGTCTCCACCCGCATCCTGGAGGCATCTCCAAGGCGCATGATCGAGCCCTTCCCAAAATTGCGCTCGATCTGACCGAGCACAAGATTCAGGGCCTTGTCGCGCTCACCGGATGAACGAGGATCGGAACCGGGAGCGGTGGATTTCATCTCTGCAGGCATGGAAGCAACCTGAAGCTAAGGAACGAGAGATCCAATGCCACAGGAGCGGCGAATCGTCTCATGTAGTACAGGCGTACCCTAACGAATTAAGGCCATTGCGCCAAGGGTGCCGACAGGCCATCGAGGTCAAGACGATGAATCCCTGGCGGAAGACCAGACCAGTCTGAAGGCTTGAGATATCCCCAGGCGACCAGCAAGCAGGGCAGAGCCTCAAGTCCTGGGGTCTGCCGCACCAGCTCAAGAGTGGCGCGGCGGTCCTCAACGAAGGCGCGCAAGGAACGGTTCTGCATCAGTTGAAGCAGAACATCCGGCTTGGAACCAGCCTCGCGACCGGCCAGGTGCCAGGGATTGAGCCCAATCGACTGAAGCAACTCGGCCGTGAATGCCTCGCTCTTGGTCGTCAACACTGCCCAGTCCGCCCCCTCAGAGGCCAACCCATTGAGCCGCTCCACCAGACCTGGATAGGGGCGATGAAGGTCCAACCAGGCGTGACGATCCGAGCGCACAGCATCAGCACGGGTGCGATCGAGCGCATCCTGCAGGAGCTCGCCATGCCATCCACGCCGCAGCATGGCGCACTGCTGCTCGGCCGGATAATCCTCCAACCAGGCCTTCTGATCCAGATGGGGCATCTCAGCTGCCAGCAGCACCATCTCCCAGCCGTGATGCACCCATGGGCGCACCTGCCGGAAGGCGTCCGGGACCACATCACGGGTCAGGCCATGGATCTCTCCTAGAAGAGACTCAGCGGCCGTGAAAGCACTCCACCAGTATTCAGCAATCCCGTCGACGATCACTCCGTCGAAATCGAAGACAACCAGGGGACGGTCAGCCATAGGAAAAAACTGGGCCGCTAGGATTCGAACCTAGGAATGGCGGGACCAAAACCCGCTGCCTTACCACTTGGCGACGGCCCAACATTCCGATGGTTCCGCATTCGGCGGAGCACCGGCGTCCCAATAGTTACCCACAGCAGCCTCACCTTCGTCAATCCACCCTTTGATCTCAAGGTGGGAACACCCTGAGTCGGCATCGATCGTCCTGTCCGAAGACATCGCTGCGCAGGCTGTAGCGACTGACCAGATCCGCCTGCATCTGCCGAACCCTTTCATTGCGGGGGAGCAGCTCCACAGGGCGGCCCTCCGGCATCACAACCTGCTCAACAGCAAGACGACACTCCTCGAGACCGGCCAATGCATCGTCCCTGTCCTCCGGTGCAGCCTCGGTAGAACCATCGGGTTGCTCGCGCCTAGAGACCAGACGCTCCAAGGCGCGTTCCACCTGGGCCAGCGAATCGGTCTTGATCACGAGGATGGGCACATGACGGTCCCTGGCCTCGCGACGCAGGAGGGGCTGACGCCCCAACCCCTGCCGAACGCTGAGCACGACATCCGCATCTCCGATGTC